>CAZUBF010000057.1:0-531 GCA_964618555.1 uncultured Azohydromonas sp.
CAGTGCCGTGCCGTTCTCGGTGGGCAGGTCGCGCGTGTCGACGATGTCCTTCAGGCCCACCGGCAGGCCGAACGCGGGGCCGCAGGCGTTGCCGGCGGCACGCAGCGCGTCGAGCGCGCGCGCCTGCGCGCGCACCTGCGCCGCGTCGAGGTGCTGCCAGGCGTGCAGCCGCGGCTCGGTGGCCGCGATGCGCGTCAGCAGCGCCTCGGCGTAGTCGAGGGCCGACAGCGAGCCTTGCGCCAGACGGCCCGCCGCCTCGACGGCCGACAGCGCGGCCAGGCCGTCGGGCGTGCTCAGCGGTACAGCACCGTCGGCAGCCACATCCCGATCCCGGGGAACACGTACAGCAGCACGATGGCGACGATCTGGATGCCCATGAACGGCAGCATGCCGGCGAAGATCTGGTTCAGCGTGACATGCGGCGGGCTGACGCCCTTCAGGTAGAACGCGCTCATCGCCACCGGCGGGCTGAGGAACGCGGTCTGCAGGTTCAGCGCCACCAGCAGGCCGAAGAACAGCGGGTCGACGCCG
>CAZUBF010000057.1:579-19422 GCA_964618555.1 uncultured Azohydromonas sp.
CATGAAGATGACGATGATCTCGGTCCACTCCAGCGGCCAGCCGAGGATGAAGATCAGCACCTGGCTGAGGATCAGGAACTCGGTCTTGCTCAGGTTCATGCTCATCACCCAGCGCTCGACCAGTTCCTGGCCGCCCAGCAGCGCGAAGGCCGCCGAGAAGATCGCGCTGCCGACGAACAGCCAGCACACCATGGCGCTGGTCTTCGCGGTGAGGAACACCGACTCCGTGAGCACCGTCCAGTTGAACTGCTTGTAGGCCACGGCCAGCAGGAAGCCGCCGAACGCGCCCACCGCCGCCGCCTCGGTCGGCGTGGCCAGGCCGAAGACGATCGAGCCGAGCACCGCCAGGATCAGGATCAGCAGCGGGAAGAAGCTCGACAGCAGCATCTTGAAGATCTCGAACCGCTGGAAGCTCAGCAGCGCGTAGAAGGCCAGCAGCGCCGCGCCGCCGACGCCGACGCCGATCCACCAGCCCGTCGTCGGTGCGCGTCGACCGGCGTCTGCGGCGCCGCCCGGTGCCGCGCCGCCGGGCTCCTGCAGCGTGGCGGTGCCAGGCTCCTGCACGCCGTCGGCGTCTTGCGGCGCGTCGCCTCCGGGAGGCTCCTGCACGCCTTCGCTGCCGGCCCCCGGCGGTTCCTGCAGGTCAGAGGCACCGGGCGGTTCCTGCAGCCCGCCGGCACCTGGCGGCTCGGCCAGCCCGCCCTCGCTGGGGCTGTCGTCGCGGTCGGCGCCCAGGCCCAGCGGGGTCAGCCCTTCGACCGCCGGCGCGACCCGCGCGGCCGACGTGTTGACCTGCCAGCTCCACGCGGTGACCAGCAGGAACAGCAGCGCCGGCAGCAGCGCGACGAACAGCTGGCGCAGGATGTAGCCCGCCGGCACGTCGGCGTTGCGCCGGCCCTTCAGCGCGGTCACCAGCGCCGGCAGCGCGCGTGTCGAGATGCCCTGCGCCAGCGCCTGCAGCGGCGCCGGCAGTTCGACGCGTCGCTCGTCTTCGCTCAGCGGCGGCATCAGCGCCGGCTTGACCTTCGCCAGCAGCATCACGTACAGCACGTACAGGCCGGCCAGCATGATGCCGGGGAAAAACGCGCCGGCGTACAGCTGCACCACCGACACGCCCGCGGTGGCGCCGTAGACGATCAGCAGCACCGACGGCGGGATCAGGATGCCCAGGCAGCCGCCGGCGGTGATCGCGCCGGCGGACACGCGCACGTCGTAGCCGGCGCGCAGCATCTGCGGGAACGCGAGCAGGCCCATCAGCGTGACCACGGCGCCGACGATGCCGGTGGCCGTGGCGAAGATCGCACAGGTGAACAGCGTGGCCACCGCCAGCGACCCGGGCACGCGTGCCATCGACAGGTGCAGGCTCTTGAACAGCTTCTCGATCAGGTTGGCGCGTTCGACCAGGTAGCCCATGAAGACGAACAGCGGCACCGAGATCAGCACGTCGTTGCTCATCACCGAGAACGCGCGCTGCACCATCAGGTCGAGCGTCTGCTTGACCGCACCGGCCGCGGTCTGCCCGCCCGAGTGGTAGGCGAAGAAGCCGAAGATCATGCCCATGCCCATCAGCGTGAACGCCGTCGGGAAGCCGAGCATGATCGCCACCACCACCAGCGCGAGCATCAGCAGGCCGTAGTGACCGTTGGTCATCTGCTCGATGCCGAGCACCATGTAGACGATGCCGGCCAGGATCAGGCCCATCAGGCCGAAGCCGAACCACAGTTCGCGGCGGATCTTCATCGCGCGGCTCCCGGCTTGGACTCGTGAGCAACGATGGCGTCGAGCGCGGCGATGTCTTCGTCCTTCACGTGCACCATCTCCTTGAGCTTGTCGACGTCGACCTCCTCGACGTCGTGCTCACGCGACGGCCACTGCCCGTCGCGCAGGCACACGACGCAGCGCACGATCTCGACGATGCCCTGCAGCAACAGCATCAGCCCGGCGAACGGGATCATGAACTTGAACGGGTACATCGGCAGTGGCGTCGCCGAGAACGTGCTCTCGCGGATCGCCAGCGACTCGTTGAAGTAGGTCCAGCCGGCCCAGGTCAGCGCGACGATGCCGGGCAGGAAGAACACGACGTACAGCACCAGGTCGATCGCGGCCTGCGTGCGCGCCCGGAAGAAGCCGTACAGCACGTCGCCGCGCACGTGGCCGTTCTTGCTCAGCGTGTACGCACCGGCCATCATGAACAGCGTGCCGTACATCATGATCTGCGCGTTGATCGCCCAGTCGGCCGGGTCGTTCAGCGCGTAGCGCGCGAACACCTCCCAGCTGATCTGCAGCGTGAGCACGACGATCAGCCAGGCGAAGGCCTGGCCGATCCAGGTCGACAGCCGGTCCACGGCCAGCAACAGGGCTTGCATCGGGGGGACTCCTCGGGGTATCGGGTGGCGTCGCCCACGAGAAAGGCCACCGGCCTTGCGGCAGCGGTGGCCCCTCGAACGGCCGGCCCGGCCGGTCAGCTGCGACGGCGGAAGTAGTGGTTCCAGGCCATCTTGAAGTCGACGGTGTAGTCGTTCCACCAGGAACCGGCGCGCTCGGCGAAGGCGCGCTGGCTGTCGAGCACTTTCTTGAACAGCGGGTTCTCGCCGCCGCGCTTGGCCATGATCTTGTCCCACGAGGCGAGCTGCGCGCGCAGGATCGCGTCGGGCGTCTTGTAGAACTTGACGCCGGCCTTCTTCAGCTCGATGTAGTCCTCGGAGTTGCGCTGGATCGCCTTCCAGCTCATGTCGGCGCTGGCGGCCTGCACCGCGTAGTCGATGATGGCCTTCAGCTCGGTGGGCAGCGCGTCGTACTTGCCCTTGTTGAACAGGATCTCGAACTGCTCGCCGCTTTGGTGGAAGCTTTGCAGCATGCAGTTCTTGGCCACGTCGGGGAAGCCGAGGATGCGGTCGGACGAGGCGTTGTTGAACTCGGCGCCGTCGATCAGACCGCGGTCGAGCGCCGGCACGATCTCGCCGCCGGGCAGCGGGTTCACCGCCGCGCCCATGTCCGTGTACATGTCCACCGCGAGGCCGACGGTGCGGAACTTGACGCCCTTGACGTCCTCGACCTTCGCGATCGGGTTCTTGAACCAGCCGAACGGCTGCGTCGGCATCGGCCCGTAGAGGAACGAGACGACGTCGATGTTCAGGCTCTTGTAGATCTCGTCGAGCAGCTGCTTGCCACCGCCGTAGTAGTGCCAGGCGAGCAGCATGTTCGGGTCCATGCCGAACGACGGGCCCGAGCCCCACAGCGCCAGCGCCGAGTTCTTGCCGTAGTGGTAGGCCACCACGCCGTGCCCGCCGTCGAGCGTGCCCTTGGCCACGCCCTCGAGCAGCTGGAACGCCGGCACCACCGCGCCGGCGGGCAGCACCTCGATCTTCAGGCGGTTGCCCGCCATGTCGTTGACCTTCTTCGCGAAGTCGCTGGCGTACTCGTGGAAGATGTCCTTCGACGGCCAGGTGCTCTGGAAGCGCAGCGACACGGTCTGCGCGGTCGCGGTCATCGGCGCGGCCACCGCCGCGGCGCCGGCGACGGCGGAACCCATGAAGCGACGGCGCGAGGCCTTCGGCTTGGCGGGGGTTCGAGTGGCGTGGGAAGGCTTGTCGGTCATCGTCGCAGTCTCCTGTGAAGGCGGGATGGCGGGCAGGGATGGGACCCGCGGGCGGATACCAGGGCACGCGCTGGCGCGCGGCTTTGCCGCTGAAGTATTCGTTGCGCGTCGCCGGTCGGGCAATTGGGTCTAACCCGGCGGGCACGCAGCCGCTCAGCGGCGCAGCGCCTCGACCTGGATCACCAGCCGCACGCGGTCGGCGATGAAAGGCAGCCCGAAGCCGGCGCCGAATTCGCTGCGGTGCAGATGGGCTTCGAAGTCGCCACCGCAGACCTCGGTGCGATGCCGCGCGTCGTCGCGGCACGCGAAGTGCAGCGCGCGCAGCGTCAGCGGCCGGCTGAGGCCGCGCCAGGTCAGCTCGCCGCGCAGCTCGTGCAGCTGCTCGCCTTCGAAGCGCCAGTCGGCCGCGACGAAGTAGGCATGCGCCTGGTCGTCGGCTGCGAGCAGGTCGTCGCGTCGCAGTCGCGCGTCGAACGGCGCGACGCCGGTGTCGACGCTGGACAGGGGAACGCGCAGGCCGACGTAGCCACGGCGCGCGCTGCGGTCGAACTCGACCGTGCCGCGCACCGGGCCGATGCGCCCGCGCATCGTCGAGGTGCCGAAGTGCAGCACCTCGAAGTGCACGAAGGTGTGCGCCGGGTCGAGGTCGTAGACCGCCGCAGGCGCTGCGCCGGCCAGCGCGCAGCCGATGACGATGACGGCCAGCGGTTTCGCGCGCATGCGCGATGTTCGCGCCGGTCGCTTCGCCGCGCCGGCCGGCGCGGCGGCGACCCCGGCGACGTCGGCGTTACTGCTTGATCGCCTCCACCTGCACCAGCAGGCGCACCTCGTCGGGGAAGCCCATCTCGAGCCCCCAGTCGACGCCGAACTGGCTGCGCTTGATGGTGGTCACGAAGTCGCCGCCGCACACCTCGCGCTTGAACATCGGGTTGTCGTAGCAGTTGAAGTTGGAGGCCTTCAGCGTGACCGGATGCGTCTTGCCGCGCAGCGTCAGGCGGCCCGGCACCTCGGCGACCTTGTCGCCGTCGAACACCATGCGATCGGCGACGAAGGTGGCGGTCGGGTGGTTGGCGGCGTCGAAGAAGTCCTTGCCGCGCAGGTGCTCGTTGAACGGGCCCACGCCGGTGTTGATCGACGCGGTGTCGATCGAGATCTCGACCTTGCCGGTGCGCGCGGCGCGGTCGAACTGCACGCTGCCGCTCTTCTTGTCGAAGCGTCCGCGGTTGGTCGAAGTGCCGAAGTGCGAGACCTCGAAGGTCACGAAGGTGTGCGTGGGATCGATCGCGTAGGTGGCGGCGTGCGCGGGCGCGGCGGCGAACAGCACCGTGGCGGCGGCAGCGGCGAGGGCGGGGCGCAAGGTCGTCATCGGAGTCACTCCTTTGGGCATTGAAGAAGGGGAAGCAGGCGAATCGAACGGGTCACGGTGCGGCGACGCCGGCGAGCACGAGCTTGAAGCGCACCTGGACGTCGTTGGCGACCATCGACGTGTCGGCCCACTCGCCGTCGCCGATGCGGAAGTCCAGGCGCCGTATCACGAAGCTGCCGCTGGCGGTGGCCTGGCCGCCGGCGTTCGTCAGCGTGACCGGCACCACGACGTCGCGCCGTGCGCCTTTGATGCCGAGCTCGCCTGCCACCTCGTAGCGCCCCGGGCCGATCGCCCTGATCGCACTCGAGCGGAAAGTGGCCTGCGGGAACCTCGCGGTGTCGAACCACGGCGACTTGACCACCTCGGCTTCGCTCTCGGGCGCACCCATCGTGATGCTCGCCAGGTCGATGGTCATCGCCACGCGGCCGGCGACGGGATTCTTCGGGTCGAAGGCGAGCTGCGCATCGAACTGGCGGAAGCGGCCGTCGACCGGCACGCCCATCTGGCGGCTGGTGAAGGCGATCTCGCTGCCGGCCTTGACCAGTTGCTGCGCCGCCGCCGGGGCGGCGGCGAGCACGAGCAGCGCGGAGGCGGCGGCAAGCGTTCGAATGCGTCGAGTCATCTTCGTCGAGGTGGGCAAGGGCAGGTTCAGGCGCGGCCGGGCCACATGCGCAGCAGCAGGCCGTCGCGGTCGATCCAGTGGTGCTTGAGCGCGGCGAGCGCGTGCAGCGCGACGAGTGCCGCCAGCGTGTAGGCCAGCGCGCCGTGCCAGGGTTTGATCGCTTCGGCCAGCGCCTTGTCGGCGGGAACGAAGTCGGGCAACGGCAGCACCCCGAAGACCACTACCGGGAAGCCCGACGCCGAACTGTAAGCCCAGCCCACCAGGGGCACCGCGAAGAACAACAGGTACATCGCGAGGTGCGTCGATTGCGAGGCGCGGCGCTGCCACGCGGGCATCGCGACGTCGGGCGGCGGACGGTGCGTCAGGCGCCACAGCAGTCGCATCGCCGACAGCGCAAGGATCACGATGCCGGCCCACTTGTGCCAGTTGTACAGCTTCAGCCTCGCGGGCGAGAACGGCAGCGACGTCATGTACGCGCCGAACGCCAGCGACCCGAGGATCAGCAGCGCCAGCAACCAGTGCAGCGCGATGGCGGTTGCGGTGTAGCGCGCTGGCAGTGTCGGCATCGGCATTGGCATCGGGGGCAGTGTCGCCAGCGCGCACCGCAGCGGCGTTCAGCGCGGCTGCGGGAAGGTTTCAATCGGCTTGAACGCCGCCGCGCGTACGACCGCGTCCGACGCTCAGGGTTCCGCGACCCACAGCGCCGCGGCGCGCGCGGCCAGCCGGTCGTGCGTGGCGGCGTCGAGCAGGCCGTGGCGCAGCGCGAAGTCCAGCGTCACCAGCGCGGCGTCGACGGTCATCGTGCCTCCGGCGGCCAGCGCGATCGCGTCGGCCACCGGCAGCCGCAGCACGGCCGCGACCTCGCCGTCCTGATTGCGCGGGGTCAGCGTCGGCGGCAGCGGCAGGTCCCACACGTGCACCTGCTCGACCTGCAGGCCCTCGGCGATGTCGCGATCGACGGCGATGACGCGCCCGCGGCGCGCCGCGGCCATCGTCGCGGCGTCGAGCCCCGCTTCCTCCCAGCCTTCTCGCACCAGCGCCTGCCACGGCGTCTGCCCGTGCGGCACCCCGCCGCCGACCAGGTTGTCGTGCAGGCCGGGGTCGGTGGCCTTGTGCGGCGAGCGCTGCGCCACCCACAGCCACAGCGGCCGCCCGTGCGTGTCGGCGACGTAGCCGTTGGCGTGCGCGCCCAGCGTCAGTGCGCCCCAGAAGCGCGCGGCGGCGCGTTCGATCACCGCCAGCGGGACGTGCGTGCGCGGATGCCGCAGCGTGAACGCCTCGTCGCGCCACGCGCGCACCAGGCCTTCGGCGCGCAGCGTGGCATGCACCTCGGACAGGCGCGCGTCGAGGCCATCGACCGCGCGCAGCCGCACCGCGTCGGTGTCGACCTGGAACAGGCCGGGCCAGCGGCGCAGCGCGCCGAGGTGCTCGCGTGCCACCGAGCCGACCGGCTCGGTCTGCGATGCGAAGTGCAGCGGCACGCGCGGACGCCTTCGTTGCCGCGCCTGTTCGATCGCGGGCCAGTCGGCAGCGGTCGCGGGTTGCATCTGGTCGCGAGTGTAGGCGGCGTGTCGGACGCGTCCGACGGCCGATCGCGGCGCCGGCCGACACCCGGCGCCGCCGGCGCTGCGTAAAGTGGTCCGACGGTGGCCGACGGCGACGCGCCGCGGCTGCGAGGAGATCACGCATGCCCTCGACGACTCACTGCATCCACGACTCGCGCAGGCTGGCGCCGGGCGTCGCGGTGCTCGTGCTCGCCGCGACGTTGTCGGCGTGCGGGCGCAGCGAGCCGGTGGCCGGCGGCGGCCAGCGTGGCGACACGGTGGTGGCCCGTGTCGAGCACCCGTCGCGCGCTCCGGACGATCGGCAGATCGACGGCGTCGAGCGCATCAAGGACGCGGCGACGCACGCGCTCGACGCCGGCAAGCGGGGCGCAGCCATCGCCGCCCATCGCCTCGGCGACGCCGCGGTCACGGCGCGCGTCAGCGCGGCGTTGCTCGCCGACCCGGCGCTCGGTGCGCTGGTGATCGACGTCGACACGCGCGACGGCGTGGTCACGCTCAGCGGCATGGCGCCCAGCCCCGACGCGCGCCGGCGTGCGAGTCGCGTCGCCGCGGCGACCGAGGGGGTCGCACGCGTCGACAACCGGCTGCGCGTCGGCGCGACCTGAGCGCCTGGCCGTCCCGGCGACGCTCAGGTCGCCGCCCCGGCGCCCTGCGCCGCCGGGCCTACTGCACGCGCCGCACGCGCGGCGACTGGTTCTGTCCTTCGATCTCGAGGAAAAACGAGCCCAGCGCGCCCTTGCGGATGCGCACGCGCGGGTTGTCGAGGCGGTACACGCCGCGGCTGCCATCGTTGATCTGCCACACCTGCCCGTTGGCCAGGCGGATCTGCGTGCGTGCCTCCCAGCCGTCGAACCGCCCGGGGATGTGGCTCTCGACCGCGTCGACCCCCTGCGCCGGCTCGCGCAGCCCGAATCTTGCCGCCGGGTCGGCCGCCGTCGCCGACGGCGGCGCACCGCGCGACGGCGCCGTGGGCAACGCGAGCGCGTCGTAGCAGGCCAGCCGCGCCGCAGCCTCGCCGATCGCGCGGCAGCGCTGCAGGTCGGCTGCGTTGTCGGCGAACAGGGGCGGCGCCGCGCACAGCGCGGCCAGGATCAGGGCGGGTCGCTTCATCGAGGCGGTCCTTCGGGTGCGGCGCCGGATTGTCGCCGGCGCGCTGGCGGGTTCACGCGGCCTGCCGCAGCCCGCCGGCGTCGGGGCCACCGCGCCAGCGCTCGAGCAGCTGCCGCCACTTCGCGCGCGCCGCGGCGAGATGGCGTGCCTTCACGTGGCCGTAGCCACGGATGTCCTCGGGCACGCGCGCGATCTCGACCGCCAGCCCGAGCCGCTCGGCGTCCAGCCCGCGCAGCAGTTCGTCGATGCTGTCGCGGTACTCGCCGATCAGCGCGCGCTCGGTGCGCCGTTCCTCGGTGCGGCCGAACGGGTCGAACGCGGTGCCGCGCAGCCCCTTGAGCCTGGCCAGCATGCCGAACGCGGTGCGCATCCACGGCCCGAACGGGCGCTTGACCAGTTCGCCGCGGTCGTTGCGCTTGGCCAGCAGCGGCGGCGCGAGGTGGTGCACCAGCTTGTACTCGCCCTCGAACGCCGAGGCGATCTTCGCGACGAACGCCGGGTCCGTGTGCAGTCGCGCGACCTCGTACTCGTCCTTGTAGGCCATCAGCTTGAACAGATAGCGCGCCACCGCCTCGGCCAGGCGCGTGCTCGACAGCGGCGCCTCGGCGGCACGCACCTTGTCGACAAAGGCGCGGTACTCGGCGGCGTAGGCGGCGTCCTGGTAGCCGGTGAGGAACTCGACGCGCTTGGCGACCATCTCGTCGAGCGACGGGCGCTTGACGAATTCGATGACCTGTGCACCCTGGTACAGCGCGCGCACCGCGGCCAGGTCGTGCGCGCTGCGCCGGCCCCACTCGAACGCCGCCTTGTTCGCCTCGACCTGCACGCCGTTGAGCTCGATCGCGCGCAGCAGCGCGGCCTGGGTGAGGGGCACGCGGCCGCGCTGCCACGCATAGCCGAGCATCAGCGGGTTGGTGTAGATGCTGTCGCCGAGCAGGTTGACGGCGACTTCCTCGGCGTCGAACGCGCCGACGAGCTTGTCGCCTGCGGCCGCGCGCAGCGCGGCTTCGCAGTTCGTGCCCGGGAACTGCCAGTCGGGGCGGTGCACGAACGCGGCGGTCGGCGTGCCGTGCGTGTTCAGCGCGACGTAGGTGCGGCCCTCGGCGATCGCCGCCAGCGTCGTCTTGCCGGCGGCGACGATCGCTTCGCAGCCGATCACCAGGTCGGCCTTGGCGAGGTCGACCTTGGTGGTGTGGATCGCGTCGGGGCGGTCGGCGATCTGCACGTGGCTCCAGGTCGCGCCGCCCTTCTGCGCCAGCCCGGCCGAGTCCTGCGTGACCACGCCCTTGCCCTCGAGGTGCGCGGCCATGCCCAGCAGCTGGCCGATGGTGATCACGCCGGTGCCGCCGACCCCGGCGACGACGATGCCGTACGCCGTCTCTGCAGCGGGAACTGCCGGCTCGGGGATCGCGGGCAACGCGAACGGGTCGGCCTTCTTCTCCTTCTTCGGCTTGCGCAGCTGGCCGCCCTCGACCGTGACGAAGCTCGGGCAGAAGCCCTTGACGCAGGAGAAGTCCTTGTTGCAGGTGCTCTGGTTGATGCGGCGCTTGCGGCCGAGTTCGGTCTCGACCGGCTCGACCGACAGGCAGTTGCTCTGCTCGCTGCAGTCGCCGCAGCCTTCGCACACCAGCTCGTTGATCACGACGCGCTTCGCCGGGTCGGTCATCGTGCCGCGCTTGCGCCGGCGGCGCTTCTCGGTGGCGCAGGTCTGGTCGTAGATCAGCGCGGTGCAGCCGGCGACTTCGCGCAGCTCGCGCTGCACCGCGTCGAGGTCGTCGCGGTGGCGCACCGCGACGCCGGTGGCCAGGCGCTGCTTGACGCCGGGGTCGTCGTACTTGTCCGGCTCGTCGGTGACCACGACGATGCGCTTGACGCCCTCGGCGTCGAGTTCGCGCGTCATCTCCGGCACGCGCATCGTGCCGTCGACCGGCTGGCCGCCGGTCATCGCCACCGCGTCGTTGAACAGGATCTTGTAGGTGATGTTCACGCCCGCGGCCACCGCCTGGCGGATCGCCAGCAGCCCCGAGTGGTAGTAGGTGCCGTCGCCGAGGTTGGCGAACAGGTGGCCGTCGGTGGTGAACGGCGCCTGGCCGACCCAGCTCACGCCCTCGCCGCCCATCTGGCTGAAGGTCACGGTGCTGCGGTCCATCCACACCGCCATGTAGTGGCAGCCGATGCCGGCGGCAGCCCGCGAGCCCTCGGGCACGCGCGTGCTGGTGTTGTGCGGGCAGCCGCTGCAGAACCACGGGATGCGATCGCCGGTGGTCACCTCGGTGGCGGCCATCGCGCGCTCCTTGGCTTCGATCACCGCGATACGCGCCTCGATGCGTGCGGCCACGTCGCTGCCGGCCGGCACGACGGCGAGCTTCTTCAGTCGCCGGGCGATCGCCTTGGCGATGATCGCCGGCGTCAGGTCGGCCTGGGCGCGCAGCAGCCAGTTCTCGCTCGGGTTCGGCCGGCTCCACTCGCCGCCGCTGTGGTCGCCCTCGGGCTCGTCGAACTTGCCGAGCACGTCGGGGCGCACGTCGGAGCGCCAGTTGTACAGCTCCTCCTTGAGCTGGTACTCGATGACCTGGCGCTTCTCCTCGACGACGAGGATCTCGCGCAGCCCGGTGGCGAAGGCGCGCGTGATCGTCGCCTCCAGCGGCCACACCACGTTGACCTTGTGCAGCCGGATGCCCAGCGCGCGGCAGGTGTCGTCGTCGAGCCCGAGGTCGACCAGTGCCTGGCGCGTGTCGTTGTACGCCTTGCCGCTGGCGATGATGCCGTAACGGTCGTTCGGACCCTCGATGACGTTGTGGTTCAGCCGGTTCGCGCGCACGTAGGCCAGCGCGGCGTACCACTTGTAGTCCATCAGCCGCGCCTCCTGCTCGAGCGGCGCGTCGGGCCAGCGGATGTGCACGCCGCCCGGCGGCATCCGGAAGTCCTCGGGCAGCACGATCGACACGCGGTCCGGGTCGACCGACACCGACGACGCCGATTCGACGACTTCCTGGATCGTCTTCATGCCGGCCCACACGCCGGCGAAACGGCTCATCGCGAAGGCGTGCAGGCCCATGTCGAGGATGTCCTGCACGTTGCTCGGGAAGAACACCGGCAGCCCGCAGGCCTTGAAGATGTGGTCGCTCTGGTGCGCCGCGGTCGAGCTCTTCGCGACGTGGTCGTCGCCGGCGACCGCGATCACGCCGCCGTGCCTGGCGGTGCCGGCCATGTTGGCGTGCTTGAACACGTCGGAGCAGCGGTCCACGCCCGGCCCCTTGCCGTACCAGATGCCGAACACGCCGTCGAACTTGCGGCTCTGCGGGAACAGGTCGAGCTGCTGCGTGCCCCACACCGCGGTGGCGGCGAGTTCCTCGTTGACGCCGGGCTGGAAGACGATGTGCTGCGCGCCCAGGTGCTTCTTCGCCTGCCAAAGCGCCTGGTCGTAGCCGCCCAGCGGCGAGCCGCGGTAGCCGCTGACGAAGCCCGCGGTGTTCAGGCCCGCCATCGCGTCGCGCTGGCGCTGCAGCATCGGCAGGCGCACCAGCGCCTGCACGCCGCTCATGAAGGCGCGGCCGTGGTCGAGGGCGTACTTGTCGTCGAGCGTGACGCTCTCGAGGGCCTTGCGCACGGCTTCGGGCAGGGGGGCGTTCATCGGGTCGGGCTCCATGAGGTCGGCACGGCGCGATGCACCGGGCTCGTGACCCGGCGACGCGCGGGGTCCAGTGTAGGAGTCTCGTGCCGACAGGTGTTTTCCTTTCATGCGCATGGGGGCATGATGTGAGCATGATCCTTTCGTCAATGGACCGAACTCGGCGCCGATGACCCCACCACGCGAAGATTCAGGGAAAACCAGAAGAACGACCGGCACCGACGGCGGCGACCCGCACGGCCCCGGCCTCGACCGCTTCGACATCGCGATCCTGCGCGAGCTGCAGCGCGACGCGCGGTTGTCCAACGCCGAGCTGGCGTCGCGCATCGGGCTGTCCGCGGCGCCGACGTGGCGGCGCGTGCGATGGCTCGAGGAGCAGGCGTACATCACCGGCTACCGTGCCGAGATCGACCGCCGGCGCATCGGGCTGGGCGTGCTCGCGTTCGTGCGCGTCGACACCGAGCGCGCGAGCGGCGCGGCGATGCGCGCGCTCGAGGAGGCGATCCGCGCCTTGCCCGAGGTCATCGCCTGCCACTATGTCAGCGGCAGCGGCACCTTCGAGTTGCAGGTGATGGCCACCGACCTCGACGCGTACGCGCACTTCTCGGTCGATACGCTGCTGAACCTGCCGAACGTGAAGGACATCCACACCCGCTTCTCGCTCGGCGAGGTCAAGGCGGGCGCGGCGCTGCCGCTGTCGCACCTGGCGCCGCCGCGGCGCTGACGGATGGTCCCGCCCACCGCCGCGCCGGGCCGGCCCGGCGACGCCTGGAGTACGCTCGCGCCCAGGATGCCGGCCGCCGATTCCACCGCGTCGAGCGCACCCCCGCCCGAGCCCGGCGCGGCAGCGTCGTCGTGGTGCGGCCTGGTGCGCGGCGTCGAGCCGGCGTTGCGGCGGCGCGTGGCGCAGGTCGGTCTGGTGCTGCTGCTGATGGCGGCCAGCGTCGGCGCGCTGCACTACGCCGCACGGGTCGGCGGCGCGCCGCGCGGCTGGGTGTGGCTGTGGTCGGCGCTGTCGCTGGGCGGGCCGATGCTGGCCTACGGGCTGGTCCGCAGCGGCTGGTCGCGCCGCCTCGACGACCCGTCGATGACGGTGCCGCAGATGATCTACGCCCTGGCCTGCGCCGCCGGTGCCTACGCGCTGGCGCGCAGCGACGTCGATCGGCTGCTCGTGCGACTGGCGCAGCCGCAGGGCACGAGCGGCGCGAACGGCGTGGCCGAGCCGATCCGCTTCTCCTGCGGGCTGACCGAGCACATCGCCGGCGAGGCGGTGTCGGTGGCGCTCGACCGCGCCGACCGCGCGCTGTACGAGGCCAAGGCGCAGGGCCGAGGCCGCGTCGTGGTCGCGTGAGCCCGGGCATGACGACGCGCACCGCCGCCGCTGCCGCGCCGAACGCCGGGCTGCCGTGGTCGCACCTGCTGCTGGGCCTGGCCGTGGTCGCGGTGTGGGGCAGCAACTTCGTCGTCATCAAGTCGGCGCTGGCGCACCTGCCGCCGCTGTTCATGGCGCTGCTGCGCTTCGCGCTGGCGTTCCTGCCGGCGGCGCTGCTGGTGCGCCGACCGGCGGTGCCGTGGCGCCAGCTCGCCGCCTACGGCGTGCTGATCGGCGCCGGCCAGTTCGGGCTGCTGTTCCTCGCGATGACGCAGCACATCTCGCCGGGGCTGGCGTCGCTGGTGATCCAGGTGCAGGTGTTCTTCACGATCGGCCTGGCGGCGCTGTGGGGCGGCGAGCGCGTGCGCCGCGTGCAGCTGCTGGGGCTGGCCTGTGCCGCCGCCGGGCTGGCACTGATTGCCGCGCGCGGCGACGCCAGCGCGACGCCGATCGGGCTGGCGCTGGTGCTGCTGGCCGCGGCGAGCTGGGCCGCCGGCAACCTGGTGGGCCGGCGTGCCGGGCGCGTCGACATGCTCGGCTACATGGTCTGGTCGAGCGCGTTCGCGCTGCCGCCGCTGCTCGTGCTGACGCTGTGGTTCGAGGGGCCGCAGGCGATCGCGCAAGGCCTGCGCAGCGCCGACGCCGCGACCTGGTTCGCGGTGGCGTGGCAGGCGGCGGGCAACACGCTGTTCGGCTACGCCGCCTGGGGGTGGCTGCTGGCGCGCCATCCGGCAGCGACGGTCACTCCGCTGGCGCTGGGCGTGCCGGTGTTCGGCATCGGCGCGTCGGCGTGGTGGCTCGGCGAGGCGCTGCCGGCATGGAAGCTCGTCGCCGCCGCGCTGGTGCTCGCCGGGCTGGCGCTGAACCTGTTGTGGCCGCGGCTCGAGGCCGCGTTGCGCGCCGCCCGATGACGGCCGACCCGCACGCCGACGCACGGCAGCGCCTGCTCGCCGAGATCGACGCCGACTTCGCCGACACCGCCGCCGAGACCGGCTGCGCGCGCGCCGGCGACGCGGTGCGCGCCGCCCTGCTCGCGGTGCCTCGCGAGCGTTTCGTGCCTGCGCCGTGGCGCGCCGACGCGTTCGACAACCGGCCGCTGCCGATCGGGCACGGGCAGACGATCTCGCAGCCGTTCATCGTCGCGCTGATGACCGAGCTGCTCGCGCTGCGCTCGCACGAGCGCGTGCTCGAGATCGGCACCGGGTGCGGCTACCAGGCGGCGGTGCTGGCGCGCCTGGCGCGACAGGTGGTCAGCGTCGAGATCGTGCCCGCGCTGTCGGCGCGCGCCGCCGCGACGCTGGCCGAGCTGGGCGTGCACAACGTCGAGCTGCATGTCGGCGACGGCCACGCCGGCTGGCCGGCCGGCGCGCCCTACAACGCGATCATCGCCACGGCGGCGCCGGCGCAGCTGCCGCCGGCCTGGCTCGAGCAGCTGGCGCCGGGAGGCCGGCTGGTCGCGCCGATCGGCGAGCACGTCGGTGCGCAGTGGCTGCAGTGCTGGCACAAGGACGCGCTGGGTCGCGCCACGCCGCGTCGAGCGCTGGCGGTGCGTTTCGTGCCGCTGGTCGGCGGGGCACGCGACACCTAGAACCACAGGGGGTCCACGTCGCCGCTCTGCGCCGGCTGCGGCCGGCGCAGAGCACGGGGTGATCCGGCGGCCGCCGCGCATCCGACTCCGCCGGTGCGCAGGCGGCGTCCGCTCGAGGGGGAGGCGCCGAAGGTGCTTCGGGGGTGGTCCCCGTCACCGTGGCCACAGCACCCACATGCGCAGCGGCTGCTTCATGCGCCCGGCCTGCGCCTCGGCGTCGCCGTCCCAGCCCCAGAAGTAGTCGGCGCGCACCGCGCCGACGATCGCGCTGCCGGTGTCCTGCGCCATCACGAGGCGGCGCAGCGGCGCCGGGGACAGCGGCGCGGTGGTGTCCAGCCACACCGGGGTGCCGTAGGGAATGCTCTTCGGGTCGACGGCGATCGAGCGCCGCGGCGTCAGCGGCACCCCCATCGCGCCGCGCGGGCCGACGCCCGGGTCGGGCAGCGCCTCCTCGCGGAAGAACACCACCCGCGGGTTGGCCCACAGCATCTCCTGCACGCGCCGCGGGTGGCGCTGCGCCCAGGCCTTGATCGCCGGCCACGATGCCTGTTCGGCCGTCAACTGCCCCTGTTCGATCAGCCAGCGTCCGACCGAGCGGTAAGGGTGGTCGTTGTGGCCGGCGTAGGCCACGCGCACGGTGCGCACGCGTCCGTCGGGCTCGGTCAGGCGCAGCCGCCCCGAGCCCTGGATCTGCAGCACCAGCGCGTCGAGCGGGTCGGCAACCCAGGCGATCTCGCGCCCACGCAGCGCCGCGCGTGCCGCGGGCAGCGTGTCGAGCTGCTGGCGCGTCCAGTACGGGCGGCGCGCGCCGAGGTCGTCGGGCGGCGCGTGCAGTGGCGTGCGGAACACCGCATCGCTCACGCGGCGCGCGTCGATCAGCGGCTCGTAGTAGCCGGTGATCAGCCCGTCGGCGCGGCCGTCGGGCGCCTCGACGCGGTACGGCTGCAGGTGCCGCATCAGCCACTCGCGCGTCGCCGCGTCGTCGCCCGGCTCGGTGAGCAGCGCCATCGCGCACAGCGCGGCCCAGCCGGGTGGCGGGCGCTCGCATCCGCGCAGCAGCGCCGGCCAGGCCTCGGCCAGCGTGTCTTGGCCCCAGCCGGGAAGCGCCTCCCACCCGACGGGCACCCAGCGCGAGCGCTCGCGCTCGATCGGCGCTGGCGCGGCGATCGCGCCCGGTGCCGCATCGGCGCGCGACGGCGGCGGCGCAGTCGGCGGCGGCACGGCGCACGCGGCGAGCACGCCTAGAATCGACGCTGCCGTCCAGCGAAACGACCCCGCGATGTGGCTGCTCCTGCTCGAAGCCCTGGCCGCACTGCTGCTGCTGGTGTTCATCGTCTGGTGGACGATGTTCTCGGGACGCAAGGGCGGCGAGCGGCCCGGCGGCGACGACGATCCCCCGCGCTGAGCCATCGCGTCAGGGCTGCGCCGCGACCTTCGGCGGCCACAGGAAGCTGAGCGGGCGACGACGCAGCCGCGTGCGCACCGCGCGCGCGATGCCCGCGCGCTCGCGGATCTGCACCCCCTGCGCGCGAAGCGCCAGCTTGAACGCCAGGTAGAAGCTCACGCCGACGTTGAGCATGCCGGTGGCGACGATGCCGGCGACGCACCACCAGAAGTCGGCGCGCAGGAAGATCTCGCTGCCGAGCGCGCCGACCGCGGCGGCCAGCTGCCCCGTCGAGAGCGTCACGTGGCGCACGTCCAGCGGCAACGCGAAGAAGCCCAGCACCGCAGGCACCAGCCCGAGCATCATCCCGAGCGAGACGTTGGCCGCCACACCCGAGACGTTGGACCGCCACCAGCCGGCCCAGCGTCGAGCGCGCGCGGTGCCCAGCCGTGACACGATGGCCGGGTTGTGCGCGACGGCGCTGTCGAGGCGGTGAAACACGAACCCGTTCTCGACCCAGCCGGCGATCAGCGAACTGGCGAACAGCAGCACGCCGGTGAATGCCGCGTACAGCGCGGTGGGACCGAGCAGCGTCAGCGAGTGCAGCACGCGCTCGGCGGTGTCCGCGCCGACCGGCGGCTGCCCGAACAGCCACGCGCCGGCCCACTGCACGCCGAGCACGATCGGGAACACGAGCGCCAAGTTGCCGAAGATGCCCGCGGCCTGCGAGCGGATCAGGTTCGCGACCTCGTCGACGAAGGCGTCGCGCTGGGGGTCGGCCATCTGCTCGTCGAGCTTCGCAGCCATCGCCGGGGCGGTCATCGCCGGCTGCTTGGTGGCCACCGTGAAGCCCAGCAGCATGATCAGCACGAAGCTGGCGGCGTAGTTGACGCCGGACCACAGGCCGGTCCAGAACGCGGTCATGCCCAGCGCGGCGATCGCGAACTTGGCGAAGGTCGTCGCGGCGAGCACCGCGCCGCCGCCGGCCGCGGCGCCGAGCATGTGCCGGTACTCGGCGCCATCGCGCGTGATGTAGTGGCTGCCGGTTTCGGCGTTGCGCTCGGTCAGCTTGCGCGCCAGCAGCGAGTAGTGGCGCGCGAACAGCGCGCGCAGGCTGCGACGGCGCTGCGCGACCTCGGCCAGGTCGGCGAGCACGCGCGCCACGTCGCGCGCCGGCTGCGGCGAGACCAGGCAGCCGAGCACCTCCTCGAGTCGTCGCGCGCGCGACTTCAGCTGCTCCACCTCGAACACGATGTCCACCGAGACGCCGTACTCTTCCAGGTGCGCGTGCACGCTGTCGGCGGCGCGCCGGCACGCGTCGATCAGCGCGCGCAGGTACGGCAGCCGTGTCACGGCCTGCACCTCGTCGCCGGCGCGCAGCAGCGCGAGCACTTCGGCCACCGCGGGGCCGAGCTGGCGAAACGGCCGGTCGGCGAGCAGCCCGGCGTCCATGCGCAGGCGCAGCGGCGTCGAGAAACCGGCTGCGGCGATGCTGGTGGCGAGGAAGTTCGCCGCGTCGATCAGCGGCGCGCGCCAGCCGCCGCGGTCGGCGTCGGGCGCATCGGGCGCGTCGGGCGCGTCGGGCGCGCCCGGGCGCATCAACGTGACGAGCCGCTGCAGCGTCGGCTCGTCGAGCGCGCGCAGCCACGCGGCGTCGCCCGGCGCCGGGAACAGCAGCACGAACAGCCGCGACAGCTCGCGCGTCTCCGGGGTCGCCGGCAGCAGTCGCAGCGCGACGCGGTGGCGCAGCTCGCCCCACAGCGACATGCGCGTGCCGTAGCCGAGGTCGGCGAACAGCGACGCGACGTCGACCTCGCTCCAGAACCGCGACAGCAGCGCGACGACGCGCTCGCGGTGCGGCTCGTGGCGTTCGAGCAGGTTCAGCAGATGGCGCAGGCGAAGCACCGGCAGCGGCGTGCGCGCCTCGTCGCGCTCGGCGCCGGGGTCCGAGCGCAGCCACTCGGTCAGCCGCACCAGCCACAGGTGACGCTCGGCCAGATCGGCGCGCGGGTCGGCGGCGTTGAGCAGCGCGGTCAGATCCCAGGCGCCACGCGCGCGGCGGGTGGCGCCGGTGGCGATGACGGCGCTCAATGCAGGCCGTGCGCGCGCGCCAGCGGGAACTCGACCGGCGCCTCGAACGGGTGCGCGTCCTCGGTCATGCAGTAGTAGGTGCCGCGCATCGTGCCGGTGGGCGTGGCCAGCCGCGTCCAGCTCGTGTACTCGAAGCGCTCGCCCGGCTTGAGCAGCGGCTGGTGGCCGACCACCGCCAGCCCGCGCACCTCCTCGGTGCGGCCGTGGGCGTCGGTGACCAGCCAGCGCCGGGCCACCAGCTGCGCGGTGACGTCGCCGGTGTTGGCGATCGTCACGGTGTACGCGAAGGCGTGCTGGCCGTCGCCCGACTGTTCGGGCAGGTACTGCACCTTGACGCTGCAGGTGAACTCGGGGCGGGAGCTGCGGGCCATGAGGCGATTCTCTCAGGCTCCTAGAATCCCCGGATGCGCGAGTACCGCATCGCCCCGAGCATCCTGTCGGCCGACTTCGCCCGCCTCGGTGAGGAGGTGCGCGCGGTCATCGACGCCGGCGCCGACTGGATCCACTTCGACGTGA
>CAZUBF010000058.1:0-19394 GCA_964618555.1 uncultured Azohydromonas sp.
CTTCCTGCGCCAGTTCATGTACACGAAGTTCATCGTCGTCACCGACGACGACGTGAACATCCGCGACTGGAAGGACGTGATCTGGGCGATCACGACGCGCATGGACCCGGTGCGCGACACCACGCTGGTCGACTCGACGCCGATCGACTACCTCGACTTCGCGTCGCCGGTGTCGGGGCTGGGCGGCAAGATCGGCCTGGACGCGACGAACAAGTGGCCCGGCGAGACGACGCGCGAATGGGGCCGGCCGATCGCGATGCCGGCCGACGTCGAGGCGCGCGTGGCCGGCCTGTTCGACGCCGTGATGGATTCGGCCAAGCGCTGAACCCGTGGCGATAGACACAACTTCGCCCGGACCTTGATGCGGTGGGTTGCGGCGCGGCGGCGACGGCGCTATGGTCCGTCTGCCTGCCGCGGGCAGGTGTCATGAAAGGGCGCAGTCCCTGTGCCCCAGGAGCCCCGGACCCCATCCCTCCGGAGCCCCGAACCGGCGACCTCAGTCGCCCGCCCCTCCGAGCTTCGGCGCGGAGGGGTTTCGTTTTTGCGGGTGCCGCGCACGCGGCATCATGCGCACCGATGACTGCAGGTGCACGCGATGTCTGACGGTTCGCGCCGGGGGCGCCGTGCGCTCGCGGCGGCGCTGGTGCTCGCGGCGGCGTGGGCGGCGCTGGCCTGGGGGCTGCCGCCGCTGCTGAAGTCGCAGGTCGAGTCGCGCGGCGGCGAGTGGCTGGGGCGCGGCGTGTCCGTCGAGCGCGTCGAGCTGTCGCTGGCGACGCTGAGGCTGACGCTGCACGGGCTGCGCGTCGAGAAGGCGACGCCCGAAGCCGAGCCGCAGTTCGCGCTGCGGCGGCTGTTCGTCGACGCCGAGTGGCGCTCGCTGTGGCGGCTCGCGCCGGTGCTGCGCGCGCTCGAGTTCGACGCGCCGCGGCTGCAGGTGCAGCGCCGCAGCGACGGCACCACCGACGTCGACGACGTGCTCGCGCGCCTGTCGCGCCCCGCCGACGCCGCGCCCGCCCCCGACGCCGCGCCGCCGCGGTTCGCGCTGTACAACCTGCGCGTCACCGACGCCGCGCTGCGCCTCGACGACCGCGCCGCCGTCGTGGTGCACGAACTCGCCGGGCTGCGCGTGGCACTGCCGTTCCTGTCGAACCTGCCGGCCGACGTCGAGGTCGAGGTCGAGCCCGAACTGGCGTTCACTATCAACGGGGCGGCGTTCGACAGCGCGGCGGTGTCGACGCCGTTCGCCGCCGACCGCAGGACGCGGCTCGCGCTGCGCTTCGACGGCGTCGACGTCGCGGCGTACCAGCCCTACCTGCGGACGCTGGCCGCGGCGCTGCCGGTGCGCCTGCAGCGCGCCCGGCTGGGTGCCGACCTGGCGGTGGACTTCGAGATCGGCGCCGACCGGGTGCCGGTGGTGCGCCTGAGCGGCCTTGCGACGGCGGCCGACGTCGCGATCGACGACGCCGGCGGCGCGCGGCTGCTCGACGTGCCGCGCCTCGAGGTGGCGCTGGCCGACGTGCAGCCGCTGGCGCGCCGGGTGATGCTGCAGCGGGTGGCGATCGACGGCGCGACGTTGCACGCGCACCGCGACGCCGGCGGGCGGCTGAACCTGCTGGCGCTGGCGGGCGGCCACCGTGCAGCGACCGCGGCCGAAGCGGCCGGCGCGTCCAGCGCGGCCCGTGCCGGCAGTGCAGGCAGCGCGGGCGGTGCAGGCAGCGCGGCGGGCCCCGCGAACCGCGCACCGGGCGCCTGGGTCTTCGGCCTCGAGCGGTTCGAACTCGCCGACGCGACGCTGCGCTGGCGCGACGACGCGGTGCGGCCCGCCGTCGACTGGCGCCTGGCGGCGGTGTCGGCGTCGGCGGGTGCGGTGGCCTGGCCCGCGCACGCGCCGGTGCCGGTGGCGCTCGAGGCGCAGTGGGCGACCGACGGCGGGCCGCCGGGCGACGCCGCGGCGCGCATGCGCATCGAGGGCGAAGCCGGCGTCGACGCGGCGACGTTGCGCGCCGACCTGCGGGGCCTGAGGCTGTCGCGGCTGACACCGTACCTCGCCGACGTGATCGCGGCGCGTGTCGACGGCCGCGCCGACGTGCAGGGCGCCGTCGACTGGGCCGCCGGCCGTGGCGACGCGCCGGGCCGGCTGGTGCTGAGCGCACCGGCGCTGCACGTCGACGGCCTGACGCTGGGCGGCACGGGGCGCGCGGCGGCCGCGCGCTGGCAGCGGTTGTCGGTGAGCGACCTGAAGGTCGACGCGCTGCAGCGGCAGGTCGAGGTCGGCGAGGTGACGCTGCGCCGTCCCGAGGGCTCGCTGCACCGCGACGCTTCGGGGCAGTGGAACGTGGCGCGGCTGTTCGCGACGCCGGGCACCGCGACGCCCGGGCCGCGCGGCGCGGCGGCGGCGCCCGAGTGGACCGCGCGGCTGGGCCGCCTGCACGTCGACGGCGCGCGCCTGCGCCTGAGCGACGAGCGGCCGACCGGCGCCGAGACCGACACGCCGGTGCGGCTCGAACTGCGCGAGGTCGCGCTGGACCTGCGGCAGCTCGCCTGGCCGGCGCGGCGCGGCACACCGCCGGCGTCGCTGCGCGTCGACGCGCGGCTGCGCGATCTGGGCGCTGCGCAGGCGGCCGACGACGCGACGATCGCCTGGCGCGGCCGCGTGCAACCCTGGCCGCTGCGCGCCGACGGCACGCTGCACGCGGGTCGGCTGCCGTTGCACGCCGTCGCGCCGTACCTCGGCGACGCGCTCGACGTCGACGTCGCGCACGCCGAGGCCGACTGGCGCGGCGCGCTGCACGTCGAAGCCGACGGCACGCGCTGGGCGCTGCGCGCCGAAGGCGACGCCGTGCTCGCCGACGTGCATGTGCACGAGCCGTTGACGGGCACCGGCGGCGGCGCCGAGCTGATCGGCTGGCAGCGCCTGGCGCTGCAGGCGATCGTGCTGCGCGCCGCCGCCGGCGGGCGGCCCGAGCTGCGCATCGGCGCGGTCGAGCTGTCGGACTTCTTCTCGAAGCTGGTGATCGACGAACGCGGGCACTTCAACCTGCAGGACGTCGCCGCGGGCGACGACCGCGCGTCGGATGCCCCGGCCGAAGCGCGCGCCGAGGCGGGCGGCGCGGCGCCGGCGCCCTGGCCGCTCGAACTGCAGGTCGGCGGCGTGACCTTCGTCAACGGCCGCGTCGACTTCACCGACCGCTACATCCGCCCGAACTACAGCGCCGACCTGAGCCAGCTCCACGGCCGCCTCGGCGCCTTCAGCAGCAGCGGCCGCGAGATGTCCACGCTCGAGTTGCGCGGGCGCGCTGCCGGCAGCGCCGACCTGGAGATCCGCGGCGCGCTGAATCCAGCCGTGCGGCCACCGGTGCTCGACGTGCAGGCGCGCGCCACCGGGCTCGAGCTCGCGCCGCTGTCGCCGTACGCAGGCAAGTACGCCGGTTACGCGATCGAGCGCGGCAAGCTCAGCGTCGACGTCGCCTACCGCATCGACGCCGACGGGCGGCTCGACGCGAAGAACCAGGTGATCCTCGAGCAGCTGACCTTCGGCGAGAAGGTCGACTCGCCGTCGGCGACCAAGCTGCCGATCCGCCTGGCGCTGGCGCTGCTCGCCGACCGCCACGGCGTGATCGACGTGAACCTGCCGATCAGCGGCAGCATCGACGACCCGCAGTTCAGCGTCTGGGGACTGGTGTGGCGCATGATCGGCAACCTGATCGTCAAGGCGGTCACCGCGCCGTTCGCCGCGCTTGCCGGCGCCGGCGGGCCCGACCTGAGCCAGGTCGGTTTCGTCGCCGGGACGACGACGCTGGCCACCGACGCCGCGGCCGCGCTCGACCGCGTGGCGCAGGCGCTGACCGACCGCCCGGCGCTGCGGCTGACCGTGACCGGCGTCGTCGACCCGGCGGCCGAGCGCGACGCGATGCGGCTGGCGGCGCTCGAGGCGCGCATCGCCGCCGAACACCGGCGACAGGCGCTGCGCGCCGGCGCGGCGGCCGACGCCACGCTGCCTGCGCCGACGCCCGAGCAGCGCGAGCGCATCGTGCAGCGGCTGTACCGCGACACGCCGCTGCCCGAGCGGCCGCGCAACGTGCTGGGCCTGCTGCAGTCGCTGCCGGTGGACCAGATGCAGGCCCGACTCGCGGCGGCGATGCCCGCCGGCGACGACGCGGCGCGCGAACTGGCGCTGCAGCGTGCGCTGGCGGTGCGCGACGCGCTGATCGCGCGCGGGCTGGGCGCCGAGCGGCTGTTCGTCGGCGCGCCGAGGCTGCGCGGCGCGGCCGCGGCGACCGCCGCGACCGCCGCGACCGCCGCGACCGACAGCCCCGCCGCCGGGGCCGATGCGCCGGCGCCCGCCGGCGGCTGGAGCCCGCGCGCGGAACTTTCGCTCGACCTGCGCTGACCGACACTTCGCCCATCACGAGGAACGACGACGATGACACCCGAGACCATCACCCTGGCCGGCGGCTGCTTCTGGTGCCTGGAGGCCGTCTACGAACATGTCGACGGCGTGCTCGCCGTCGAGTCGGGGTACAGCAACGGGCACGTCGAGCGTCCGAGCTACGAGCAGGTGTGCCGCGGCGACACCGGCCACGCCGAGGTGGTGCGCGTGCGCTTCGACGCCGATCGCATCGCGCTGCGCGAGGTGCTCGAGGTCTTCTTCGCGATCCACGACCCGACGACGCGCGACCGGCAGGGCCACGACATCGGGCCGCAGTACCGCTCGGGCATCTACTGGCACGACGCGGCGCAGGAGGCGACGGTGCGCGAGGTGTGGGCCGAGGCGAACGCGGCGCACGGCGGGCGCGTGGTCACCGAACTCGCGCCCGAGCGCAACTACTGGCGCGCCGAGGACTACCACCAGCACTACTTCGCGAACCACCCGCAGCAGGGTTACTGCGCGGCTGTCGTCGCGCCGAAGGTCGACAAGTTCCGCCGCACTTTCGCGTCGCGCTGGCGCGGCTGAACCGGGGCTGGACGACTCGGCCAGGCCGGGCCGCGGCCCCGCGGTGCGGCCCCGGGCCGGTGCGGTATGACGTGACGGGGGATCGGTCGATGAACGGGTGGATCGGTAAACGTTGGTCCGCCGCCGCAGTGGCGGCGTCGCTGGCGGTGGCCGCCGCCGGGGCGCTCGCGCAGGCGAAGCCGGGGGAACACACGCGCAAGGACGTCGAGCGTCACCGCGCGATGGCCGCGGCGCACGAGAACGCGGCGCGCTGCCTCGCCGCGGGCCGCCCCGAGCAGGAGTGCCAGGAACGCCTGCGCGCCGAGTGCAAGGGACTGGCCATCGGCCGGTACTGCGGCATGCGACACGAGCACTGAATCGATTCCCCGAGGCGCCGCCGGCGCATCGGGGGGGACGGACGTCAGGCGACCGGCCGTCGGCGGCGGCCGGCAACGCCCATCGCCGCGAGGCCTGAGGCCAGCAGGAACCAGGTCGCGGGTTCCGGGACCGTCGGCGGAGGATCCACGACTTCGGCAAACTGATTCACGGTCGCCGAGATGCTGCCGTTGTTGTTGAACCAGCCGAAGCCGTCCATCGTCCCAAGGAACAGGCGCGTCGCGCCGGACGGAATGTTGAACTCCTGGATCGCCGCACTGGCTGTCGATCCGTCGCCGATGAAGAAGACCTGCTTCAGCAGCGGCGACAGTGCGACCACATTGAGACCCAGCGTCTGGAAGTTCAGCGCGACGGGTGCCACCGAGTCGCTCGGCTGGGCATCGTCGAGGAAGACGCCGATGAGCGAGTTGATCGGTGCTCGAATGTCGCTGATGCCGTTGGCAGCGCCGCCGGAGTGGTTGAAGAAGGTGGAGCCGTCGGGCGACGGGCAGTTCGAAGACGCGCAACCGCCAGTGTGGGAAACGCCTCCCGCGACGCTGGTGAACGTCAGGTAGCCGCCAAGCCCGAGCGACAAGCCACCGACCAGCACCGGCGAGTGCGCCGGTACGTTGTCGCCACTCAGCGTTGTGCCGTCCGGCATGCCGGCGAGCCAGGGATTGGACGTGCCCGGCACGAGCACCGAACTCGAGGCAACCGGGCTGGCGGAGGCCACCGTGGCGGCGATGCAGATCGCTGCGGCGCACGTCAGAGCACGGGCGAGAGCGGGGAAGGACGCGCCGTTCATGTGATCTCCTCGGTTCGGGGTTGAATGGATTTGCCGAAGGGGCACCGCGATTCGCGATCCATTGGCGGTCAAGCAATCATCGTGTCGTGGCATGTTCCACGCCCGTGCGCGGCCTGGATGGGCCCTCAGTCGATCACATCGAGATGTCAAGATTGTCGACACCATGTTGGCGGCATCCGCGGGTCGCGGAGACGTTCGCGTTCGAGCGCACGACGATGGCGCCGTCCGTCGCCGCTGCGCGCTCTCGGCTGCCGTCGTGCCGGTACTGGACGGACGTGCACCACGATGCGGTCGTCCACTCGCGCGACCTGGCCAGACATCGAACACGCGCATGATCAACGCCGGCGATGTCCTGACCAGGTGCGAGCGGACGCCGGTCGTTCTCGTGCAGTGAAGCGCACCACCGGATGAGACGAGCCCGCGAACCGCTCGACCGGCGCCGATGCCTCGCTACACTGGCGCCGCCCTCAGCGTATCCATGCTCGACGACCGCCCCCCCGTGCCGCTGCCGGACCTGCCGGCGGTGGTGCGCCGCTCGGGGCGCATCGGGGTCTACGAGCGCGACCTGCGCACCGGCGCCGGGCGCTGGGACGAAGGCATGTTCGCGCTGTGCGGGCTCGACCCGGCGGCGGGCACGCCGGACTTCGGGCAGGTGCTGGCGGTGGTGCACGAGGACGACCGCGAAGGCGTCGCCGCGTTCCACGCCGCGATGGGCGCGGGGGCACGCGCGCACGGCGAGCTGCGCTACCGGCTGCGCCGGCCCGACGGCAGCGTGCGCCACGTGCATTCGTTCGTCGACCTGCTGCACGACGCGAGCGGCGCGCCGGCGCTGGCGCGCGGCGTGCTGGTCGACGAGACCGACGCGCGCACCGAGGCGCTGGCCGCGCGCGAGCGCAGCGTGCAGCTCGAGCGATCGATCGAGCTGGCCGACATCTCGGTGTGGCGCATCGACCTGGCCACGCAGCGCATCCACTTCAATCCGACGGGGTTCCGCCTGTCGGCGGTGCCGCCGGTGCCCGAGGGGCTGCCGCTGCAGGCGGTGCGCGACACGATCCACCCCGACGACGTCGGCGCGGTCGCCGCGGCCGCCGAGCAGGCGATGCGCACGCACGCGGCGGTCGACGTCATCGCGCGTTTCATCAACCCCGACGGCAGCCGCCGCACGCTGCTGACGCGGCGCGTCGCGGTGCGCGACGCGACGGGCCGGCCCATCGAGCTGCACGGCATTTCGATCGACCTGACCGAGCTGATGGCCGAACGCGAGAAGGCGCGGCACCTGGGCGAACTGGTCGCGCACATCGCCGACGCCGCCGGCGTCGGCCTGTGGAGCCGCGACATCGACGACGGCACGTCCGAGTGGAACGACCAGATGCTGGCGCTGTACGGGCTGCCGCCGGGCTCGCCGTCGCCGTCGTGGGACGAGTTCCTCGATCGTTTCGTGCACCCGGACGACCGCGCGCGTTTCGTCGCCGACGTCAAGCAGGCCGACCGCGACGGGCGCCCGGTCAAGCACATCGACTTCCGCGTGCGCACCGCCGACGGGCGCGAGCGCTGGATCTACAGCTGGGCGCGGCGCGAGGTGCGCGACGGGCGCCTCGTGGCCTTCGGCATCAACGTCGACGTCACCGACCGCCACCAGGCCGAGGCTCGGCAGCGCGAGCGCGAGCGGCTCGAGCAGGCGGCGCGCGCGCAGTCGGCGCTGCTGGCGCGCGTCAGTCACGAGTTGCGCACGCCGATGAACGCGGTGCTCGGCTTCGCCGAGCTGCTCGAGGCCGACCGCACGCACCCGCTCGACGCGATGCAGGCCGAGCGCGTCGCGCGCATCCGCGACGCCGGACGCCACCTGCTGTCGCTGATCGACGACCTGCTCGACCTCGCGGCGGTCGACGCCGCCGACCGCGAGCCGCAGTGGCAGGCACTGCCGCTCGCCGACGCGCTGCAGCGCGCGCTGGCGTGGGTGGCGACGGCGGCCGAGCAGCACGGGGTGCGCATCGAGTGCGACGCGCCGCTGGCCGGCACCGTTCGCGCCGACGCGCGCTGGCTGGTGCAGGTGGCGAGCAACCTGCTGACCAACGCGATCAAGTACAACCGCCGCGGCGGCTGGGTGCGACTGGCCACGCGGCGGCGCGAGCGCAACGGCGCCGCGCAGTGGGCGCTGGTGGTGGCCGACAGCGGCCGCGGGCTCAGCGCCGAGCAGCAGCGCCGGGTGTTCGACCCGTTCGAGCGGCTGGGCGCGGAGCACGAGGGCATCGCCGGCAGCGGCATCGGGCTGACCATCGTGCGCCGCGCGGTCGAGGCCATGGGCGGCGAGATCGAGGTCGACAGCGCCCCCGACGCCGGCGCCGAGTTCCGCGTCTGGCTGCCGGCCGCCGACGCGGCGGCGGCCGACGGCGACACGTCGCCCGCCGCGGCGGCGCCGGCGCGCCTGCGCGTGCTGTGCATCGAGGACAACGACGTCAACCGCACGCTGATCGAGGGGCTGTTCCGGCTGCGTCCCGAGGTCGAGCTGCGCACCGCGGTCGACGGGCGCAGCGGCATCGCGGCGGCGCTGGCCGAGCCGCCCGACGTGGTCCTGCTCGACATGCAACTGCCCGACCTGCACGGCGCCGAGGTGCTGGTGCGGCTGCGCGCCGACCCGCGCCTGGCCGGCTGCCGGCTGATCGGCCTGTCGGCCAACGCGATGCCCGACGACATCCGCGCCGCGCTGGAGGCCGGCTTCGACGACTACTGGACCAAGCCGATCGACCTGCGGCGCTTCCTGGCCGGCATCGACGCGCTGGCCGAGCGGCGCGTCGCGGCGGCGGCGCGCTGAGCCGCGGCGCGGCGCGTCACGGCGCGAGCCGCTCGCGCACCCAGGCCCCGCCCTCGAGCCGGTAGCGCAGCCGGTCGTGCAGCCGGCTCCTGCGTCCCTGCCAGAACTCCCAGCGGTCGGGCACCAGCCGGTAGCCGCCCCAGTGCGGCGGGCGCGGCGGGTGCAGCGCGAAACGCGCCGCGTACTTCGCGGCGTTGGCCACCAGCACCGCACGCGAGGTGATGACCTCGCTCTGCGGCGACGCCCAGGCGCCGATGCGCGAGTCGAGCGGGCGGCTGGCGAAGTACGCGTCGGACTCGTCGGCGCCGGTCTTCTCGACCCGGCCCTCGACGCGCACGACGCGCTCGAGCTCGACCCAGTGGAACTGCAGCGCCGCCATCGGGTTGCCGTCGAGCTCGCGGCCCTTGCGGCTGGCGTAGTTCGAGTACCAGACGATGCCGCGTGCGTCGTAGCCCTTGATCAGCACGATGCGCGTCGACGGGCGGGCGTCGGCACCGACGGTGGCCAGCGTCATCGCGTTGGGCTCGGGCAGCTCGCCGTCGATGGCCTGGCTCAGCCACAGGTGGAACTGCTGCAGCGGGTCGGGCGCGGCGCTGCCCTCGTCGAGCTCGGCGCGTTCGTAGCTCTTGCGCAGTTCGGCGATGCGGGGGTTCATGCGCCGAGCATACCGGGGCGCGCGGCGCATCCCCCCGATGGATTACGCCATTGCGCTTACGGGCAAGGCCTTAGGTACAGGTCCCAGTTCCTGCCCGCGGGCAGGGCCCTCATTCTCGGCCCTGACGCATCCGTCGCCCCGGACCCCGCCATGCTGCGCCACCGCCCCTCCCTGATCGTGCTCGCCGCCGGCCGCGGCAGCCGTTTCGGCGGCCGCGTGCACAAGCTGGCGCAGCCGCTGGGCACGTCGACGGTGCTGGCGTCGACGCTGGTGCACGCGATCGCCAGCGCGCTGCCGGTGCTGGTGGTGACCACCGAGGCGCTGGCGCCGATCGCACGCCTGCATGTCGCGGCGCGCGACATCGTCGTGCTGCCCGAGGTCGGCAGCGAGCCGGGGCTGGGCATGGGCCACTCGATCGCCGCCGGCGTGGCCGCACGCGCCGAGGCTCCGGGGTGGCTGATCCTGCCGGCCGACATGCCGCTGGTGCAGCCGGCGACGATGCTGGCGGTGGCGCAGGCGCTGGAGCAGCACCCGGTGGCCTATGCGCAGTTCGAGGGCCGGCGCGGCCATCCGGTGGGATTCGCCGCCGAGCTGTATTCCGAGCTGGTGCGCCTCGACGGCGACGAGGGCGCTCACCGGCTGGTGGCGCGCTACCCGTCGCTGGGCGTCGACGTCGACGACCCCGGCACGCAGATCGACCTGGACACCGTCGACGACCTGTCGCTGCTGCGCGCCGCGGCGGGCGGCGTGGCCGAGCCGCTGGCCGTCGAGCGCGGGTGACCCGACGTTCCCCGACCTCCCCCGATCTCCCCCGATCTCCCTTCACCGCCGTCGGCGCACCCAGGCCCCCGCATCGTGCGGGCGACTCGCGAGGCGTTCGTGTCTGCGCGGGCCGACCCGGCCGTCCGCGCGGGCCGCGGGGCCGAGCCGGGACACGACAGGCCCGGTGGACCTCTCGTTTCCGGTGTGGGGTCGGGCCGAAGTGCCCGGCGCGGCCGGCCAGGCCGGACAGCGGACCGGCAAGGCGCTCGCGCCTCGACGAAGGCCCGCTTCGCGGCAGCGATGCGACGCGGCAGCCCGGGCCGGATGCGCGGCGGCTGCCCGATCGCTGGGGACTCGTCTCGTGGCAAGCCGTGCGATGCGCAGGGCATTGGCGATGAAGCCGCGGCGCCCACGGCCTTTGCAGCGCCCCGAGAGCGTGCCCGCCGTGGTCGCAACGGCCGGCGGTGCCGAGCCGCGCGGCCTGCTCAGCACAGCCCGTGGCGGCGCGCCAGCGCGACCAGGCGGTCGATCTCGCGGTCGGCGATGCCGTGGTGACGCAGCGCGTGGGCGGTGCGCAGCAGGTAGTCGAGCGTGGTGCCGTAGCGCCCGCAGGCCTGGCGCAGGATGTCGAGCAGTTCGTCGTCGTGCAGCCGGCCGGTGTAGTTCGGGCTGCGCCGGCTGAGCGTGAACGCCAGGGCGCGCACCGGGCCGTGCGGCGTGCGGCACGCGATCCAGCGCGGGTCGTAGACGCCGGTGGGCATCTCGCGCGCCCACAGGCGCTCGAGCTCGTCGCCGGCGACGCGCGCCGGCACGCGATAGACGAGCCCGCGGCACGCGCCGCCGCTGAGCAGCGCGAACACCAGCCCGGGGCACTCGGGCGTGCCGCGGTTGACGCGCGAACGCATGCGCAGCGCGCGGTGGTAGCCGTGCACGAACGCCGGGCGCTGCTCGGCGGCGTCGAACTCGGGGCGCCAGATCAGCGAGGCGTAGCCGAACACCCACAGGTCGCCGTGCCCGCCCCACTGCGCGCGCACGCGGTGCAGCAGGTGCTGCGGGTCGCGGTGCGGCGCGGGGACGGTCACGGCGTCGACGTGGCGAAGCGCCTCAGGCCGCGTCGGCCATCGCCTCGCCGAAGCGCACCGCGCGCCCCGGCGCCCACTGCGCGTTGAATCGCAGCGGCGCCGCCGGCCACAGCAGCACGACGGTCGAGCCGAGTTGGAAGCGGCCCATCTCGTCGCCGCGGCGCAGCGCCGGCGCGTCGGCGCCGTCGTAGGTCCAGCGTCGCACCCGACCCGGGCGCGGCGGGTTGACCACGCCGTGCCAGACGGTGGCCATGCTGCCGACGATGGTCGCGCCGACCAGCACCAAGGCGAACGGGCCGTGTTCGCCCTCGAACAGGCAGACGACACGCTCGTTGCGCGCGAACAGCCCCGGCAGCGCGCGCGCGGTGGCCGGGTTGACCGAGTACAGCGCGCCCGGCACGTGCACCATCGACACGAGCCGGCCGTCGGCCGGCATGTGGATGCGGTGGTAGTCCTTCGGGCTGAGGTACAGCGTGGCGAAGTGACCGCCGTCGAAACGCCGCGCCAGCGCCGCGTCGCCGCCGAGCAGTTCGACGGCGCGGTAGGTGCGGCCCTTGGCCTGCAGCAGCCGGTCGCCGTCGAGCGCGCCGAACTGGCTGACGGCGCCGTCGACCGGGCACACCCAGGCGGCGTCGGCCAGCGGCCGCGCGCCGGCCCGCAGCGCGCGCGTGAAGAAGGCGTTGAACGTGCGGTAGGCCGCGGGGTCGGTTTCGGCCGCCTCGGCCAGGTCGACGCCGTAGCGGCGCGTGAACCAGCGGATCGCCGCCGTGGTCACTGCGCCGGCCTCGGCCGACGCGAAGCGCCCGGCCAGCGTGGTCAGTGCCTGCTGGGGCAGCAGGTGTTGCAGCAGCACGGCAAGGCGGTCGGACATGGGCGCGCCAGTGTATCGACGCCGGCCGTCGCGTCCGGCGCCGGCCTATGATCGCCGCATGACCACCGACCGGTACCCCGTGGCCGCCGGTGCCTGGACGTCGGCGCTCGACTGGCTGCGCGGCTGGTGGCACATCGTGCACCTCGGCGCGCTGCTGCTGGTGCTGGCCCTGGCGCCGTCGAGCTATGCGCGCGCCCGGCGCCCGGCGCTGGCGCGCCACCTGTACCTGGGCACCGCGCCGTCGCTGCCGTGGTTCACGGTGCTGTCGGCGCTGGCCGGGCTGGTGCTGATCCGCATCGTCACCGTCACCGCGGTCAGCTACGGGCTGACGCAGTACGCGATCGAGATGGTGGTGCGCGTGCTGGTGCTCGAGCTGATCCCGCTGTCGGCGGCGTTGTTCGTCGCGCTGCGCTACACGCTGCCGCAGCGTGCGGCGGTGGCCGCGCTGCGCGGCACCTCGGGGCTCGAGCTCGCCAGCGCGGCGGGGCAGGCGGTGCTGCAGCGCGACCTGCTGCCGCGCGTGCTGGCCGGCGTGTTCGCGGTGCTCGCGGTGGCGGCGGTGAGCTGCATCGTCGCGCTGGTCATCGCCTACCTGCAGGTGTACGGGTTCACGCCCTGGGCTTACGAGGGCTACACGCGCACCGTGGGGCAGATCTTCAGCCCGCCGGTGGCGCTGATCTTCGCGCTGAAGACGCTGGGATTCGGCATGGCGGTCGTGCTGGTCCCGCTGGCGTCGGCGGTGTACGACGCGCCGCGCACGCGCAGTGCCGCCAGCGCCGAGTTGCGCGCCTTGATACGCACCTTCGCGCTGCTGCTGCTCATCGAGGTGGCCTCGCTGATGGGCAACTACTACTGACCCCGAGACACGAACCGGCACGATGAACGAACCGCCGCGCGATGCCCCGCGCCCCGCCGACGCTGCGGCGCCGGTGGCGCACCTCGAACTGAAGGCCGCGCTGATGGTGCTCGCGATGCTGCTGCTGCTCGCCGGCGCGGTGCTGTACCTGCTGTACGCGCGCGGGGCGTTCGAGCGCACCCAGGAGCTGGTGCTGATCGCCGAGGACTCCGAAGGCGTCACGGTCGGCATGGACATGACGTTCTCGGGCTTCCCGATCGGCCGCGTGCGGCGCCTCGGGCTGGCGGACGACGGCAGCGTGCGCATCGTCGTCGACGTGCCGGTCAAGGACGCCGGCTGGCTGCGCACCTCGAGCGTGTTCGTGCTCTCGCGCGGCCTGGTCGGCGGCACCAGCCTGCGTGCCTACAGCGGCGTGCTCGACGACCCGCCGCTGCCCGCCGGGGCCGAGCGCCGCGTGATCGCCGGCGACGCGATGGCGGAGATCCCGCAACTGCTGGCCGGCGCGCGCGAGCTGGTCGAGCGGCTCGGCGCGCTGTTGGCCCCCGATGCCGCGCTGGCGGCCAGCCTGGGTGACGTGCGCCGGCTCACCGAGCGGCTCAACGGCCCGGGCGGCGCGCTCGGCGTCGCGCTCGGCGACGCGCAGCAGGCGCAACGGCTGGTCGCGCGCATCGACGGCGCCGCGGCGCGCGCCGACGCGCTGCTCGCCCGAATCGACGGCGTCGTCGCCCGCGCCGACGAGCGCGTGCTCGGCCCCGACGGCATGCTGCGCGAGCTGCAGGGCAGCGCCGCGGAACTGCGCGCGCTGCTCGTCGACGCCCGCGCCAGCCTGGGCAAGGTCGACGCGCTGCTCGACCAGGCGCGCGACATCGCCGGCGACGTGCGCGGCGCCACCACCGACCTCGACGGGCTGCGCGCCGACGTCGAGGCCAGCTTGCGCCGCGTCGACCGGCTGATCGGCGAGGTCAACCGCCGCTGGCCGTTCGCGCGCGACACCGAACTGAGGCTGCCGTGAGCCGGCTCCTGCAGCTTGCGGCTTCGGCGCTGATCGCGTGCGTCGCCGGTTGCGCCGGCACGCCGCCGCCGGAATGGGCCGCCGACGCGCACGCCGCGATGCAGCAGACGGTGGCGGCGGCGCTCGAGGGTCGCACCCGCGTCGAGCAGGCCGAGTTCGTGCGTGCGCGCGAGCAGCTGTCGCGCACCGGCCGCGTCGACCTGCTCGCGCGCGCCGAACTGCTGCGCTGCGCCGCGCACGCCGCGCGGCTCGACGACGGCGCGTGCCCCGGGTTCGAGCGCCATCGCACCGACGCCGACCGTGCCGACCGCGCTTACGCCGACTACCTCGCCGGACGGCTCGACCCGGCGGACCTGCCGCTGCTGCCGGCGGCGCAGCAGGCCGCCGCGCGCGGCGACGCGCAGTCGCTGGCGCGCGTCGACGACCCGCTGGCCAGGCTGGTCGCCGCGTCGACGCTGCTGCGCGCCGGCCGCGCAGGCCCCGAGGCCGTCGCGCTGGCGGTCGATGCCGCGTCGGCGCAGGGCTGGCGTGCGGCGCTGCTCGCGTGGCTGCAGGTGCAGAAGAACTTCGCGCTGCGCGACGGCGACGCCGCGCTGGCGCAGCGCGTGCAGCGGCGCATCGACGCGGCCGCGGGCGGCGCGCAGCGCTGAGCTGCGGCGGCGCCGCGGTCGACCGGCGTGCGATGCGGGTGGCAGCGGTGCGCCGGCGGTGCGAGCGTCAGCCGTCGCGCTGGATCAGCTCGATCTTGTAGCCGTCGGGGTCGGTGATGAAGGCGATCACCGTGCTGCCGCCCTTGACCGGGCCGGGTTCGCGCGTGATCGCGCCGCCGAAGCGCGAGGCCTTGTCGCGCAGCGCCGCGCAGGTGGCGGCGACGTCGGCGACGCCGATCGCGATGTGGCCGTAGGCGGTGCCGAGTTCGTAGCGGTCGACGCCGTGGTTGTAGGTCAGCTCGATCTCGGCCTGGTCGGGGTTGGCGGCGTAGCCGACGAAGGCCAGGTCGTAGTGCTGGTCGGGGCGGTGCGTGGTGCGCAGCAGCTGCATGCCGAGCACCTCGGTGTAGAAGTCGATCGAACGCTGCAGGTCGCCGACGCGCAGCATGGTGTGGAGCAGTCTCATGGCTTGGGGCAGTGGCGCGGGGCCGCCACGCTACCACGACGCGCCGGCCAGCACCGCGACGCCGAGCAGCGCGAACACCGCGGCGGCGATGCGGTGCACCCAGTGCACCGGCACCCGCTTGACCACCTTGTCGCCCAGCAGCACCGCCGGCACGTTGGCGATCATCATGCCCAGCGTCGTACCGGCAGTGACGGTGACGAGGTCGTCGAAGCGCGCGGCGAGCATCACGGTGGCGATCTGCGTCTTGTCGCCCATCTCGGCGAGGAAGAACGCGACGACCGTCAGCCCGAACACGCCGAGCCGCCCGCTGCCGCGCCCCTCGACCTCGTCGGCCTCGTCGGGGATCAGCATCCACACCGCGACCGCGACGAACGACAGTCCGAGCACCCAGCGCATCCACTGGGGGTCGACGACGCGCGTGATCCAGGTGCCCAGCGCCGCCGCGGCCGCGTGGTTGAGCAGCGTGGCCACCAGGATGCCGGCGATGATCGGCACGGGCCGGCGAAAACGCGCCGCCAGCAGCAACGCGAGCAGCTGCGTCTTGTCGCCGATCTCGCCGAGCGCGACGACACCGGTCGAGACCGCGAACGCCTCGATCATCGCGGCGTTCAGACCGGCATCGTGTAGTTCAGCGTCATGCGCCCGCCGTCGACGAGCACGGTCTCTCCGGTGACGTAGCTCGCCGCGTCGCTGAGCAGGAAGGCGACCACGTCGGCGACCTCGCGCGGCTCGCCCAGGCGCTTCATCGGCGTGCGGCCCATGATGCGCGCCTTCGCCTCGTCGCTGGTGAGCACCGCGCTCTTCGCCAGCTCGGTGGCGATGGTGCCCGGCGCGACGCCGTTGACGCGGATGCCGTGGTCGACCAGGGCCAGCGCCATCACGCGCGTGAGCTGGTCGATGCCGCCCTTGCTCGCGTTGTAGCTGGCGATCGAGGCGATCGTCAGGCGCGCGTTGACCGAACTCATGTTGACGATCGCCCCGCCGCCGCCTTGCGCCACCATCTGCCGCGCCACGGCCTGTCCGACCAGGAACGAGCCCTTCAGGTTGACCGCGATCACCGCGTCCCAGTCGGCCTCGGCGATGTCGAGAAAGGCGGCGGCCCTGAAGATGCCGGCGTTGTTGACCAGCGCGTCGACGCGGCCGAACGCGGCCAGCGTCGCGGCCAGCGCGGCGTCGACCTCGGCCTTGCGCGAGACGTCGCAGTGCAGGTACGCGACGCGCGCGCCCTGCGCCGTCAGCGACTGGGCGAGCGCGGTGCCCGCGGCGTCGGCGACGTCCCACAGCGCGACCGCGGCGCCCTCGTCGACCAGCCGGCGCACGCAGGCCTCGCCGATGCCCTGCGCGGCGCCGGTGACCACGGCCACGCGGCCGGCGAGCCCGAAGCGGATGCGGTGGTCGGCGCTCACGCGGCGTCCTGGCGGCGCTCGCGGTCGAGCCACACGCCGATGCCCTGCGCGTTGAGTTCGACGTCGAGCGCGAGCAGTTCGGCGATGCGTGCCTCGTCCATCGTGCAGCCGTGCGCGCGCAGGCTGTCGCGGTACAGCGCGGCGAGGTCGCTCGTCAGGCGCGCGTGGCGGTCGGCGGCGTCGCGGTGGCGACGCCCGACGGCGACCGTCTCGCGCAGCAGCGCCAGGCCCTGCGCGGCGCGCGCCGGCACCTCGTCGAGCCGCCCGTAGTGCGTCAGGTACACGCAGGCGGGGTCGGCGTCGAGCAGGCGCTGCACCGAACGTTCGAGCAGGTCGGGCTCGAACTGCACCGGGGTCGACGTGGGCAGCACCCAGGGGCGGGCCTCGACGTCGAACTCGCGGTAGCTCAGCCCGAAGGTGTCGCCGGTGAACCAGCCGCGGGTGGCCTCGTCCCACACGCAGTGGTGGTGGCGCGCGTGGCCGGGCGTGTCGGCGAAGCGCAGCGGCCGCCCGGCGAGATCGACGACGAAGCCGTCGTCGCTGCTGCGCACGCGCTCGGCCGGCACCGGCACCAGCCGGCCGTACGAGCGGTCCATCTCGGCCTGCCCGTAGACCGCCAGCGCGCCGGCGTACAGCGCCGACGGGTCGATCATGTGGCGCGCGCCGCGCGGGTGCACGACCATCGTCGCGCGCGGCAGTTCGCGCATCAGCGCGCCGGCGCCGCCGGCGTGGTCGAGGTGCACGTGGGTCGGGATCACCCAGTCGACCGCGTCGCGCGTCAGCCCCAGCGCGTCGAGCGCGCCGAGCAGGCGCGGCAGCGCGGCGTTGGTGCCGGTGTCGACGAAGGCCGCACGGCCGCGCTCGACGATCAGGTACGCGGCGTCGAAGCGCTCGCGGTGGAAGCCGGTGTCGACCGCGTGCACGCCGTGGCCCAGCGGCTCGAGGTAGGGGGGCAACGCTCTCATGGGATGGTCATCATTCTAGGCAGCGCGCTGCCGACGCCGCCGACGCCGCCGACGCCGCCGACGCCGGGTGCGCCGCGGCGCACCGCCGGCGACGCTTCAGCCCTGCTGCGACGACTGGATCGCGAACAGCCGCGCGATGTCGGCGGTGCCGTCCTTGCCCTGCACCGCGCGCAGCACCTGCTGCGCCTTCGCGCGCTGCTTGCCCGACAGCAGCATCGCCTGGCCCAGCCGCAGCCGGGCGTCGTCGGGGCGCTTGAGCCCGCCCTTGGCGATGCCCTGCTCGATCAGCTGCACGCCCTTGTCGGCCTGGCCCAGCGTGGCGAAGACCGTGCCCAGCTGCACCAGCGCGTTGCCGTCCTTCGCCGCCGCGGCGTCGGCGGCGGCCTTGTCGAGGCCGGCGGCCTGCTCGGCCTCCTGCTTCAGGGCCAGGTCGAGCAGGCGCTGGTGGCGCGCCGCCTCGGCGCCGGTGCCGAGCACGCCGGCGGCCTTGCCGCGCTCGACGATGGTGCGGCCCTCGGTGGGCAGCCCGGCCTGCAGCGCGAGCTGCGCCATCTCCATGTACTCGTCGGCGCCGGTCAGGTTGCCGGTGGCCAGCTTCAGGCGCATCACGTCCAGGCCCAGGCGGTCGGCGAAGCCGGGCTTGCGCATCACGCGCGCCAGGTAGGCGTTCCAGTACTCCTTCTTCGGGTAGTGCGTCAGCAGCTTCTCGAAGGTGCCGAGGTAGCCGGCGGTGTTGCTGCCGCGCTGCTGCGCGTCGGCCAGCCGCAGCAGGTCGTCCTCGGCGGGGCGGCGCCCGGCCTGCTCGGCCGCGGCGATCGCGGCCTGGGCGTCGCGCGCGATCGCCGCGTAGTCGCCGGTCTGCGACTGCACGTACGCGATCAGCTGGCGCAACTGCGCGCTGTTGCTGCCGAGCTGCTGCGCACGGTTGGCCCACTCGGTGGTCTTGGCCCAGTTGCGCTGCTGCGAGTACGAATACGCCAGCGACTCGGCGACCTGCGCCGCCTCGGCGCCCTGCACCCGGCCGCCGGCCATCACCGCCTCGAAGGCGCGGATCGCGGTGGCGTGGTCGCCGGCGCGCTGCGCCGCGGCGCCGCGCATGCGCTCGATCAACTGCAGCTCGTGCGGCGTCTTGTTCGCCGCCTTGTCGGCGTCGGCCACCTTGGCCAGCGCTTCGCGCGCCTTGCCGGCGCGCAGCAATTCGCCGGCCTGCTGCAGCGGGCGTCCGACCTCGGGGCGCAGCGCCTGCTGCGCGAGCGCGCCGCCGTGCAACGCGAGCACGAGCAGCGCGCCGGCCAGGAGGTGGGGCAGGGGGCGCGGGGTCATGGCCGGGGGTCCTCCGGGGGTGGGTTCACGGGTGTCACGCCGGCTTCGACACCGGCGCGCGCCACGGGTTCGGTGCGCGGCGCCGGTTCAGTCGAGGAACTGCTCGTTGCCGACCAGCCCGATCTTGGTCACGCCCAGGCGCTGCGCGCTGGCCATCACCGCGGCCACGTGCTTGTAGGTCACCAGCTTGTTCGGGCGCACGTGCACCTCCTGCTGATCGGCATCGGCGGCGACCTGCGACAGCCGCGACTCGAGCTCGCCGCGGTCGGCGACGATCTCGCCGTTCCAGCCGATCGTGCCGTCGAAGTCGATGTCGATGCGCACCGGCGGCCGCGGCTCCTGCGGCGGCTGCTGCTGGTTCGGGATCGGCATGTTCATCTTCACCGCGTGCGTCTGGATCGGGATCGTGATGATGAACATG
>CAZUBF010000059.1:0-19355 GCA_964618555.1 uncultured Azohydromonas sp.
CACCTCGGCGCGCGCCTCGTAGCGCCCGGGGGCCAGGGGCCGCACCTGCAGCTGCACGTCGATCGCGTCGCGCGTGGTCTCGGGGTCGTGGATGCCGCGCCAGCGATGGCGCCGGTCGGGCATGTGGCACGACTGGCACGAGCGCTCGGGGGCGTGCGCGCTGGCCTGCCACTGCGCATAGGTGTCCTCGTGCAGCTTGCCGCCGGTGCGTGGCCCGTCGTCCGGGAACTGGTGGCACTGCGCGCAGAAACGGCTGTCGCTGAAGGCCGGCGACTCGACGAAGCCGCCGTGCGCCGGCGCGGCGTCGCGGTCCGCGGCCGCCGGCCGCGCCGGCGGGCCGTAACGCCGGTGACCGCGCACGTGGCACGCGGCGCACACCAGCCCCTCGTGCGCCAGCCCCGCGTCGACGTACGCCGGCGGCGGCTGCGATGGCGCCGCCGGCCAGCCGTGCTCGATCGCCAACAGCGCCTTCTGCTCGGCCAGCGGTGCGTGGCAGCGCACGCAGCGGTTGGCTGCGGCCTGGTCCATCAGCTGCAGCTGCCAGCGGATGCCCGGGCCCATCGCCCGCGCATGCAGGCTGCCCTGCCAGTCGGTCCACTGCACCGGGTGGCACTGTCCGCAGGCCGCGGGTGACAGCGACGCCTCGAGCGCCGAATAACCTGCCGATGGTGCGCCCTGCGGTGCCATCGGCTCGGCCCAGTGCTGCGCGAGAAAGTCCTGCACCGAAGGCGGCGGCGCCTCGGGACTGCAGGCGGCGACGCCGATCGCCGCCACCACGCCGAGCAGTCGCGCCAGACGGCCGAACCGGGTTGACCTGCATGTCGTCGTCCTTGCGGCGCTGTCCGGCACCGCCGGCAACTGCATCGTCAGCCGCCGCAGGGGTTCGACGGCAGTCCGCCACCACCGCCGCCGGCGACGCTCTCGCCGGTCTTGTAGCCGCGGTCGGACTCGACGATCGCGTCGGTGCCCCAGGCGTACGGGTCGGAGATGGTGCGCGGCGCGACCTCGGCGGTGCTCATGGCCGGGCGGAAGAACGACTTCACGTCGGTGCGCCAAGGCGAGTTGACCGGCAGGATCGCGTTGCCGGTGCGGTCGGTGATGTACGACAGCGAGTTCCACTCGACCATCGCACCGTCGTAGAAGCGCGTCGGCTTGCCCAGGATCACCGCGCTGACGACGCCGGTGATCATCGCCCGGAACGTCGTCTCGCAGTAGACGTAGACGGTGTCGCCGTCCTGGTAGCCGTTGCCGGCGCCCACCGGTGCGTAGCTGGCGTCGATCAGGCCGATGCCGTTGGCGTCGACGTTGCCGTCCAGGTACGCGGCGAGCACCGACTTGGGCCGGTACGCGAAACCCTTCGTCGGGTCGAGCATGTGCGTGTACTGCAGCTGCAGCGTGCCCCAGGGGTGGCCCTGGCGCGAGCCGCCGTTCTGGAACGTCCAGCGGTAGTTGTCGACGTTGGTCGGCACGCACAGCGCACCGCTGCAGCCCTGGTTGCCCGCGGTGTCGGGGTCGGTGTCCTCGCCGCGTTCGACGACCTGCCCTGCGCTGTACTGGCTCGCGCTGCGCGCGTCCCAGATCAGCACGCCGTCGCCCTTCTGGTTGCGGTTGACGTTGGGCAGCACGGCCAGCAGGTCCTGCACCGTGGCCTGCAGCGCGGTGTTGTCGACCAGCAACTGCTTGACCGAGAAGCTGCCGTTGCCCGGCGCGGTGCTGGCGGTGGCCTGGAAGTCGGCGGCGGCGAGTCCGTTGCCGTTGAGCCACTGGTTGCCGCCGTTGAGGATCGCCAGGTGCTGCCGTTCGACACCCCAGTAGCGCAGCGCGTACCAGATGCGGCCCTGCGACATCGCGTTCGGGTTGCTGCCGGTGCCCATCGCGGCGACGATCATGTCGCGCGTCGGGTCGATCGCGTACTTCTTGAACAACGCGTCCATCGCGGCGCCGTCGGGCACCATGCTGACGGTCTCGATGACGCCGTTGCTGCGCGTCTGCACCCACTCGCTGCTCGGCGACAGGTAGGTGAAGACGTTGACGCCGTCGGACTTGACGAACTCGGCGCCCGCCGGTCCGGCCGTGGCCTGGAGGATCACCAGCTTGCCGGTGATGCCGGGCGGGCGCTGGTTGGCCCAGTCGGACATCCACCGCTGGAGCGTCGCGCCTGTGACGATGCCGTTGACGTTGGCGTCGTAGTCGTCGGCCGAGACCTGGGCCAGCGCGGTGGCCGAGTTGACCCGCATCAGCTTCGCGGGCGAGGCGGTGTCCTTGCTCTCGCCGCCGCCGCACCCGGTCAGCGCGAGCGCCACGGCCGCACAGGCGGCCGCCATCAGGCCGGACTTCAGTCGCATCTTCATCGGGTGTCCTCCGGACGGTGTGAATCCAGCGCGCCGCCGTGGCTCGTGCCCGCGGTCGCTTCCTCGTCGTGCCCAGGCACGCCGGTGCCCGGCGCGGGCATCTTCAGCGCGACGGGCATCCAACCCTGTTCGATCGCGTCGAGCACCGCGTCGGCGTGCCCCGGCAGCGCGAGCTGGCGCACCTGCGCCCCGGCACGCCGCAACGCGCTCGTCAGCGCCGGCGCCGGGCCGGCGCCGGCGAGCGGCTCGATGAGCAGAATCCGTCGCGGCGTGTTCACAGGCAGTACACGATGTCGCTGTCGATGATCTGGTGCGCCAGCGTGTCCCACGAGGCGTCGTCGCCGGCCGGCAGCGCCTGCACCGGCACCTCGCCGAACTCCAGCGCCTCGAGTTGCGGCGTCGCCGCGTCGTCGGTCGGCGGGTCGCCCCACACCGCCACGCGCAGCGCGGCGTCGGCCATCGTCAGTCCGACGGCCACGCGCAGTCCTTCGACCCGGTTGCCCATCGCGACGACCAGCATGCGTCGGGGTTCGCTCATCCTGCGGCTCCTGGGCTACAGCACCAGCACGACATCCGCGGCGGCGGCGAGCTTGGCACCCTGGTACTGGCCGCCGACGACCACCGCGCCTTGCAGCGACGACAGGTCCATGCCCTGCGGCGCGTGATGGTCCATGCTGTGCTTGCACGACGCCACGCTGCCCGGGCGGCTGCGCGCATGCGCGGCGAAGGCCTGGTCGCGCAGCAGCAGCACGCCGGTGTCGGTGAGGAAGCAGCGCGCATCCCAGCCGCGCGCGCACGCGCCGGCCAGCAGCGCCGTCGCCTGCGCCGCGTACGCTTGGTCGGTGACGACGAGGCCGAACTGCATCGCTCGGCTCAGGACTTGCGGATCGTCCACGTGAACGAGCCGCCGCCCTCGACGCGGCCGACGATCTCGTTGCCGTCGGCGTCGCACATCGCCATGATCGACTCGCCCGACGACGGGTTGTCGAACACCAGCGTCAGTTCGTCGCCGCCGGCCATCTTCTGCAGCGCCTTCTTCGTGTACATCTGCGGATGCGGGCACGCGTAGCCGCGCACGTCGAGCATCCATTTGCCGTCGCCGGTCTGGTTGAAGGTCACGGCCACGTTCAGGCTCCTTGCGTTGCGTTCGTTGCTGGTAGCGCGCGGGGTCACAGCGCCAGTTCGTCGCCGCGCCGTGCGGCCTGCCAGTCGACCCACCACGCGAACACCTTGACGCCGACCCAGGCGCCGGCGGCCATGCCGAGCAGGAACACCCAGCCACTGGGGTCGCCGTTGGTGACGGTGGCGAAGAAGGCGCCGATGTTGCAGCCCATCGCGATGCGCGCGCCGATGCCCATCAGCGTGCCGCCGACGATCGCGAACACCGCGGCCTCGAGGTTGGGCAGCTTCCACTTGAACTCGTGCCGCGCCAGCGCCATCATCGCCGCGCCGGCGATGATGCCGATCGACATGAAACCGGGCGCGTTGAGCAGCGGGCTCGGCACGCCGTTGTCCAGACCGAAGAACAGGTTGTCGCGCATCGGCACGCCCAGGCGCTCGATCACCCAGGCGCCCCACTGCGCCTCCTGCGTCGTGATGTACCAGTAGCCGGGGTCGAACACGGTGTCCTGCAGCGACAGCCCGGCGCGATGATTCATCGCCGCGAGCAGTTCGCCGAAGTTGTCGACCTCGTAGTGCGCGCGCATCGCGCCGGTGGCCCAGACGTGGGCGCCGGCGAGCAGGCCGAGTCCGGCGCCGGCGAGCGCGGTGTTGCGCGACGCGGTGCACATCGCCCACAGCCCGGCGAGGTGCTGGCCCAGCGTCGGCGCGGCGATCTTCGCGCGTCGCATGTGCCCGGGCCGGTAGTAGACCCAGTACAGCAGCCCCAGGCTGATCAGCACAGGCAGCACCGCGACCAGCAGCGTGTTCAGCATCACCGCCGTCAGCGGCGAGCCGGTGGCGCCGAGCCGCTCGGCCAGCGTCGCGGCCTGCAGGTCCCACACGTAGCCGGCCGTGAACTGGTCGAACCAGCCCTGCGTGACGCTGAGCTCGGCCGGCATGTCCTTGGCCTGCGCCGAGGCGGTCCACGACGCCGGCACGAGCCGGTCGAGCCAGCCGCCGGCGCTGACGACCAACGCCTGCGAGAACGAAATCGCCACCACGACCAGCATCGCGCCGACGTTGCCCTCGCCGGCCTTGTACAGCGAGCCTGACGCGCAGCCGCCGGTGAAGACAATGCCGAAGCCGAAGACCGCCGCGCCGATCAGCACGTGCCAGCCCATCGGGTTGGGGTGAAACCCGCTGAAGCCGGCCAGCGTGACGGCGGCCGACACGAGCGCATACAGCCCGACCGCGATCATCATGCCCACCGCCATGCGTGGCACCCGCACCGCGAACAGGTCGCGCACCGCCGCGGCCATGCAGAAGCGCCCGTACTGCAGCAGCAGGCCGTAGCCGACGCCGAACCAGGCGTAGACGAGGATGTAGGCCAGCCTCGCATCGGTGGCGACCGCCCAGATCGACAGCAGCACCCCGGCGACGAACAGCACCAGCGCCTTGATCGATCCGGCCTGTCGGGTGGCCGTGGCGACCGCCGGCGCCGTCGTCGTGCTCATCGCCGTGCTCCGACAGCTGCGCGGCTGCGCGCGGCGTGCGAATCAGCCATGCCAGATGCCCTTGCGCAGATAGACGCGCCAGCCGTCGCCGTGCCGCAGGGTCGCGAGATGGCTGCTGCCCAGCGACAGCGCCAGCGCCGGGAAGCTCTCCACCGCCGGCGCGTTGTCGCAGCGCACCTCGACCACCTCACCGTCTTCGACCTTGCCCAGCACCTTCATCACCAGCAACTGCGGACGCGGACACATTGCCCCCACGCAATCGACCACCTGTGCGATCGGCGTGGGGCCCTGGCCAGGCAGGTCCACTTCGGCGTGCGCCTCCGGCGCTGCGGGCGGTGGCGTGCGTCGCAGCCTCGACCACCAGCCCTTCATCGCCGTCCTCGGACCTGCCATGACCCCACCTCCATTGCACGTTGCGTGCCACGTCGCGCCCCGGCGCGCAGCAGCGCCCGGTGCGTGGAAATTGCAACCGGGCGTCGAATCGTGTCGACGGTGTTGTCTTTTGCAACCGGCTGCGGTGCGCGCCGGATCGTGCCGGCGCGGCGCGGCGCCGCGCCGTTCAGTGCCCGCGGGTCCGACAGGCTCGATCGTCCGACAGCGGCCTGCCAGGGTGCCGGTGCCGCCGAGGCGGCCGGCTCACACCTGCCGCCAGGGCAGCCCGTGCTTGCGCCAGCCGCCGAGGTTGCCGCGGTGGTGTTCGGCGTCGAGCTCGCCCTCGAAGCCCTCGAGCACGTTGGCGACGTTCGTGAAGCCGTGTGTCTCGAGCTCGAGCCCGGCGTCGACCGAGCGTTTGCCGCTGCGACAGATCAGGATGATCGGCCGGTCCTTGCGTCCGGCCATGCGCAGCACCTCGTCGGCGAAGTGCGGGTTCACCTCGAAGTCGGGCGCGGTGTTCCACTCGATGTTGATCGCGTCGACCGGGTGGCCGACGTAGAAGAACTCGACCTCGGTGCGGCAGTCGATCAGCAGGGTGTTCGGACTGCTCTGCAGCGTCTCGTAGGCTTGCTTCGGGTGCAGGTGTTCCATCGTCGGCGCGCGCTGGAGCGGGGGGCATGCATTGTGCGACGCCGGAGCGCGCACCACCAACGACACGTTGGTCATGTGCTTATGACCGCACCGTCGCGCAGCGGCAGCCGCACGCAGGCCTCGGTACCGCCGCCGGCGCGCGCGCGCAGTTGCACCGTCCAGCCGTTGGCGCCGGCGAGCTGGCGCACGATCGCCAGCCCCAGCCCGCTGCCGCCGGTGCGACGGCTGCGCGAGGCCTCGAGCCGGTGGAACGGCCGGAACACCGCCTCGCGCTGGTCGTCGGGGATGCCGGGGCCGCGGTCGAGCACCGCGACTTCGGCGACGTCGCCGTCGACGCGCAACTCGACGTCCACCGGCCGGCCGCCCCCGTAGCGCACCGCGTTGTCGACCAGATTGCACAGGATGCGCCGCAGCGCGAGCGGCCGCACGCGCAGGCGGCAGCCGGGGCCGCGGTGGCCGTGCACCTCGACGCCCTGGTGCGCGTGCTCCTGCGCCACCTCGCAGAGCATGCGGCACAGGTCGATCTCGACGGTTTCGCGCTCGCTGAAGTCGCGCCCGACCTCGAGGCAGCGGCCGATCAGCTCGTTCATCGCGTCGACGTCGCGCGCGATGCGTTCCAGCAGCGCCGGGTCGGGGCGCTCGGTGGCCATGCCCAGCGCCAGCCGGATGCGCGCCAGTGGCGATCGCAGGTCGTGCGACACGCCCACCAGCAGCGTCGTGCGGTTGGAGAGCAATTCCTGCACCTGCTCGGCCATCGCGTTGAACGCGCGTGCGACCTGCGCCAGCTCCTGCGGCCCCGACTCGGGCAGCGGCGCGGCGCGACGACCCTGGCCGATCGGCTGCGTGGCCTCGACGAGGCGCCGCAGCGGCCCGATCAGCCAGCGTGCCATCGCGGCGGCGGCCACCAGCGCCATCAGCGCGCCCACCGCGAGCACGAGCAGCAGCGCCAGCGACGGCTGCACGCCCACGCGCGCCGCGTCGAAGCCCACGCGCACGCTGCCGCCGCCCGCGGGCAGCGCGGCCCAGTACCACGAGCCGCCGGCCGCGTCGCGTCCGTGCACCAGCGCCGCCGGCGTGCCGGTGCGCTCGGCGAGCGCCGACTCCAGCAGGTGGAAGTACGGCAGCAGGCGCGTGGCCTGCACCGCTTCGACCTGCGGCGCCGGCGCGCCGGCCGCCGGCGGCGCGTCCAGCAGGTGCAGCCCCTGCTCGGCGGCGAGCCGCCGGGCCAGGCCCGTGCGCGCGGCGTCGTCGGGTGCGGCCTGCCAGTCGCGCGCGGCGTCGACCATCAGCGCGGCGAGGTCGCCGGTGGCCAGTCGGCCCAACGGCCACAGCCCGAGGGCGACGACGATGGCGATCGTCACCAACTGGCACGCCAGCGCCACCAGCGCGATCGCCAGCACCATGCGACCGAACAGCGAGTGCGGCATCACCCGGCCCCGCGTGGGCTGAACAGGTAGCCCACGCCCCAGACCGTGCGCAGGTAGACCGGGTGCGCCGGGTCGGGCTCGATCTTGCGTCGCAGCCGCGTGACGCGCACGTCGACCATGCGGTCGAACGGCGCGCGGTCGTAGCCCTTGAGCAGTTCGACCAGGGTGTCGCGGCTGAGCACGCGGTCGGGGTGGTCCAGCAGCGTGCGCAGCAGTGCGAACTCGGCCCCCGACAGCGCCACCTCGGCGCCGTTGCGCGTCAGCCGGCGCGCGTCCAGGTCCACCGCGTACGGACCGAAGCGGCGCAGCCGCCCGGATTCGGGGCCGGGGCGGCGCCGGCGCAGCACGGCGGCCACGCGCGCCAGCAACTCGCGATGGCTGAACGGCTTGGCCAGGTAGTCGTCGGCGCCGACCTCGAGTCCGACGATGCGGTCGACCTCGTCGCCGCGTGCCGACAGCATGATGATCGCGGGCGCACCCTCGGCGGTCAGCGCGCGCGCCAGCGACAGCCCGTCCTCGCCAGGCAGCATCACGTCGAGCAGCAGCAGGTCGACCGGGTGCGCGGCCAGGTGGCGCCGCATCGCCGCACCGTCGCCCACGCCGTCGACTTCATAGCCGTTGTCGCGCAGGTAGCGCACGAGCAGCTCGCGCAGGCCCTCGTCGTCGTCGACGACCAGCAGCCGGGCGGGGGTGCGGTTCATCGCGCCGTGCAACAGATCGACACGGATCGCGGCGTGCTGACATGGCTTGGAAACGCCCCCCGCCTACGCTGATCCCCACGCCGCCGAGCCCGCCGGGCCGGCACCTGACGCCACGTTGGAGGCCACCGCGCATGAACATCCGTCCCGTCCTCTTTCGCGCGCTCGGTGCGGCGATCCTCGCGCTGTCCGCGTCCGCGCAGGCGCAGCAGCCGCTGACGCCGCAGCAGATGCAGCTCGGCGCGCAGCTGATGCAGCAGCAGATGGCCGCGATGACGCCCGAGCTCGCCGAGCGCGCCAAGGCGCTCTCGCCGGAGATCCGGCAGTTCCTGATGAAGGTCGCGCTCAATCACGAGCGGCGCAGCGACACGCTGACCCTGGTGCAGGTGATGCACGAGATCCTGGCCGACTACCAGGCGGTCGGCGCGGCGATCGCCACCGACAACGGGCCGCTGGCCGCCGACGCCGCGCGCCGCATCGCCGGGCACCGGCTGCCGCGTGGAGGCATGTTGCCGTACCTGCCGCTGGACAAGGTCACCAACGAGGGCCTGTCGGTGCTGCCGGCGATGGAGGCGGCGGTCGAAGGCGGCGCCCGCGCGCTGGCCGACGCGGCCGATCGCGGCGACATGGTGTCCGCCGCGCAGCACTACGGCAGCGTGACGGCCGGCTGCGTGGCCTGTCACGCGCACTTCCGCGGCCAACCCGGCGCCACCGCGTACCAGCCCGCGCTGAAGCGCTGATCCTGCTGCGAAAGGACCGACATGAACCACGAACTCAAGCCGCACGGCCGGGCCCGCCGCCACACCGCCGCGCGGGCCCTGGCCTGCGGCGCGCTCGCCAGCGCGGCGCCGCTGGCGCTGGCCACCAACGGCGACCAGATGCTCGGCCTGTCGGCGATCCAGAACGGCATGGCCGGCGCCGTCGTCGCTGCGCCGCAGGACGCCGTCACCGTGCTGGTCAACCCGGCCGGCATGGCCGAGCTGGGCACGAAGGAGGTGCGCTTCGACCTCGGCGTGGGCTTCCTGAACCCGCCGCGCCGGGTCAACGGCAACGACAGTGACTCCAACGTCTACATGATGCCCGCCGGAGCGGTCAACTTCCGCGTCAGCCCCAGGCTCGTGCTCGGCATGGGCCTGGGCGGGCTGTCGGGCATGGGCGTCGACTTCGCCGACACGGTCGCCGCGCCGGGGCTGCAGGCGGTGGTGACGACCAAGCAGTTCTTCAAGGTCGCGCCGGGCTTCGCCTATCGCATCGACGAACGGCTCGCCGTCGGCGCGACGCTGAACCTGAACTACCAGAGCCTGGCGCTGGCCACGCCGGCGTTCTCGCTGCCACAGAACCAGGTCTTCGGCTGGGGCCTGACCGCGGGGCTGGTGTGGCGACCGAGCGACGCGGTGCAGCTCGGCGCGTCGTGGTCGAACAAGCAGCGCATGGGCGACTTCGAGTGGAACACCGCCGCCGGCCGTTTCGCGATGCGCATGGACGCGCCGCAGACGCTCGCCGTCGGTGCGGCGTTGCGGCCGGCACCCGGGCTGCTCATCGAGGCCGACGTCAAGCGCATCTGGTTCAGCGACGTGCTCGACCGCGTCGCGGTGCAGCGCCCCGAGGGTTACACCGGGCCGGTGCCCGCGGTGATGCCCTTCGGCTGGAGCGACCAGACGGTGTTCGCCGTCGGCGTGCAGAAGGACCTGGGCGAGCGCATGCAGCTGCGCGCCGGGTTCAACTACGGCAAGTCGCCCATCGGCCCCGAAGACGTCAATGCCAACTTCGGCTCGCTGGCGGTGGTCGAGAAGCACCTCTCGCTCGGCCTGACGCGCCGCTTCACCGAGCGCATCAGCGGCTCGCTGTCGTGGGTGCACGCGTTCAACCACCGCGTGACGTCCAGCGTCGGGCCGCCGAACGCGATCGAACTGAAGCAGAACATCGTCAACCTGCAGGTTGCGTACCACCACTGAGCCGTCCCGCGCGGGGCCAAGGCGCCTTGCGCCGCAGGAGATCACCATGACCGTCGACCGCATCGTCCACCTCGCCGCCGGCCTGATGGTGCTGGCCGGGCTCGTGCTGGCGCACTACGTGCACGCCTACTGGCTCGCGCTGCCGGCATTCGTCGGCCTGAACCTGGCCCAGAGCGGCGTCACCGGCTGGTGCCCGCTGGCCACGATGCTCAAGAAGGCCGGGGTGCCGCAGGGTTGACCGCCGCGCGGTGCCGGCTCAGCGGCCCGCCAGGTCCTGCAGCTTGGTCGGCTGGATCAGGTGGCCGTCGAGCCCGGCCTCCTTCAGCGTGCCGCCGTAGGCCACCGTCATCAGCTGGCTGTAGTAGGTCACCGGCATGGCGAAGTGGGTGCCCTGCTTGCGGTTGATCTCCGACTGGTAGACCTCGACGTTGGCCTGGCACAGCGGGCACGGCGTGACGATCATGTCGGCGCCGTGGTCGTATGCCGCCTCGACGATGTCGCGGATCTGCTTCTGGCTCTTCTCCGGCTCGGAGAACGCCAGCGCGCCGCCGCAGCAGGTGACCTTCTGCTCGTAGTCGGTGATCGGCTCGGCGCCCACCGTCTCGACCAGCTTGTCGAGGTACACCGGGTTCTCGAAGGACTCGCCGGCGATGCCGAAGGGGCGGTTGGTCTGGCAGCCGACGTAGCCGGCGAACTTCAGCCCCTCGAGCGGCTTGACCACCGGCTTGCCCAGCTGCTCGTAGCCGAAGTCCTCGATCAGCACCTCGACCATGTGCTTGACCTGCGACTTGCCCTGGTACTCCAGCCCGGCGGCCTTCAGCGCGGTGTTGGCCTTGGCCAGGAAGTCGCCGTCGACGTCGAGCTTCTCCTTGCTCTCGCGCGCGTTGAGCCAGCACGCGGCGCAGGTGGCCACCACGTCCTGGCCCGGCAGGTGCTTCTCGGCGAGCGCGAAGTTGCGTGCGTTGAGCACGTGGCGCTTGAGCTCGCTGGCGCCGGTGTAGCTGATCGACGCGCCGCAACAGTTCCAGTCGGGGATCTCGGTGAGCTGGATGTCCAGCGTCTTGCACATCGCATTCGTCGAGGTCAGGTAGTTCGCCGCCGAGGCCTTGAGCTGCGACGAGCAGCCGGGGTAGAAGGCGTACTGTTTCTTCGCCATGTGAGTCTCCTGGGGGGCGGTGCGGCTCAGCGCGGCGCGCCGCGGTCCTTGGCGTCGATCTCGTCGACCACGGCGAGCATCGCCTCGATGCCCTTCTGGTCCTTGCAGCGGTGCCCGCCGAACAGCTCGAACGGGTTCAGCCGCCCGGCCTTGAGCAGCCCGAGGCCGACGTGGCGCATCTCCCACGCCTTCTTCAGCCCGGCGACGAAACCGTCCTTGAAGTACAGGCCCAGCGTCAGCTTCAGCTCGTTGACGCGGCCGGTGCGCCTGAAGTTGTCGTAGAAGCGCAGCGAGAAGTCGCGCGTGGGCTGCAGCTTCGGCGCCAGCCCGAGGCGGTGCGAGTAGCTCGCCAGTCCGTGCATGATCGTGGTGATCGGCAGCTGGCGCGGGCAACGCACGACGCAGTTGTAGCAGCTGGTGCACATCCACATCGCGTCGGACCCGAGCACCTGCTCGCGCTGGCCGGCGCGGATCATCATGAAGATCTTCTGCGGCGTGTGTTCCCAGTGCGGCCCGAACGGGCACGAGCCGGCACACACGCCGCACTGCATGCACATCTTGACCATCTCGCCACCCTCGACCTCGCGCTCGACCTCGCGCAGGAAGTCGGCGTGGTAGGGGCGGGTCCGGGTGTCGGTGGCGGTGTCCATCACGCGAAGCCTTTCATCGGGCTCATGCCGATCGCGGTGATCTGCGCGACGTAGTCGTCGATCAGCCGCGGCAGGCGCTCGATGTCGGTGATCGCCACCTCGTGGCTGACGACGCGTTCGGTCTCGAGCCCGAGCTGCTTCAACGTGTCGTCGACCTTGCTCATGCGGTAGTGGGCCATCTCGGAGCCCTTGACGAAGTGGCACTGGTAGTCGTCGCCCTTCTTGCAGCCGAGCATCATCACGCCGTCCCAGCCGCCGTTGAGCGCGTCGGTGATCCAGATCGTGTTGACCGAGCCGAGGCAGCGCACCGGGATCACGCGCACGAAGGCCGAGTACGTGCGCCGCTGCAGCGCCGCCATGTCGAGCGCCGGGTAGGCGTCGTTCTCGCACGCGAGCAGCAGGATGCGCGGCTTGCCGCTGTCCTCGTCGGGCATGTCGACGGCCTTGATCTGCGAGCCGACGCTGTCGACCGAGTAGTTCTCGAACGAGATCACGCGCACCGGGCACGCGCCCATGCAGGTGCCGCAGCGCCGGCAGCGGCTCTCGTTGAACACCGGGAAGCGCCGTTCGTCCTCGTCGATCGCCCCGAACGGGCACTCGACGGTGCAGCGCTTGCACTGGGTGCAGCCCTCGAGCCGCACGATCGGGTAACTGAGGTCGCCGCTGCGCGGGTGGGCAGCGCGGCCGAGCGCGGCGTTCTCGATCGCCTGGATCGCCTTCATCGCCGCGCCGGCGGCGTCCTCGACCGACTGCGCGACGTCCATCGGGCGGCGCGTCGGCCCCGCGGCGTAGATGCCGGTGCGCCGCGTCTCGTACGGGAAGCAGATGAAGTGCGAATCGGCGAAGCCGTGCCGCAGCTGCGGCAGGTCGGGCCCCTGCCGGTACTCGAGGTTGAGCACCGAGCGCTTGTGCAGCTCGATCTTCTTCTCGACGGCCTCGGCCGACCCCGACTCGGCGGCCGTCGCGGTGGCGGTCCACTCGTCGAGGTCGACGCCGGCGTTGGCCACCTGGCCGGTGGCGAGCACGACGAGGTCGGCGTCGACCACCGCGTCGGCGTCGAGGATCAGGTCGCGAAATCGCACCCGCGCGCCGGACTCGCCGGGCTCGACGGCGCTCGCCGCACCCTTCGTGAAGGTCACGCCCAGGCGCTGTGCGCTGCGGTAGAAGTCCTCGCCCTGCCCGGGGGTGCGCAGGTCGGTGTACAGCACCATCGCGTCGACGCGGGGATCGGCCTGCTTGAAATACATCGCCTGCTTGATGCTGGTGCCGCAGCAGTGGCCCGAGCAGTACGGCAGGTGCTTGCCGGTGGTGTCGCGCTGACCCGCGCACTGGATGAACACGACGCTGGTCACCGGCTTGCCGTCGGCGCGCCGGATCGGCCCACCGTCGGCGGCGCGCGCCAGCGCCTCGAGCCCGGCCTGGTCGACGACGTGCGGATTCGTGCCGCCGCCGAGCTCGGGCAGCTTCGCGAGGTCGTAGGTCGTGAAGCCGCTGGCCTGCACGATGGCGCCGACGGTCTCTTCGACGACGGCGCCGTCGAGCCTGGCGATGCTCACGCTGAAGCGCCCCGGCGCGCCGCCGGTGCGCGCCAGCGTCGAGCCCAGGTGCAGCGCGATGCGCGGGTGCGACCGCACGCGCGCCGCGAGGTCCGCCACGCCGGTGGGCTGCGGCTCGGCGTACGGTTCGCGCGACGGCGTGCGCTTCCACAGCTTGCCGGCCCAGCCTCCGAGCTCGGCGTCGCGCTCGACCAGCAGCACGTCGTAACCGGCCTCGGCGGCCTCGAGCGCGGCGGTCATGCCGCTGACACCGCCGCCGACCACCAGCAGCCGGCGCGACCCGGCGGCGTTCGGGTTGCCGGCCGGTCGCTTGAGGCGCTTGAGCTCGGCGCAGCCCATGCGGACGTAGTCGTCGGCCATCTCCTGGCGCACCTCGTCGTGCGCCTCGCCCTCGGCGACGATCCACAGCACCCCCTCGCGCAGGTTGGCGCGCGCCACCGCGACCTCGGGGAAGTGGAAAGCCTCGGCCTTCATGCGCCGCGAGCACGCGGCGATCATCACGTGCGTGACGCCTTCGCCGTCGATGTCGCGTCGGATCGTCGCGATGCCGTCCTCGCTGCACAGGAACTCGTGCTCGCGCACCAGCGCCATCTTGCCTTCGCGCTTGGCCATCTTGGCCAGCTGCGCGGCATCGAGCTTGTCGCCGATGCCGCAGCCGGTGCAGACATACGCGGCGGTCTTGGTCTCGCTCATCGTCAGCTCTCGGCGCGCGTCACGCGGTGGATGACCTGGATGCCGCGCAGCGCGGCGGCGGTGGCGCTTTGCACCGCGCGGTTGACGTCGAGCGGCCCGGCGGCGGCGCCGGCGCCGAACTGGCCGCCGCTGGCACTGCCTTCGATGAAGCCACTCGAGTCGCGCACGATGTCGTCGGGCAGCGCCACGCCGTCGGTCTCGGGCTGCATGCCCACCGCGAGCACGACCAGGTCGTGCGCGTTGGCGTAGCGGTGGTAGCCCTCGGTGTCGACGCCGTGCAGCACCGGGCGTGCGGCCTTGTCGTCCCAGGCGATGCGCGCCACCTTCGATTTGACGAAGCGCACGTTCGGGTCGGCGTGCACCATCGCGTTGAAGTCCTCGAGACGGTCGATCGCGCGGATGTCGATGTAGTAGACGGTGCTGCGGGCGTCGCCGTCGGGCCAGGCCTCGGCGACGTAGCGCGTCTGCTTGAGCGTGGCCATGCAGCAGATGCGCGAGCAGTGGCGCAGGTGGTTCTCGTCGCGCGAGCCGGCGCACTGGATGAACGCGATGTCGCGGGCCGGCTGGCCGTCGGAGGGGCGCAGCAGCCGCCCTCCGGTGGGGCCGGCCGGGTCGGCCAGGCGCTCGAACTCGAGGCTGGTGATCACGTTCGGGATGCGCCCGTAGCCGTAGGGCTGGATGCGCGCCGCGTCGTACGGCTTCCAGCCGGTGGCCCAGATCACGCTGCCCACGTTCAGCGTGAGCGTGCTCTCGCGCATGTCGAGGTCGACCGCGCCGAACTTGCACGCGTCGCGCGCCTTGACGCCCTCGGGCGTGCCGACGATCGACGGGTCCAGCACGTAGCGCGCCGGGTACGCCAGCCCGTGCGGCAGGTACGCGGCGCCGATCTCGTCGAGCCCGTAGTTGTAGGGGTTGCGGATCTTCGCGGTCACCGCGCGCGCGCAGTCGCCGCATGCGGTGCAGTTGTCGTTGACGTAGCGCGGGTGCTGCTTGACGGTGACGCGGTAGTCGCCGGCGCCGCCTTCGACCGCGGTGACCTCGGCCATCGTCAGCACGCGCACGCGGCGGTTGGCGCGCAGCCGCCGCAGGTTGATCTCGAGTCCGCAGGTCGGGTGGCACATCTTCGGGAAGTAGCGGTACAGCCGCGCGGTGCGCCCGCCCAGCGTCGGCTCGCGCTCGACGAGGATCACGTCGCGCCCGGTCTCGGCGGCTTCGAGTGCCGCCGTCATGCCACTGATGCCGCCGCCGACGACGAGCAGCGTCGGTGTCGTGGCCGCGCTCATCGCACGCCCCCGGGCACCGCTTGCCGCGGACTGGGTGCTCGGCGGCGGCGCGGCGCGTTCATGCCTGGCTCCGTGCTACAGCGCCCGCACGTCGAAGTGCATGCGCTCCAGGTCGCCCAGCACCCAGCGCGCCGGCGCGCCGAGCGCGGCGACGGTGCCCGGATTGACCATCCATGTCTCGCCTCCTTCGATGTTCGCCTGTCGTTGCACGCTGGCCTCGTGGGTGTGGCCGCAGCACACCAGATCGTAGTCGCCGGTGCACGCCATGCCGCGCGCCTGGTGCGGCCAGTGCGTGACGTAGATGCGCCGCCCGCCGAGGCGCAGGTCGCCGTCGGCGCCGTGGTAGACGATCGCGCCGCCCGACTCCTGCGCCAGCCGCGCCATCGCCGGGCAGTCGCCGAGGTTGTTGCCGTGCACCACGTGCACCGGGACGCCGGCCGCGAGCAGTGGGCGCAGCGTGTTGGCGCCGATCACGTCGCCGCAGTGGATCACCGCCTGCGCGCCTTCGCGCAATGCCGCGTCGACCGCGCCGCGCAGGGCGTCCGCTCGGTCGTGGCTGTCGGAAACGATGCAGATCTTCAACGGGACGCGGGCAGGTGCTGACCAGCGCGCGCACGGGGCGTGCCGCGCCGAGCCGACTTGAACACAGGGCAGGCCTGGCACGGTATCACCCTTGTGGGTAGCGATGCGTACCCCTTTGCGGTAATAGACGCTCGCGACGGCGCTTGCGCCTAATCCCCACAGGTCTCAGGGTGAGGCGGGCGCGTGCCCGCATGCCCGCGCACGGCCGAACCTGACGCACACACCGCATGTCGCACATCCCCTTGCACGACCCGCTGGCCGACCCGCACGCCGATGCGGCCCACGAGACGCGCAAGACCACCTGCTACATGTGCGCCTGCCGCTGTGGCATCCGCGTGCACCTGCGCGACGGCGTCGTGCGCTACATCGACGGCAACCCCGACCACCCGCTGAACAAGGGCGTGATCTGCGCCAAGGGTTCGTCGGGGATCATGAAGCAGTACTCGCCGGCGCGGCTGCTCAAGCCACTCAAGCGCCGCGAAGGCGCCGAGCGTGGCGCCGGCGACTTCGTCGAGATCACTTGGGACGAGGCGTTCGCGACGCTCGCCGAGCGGCTGGCGAAGATCCGCTCGACCGATCCGAAGAAGTTCGCGCTGTTCACCGGGCGCGACCAGATGCAGGCGCTGACGGGCCTGTTCGCGCGCCAGTTCGGCACGCCGAACTACGCGGCGCACGGCGGCTTCTGCTCGGTGAACATGGCCGCCGGGCTGATCTACACGATCGGCGGCTCGTTCTGGGAGTTCGGCGGCCCCGATCTCGACCGCGCCAAGCTGTTCGTCATGCTCGGCACCGCCGAGGACCACCACAGCAACCCGCTGAAGATCGCCATCGCCAAGTTCAAGCGCGACGGCGGGCGCTTCGTGTCGGTCAATCCGGTGCGCACCGGCTACTCGGCGATCGCCGACGAGTGGGTGCCGATCCGCCCCGGCACCGACGGCGCCTTCCTGCTCGCGGTGGTGCACGAGATCCTGGCCAAGGGTCTGTACGACCGCGACTTCGTCGTCAAGTACACCAACGGCGGCGAGTTGGTCAACCTCGATGCCGCGCACGACGAATACGGCATGTTCGTGCGCACCGAGGTGCCGCAGGAGGAGGCCTGCTACGACCCGCAGAACAAGCTGTGGTGGGACCGGCACACGAACAAGCCGGTGCTGTCGCACGCCGAGGGCGCCGACCCGTTCCTGTTTGGCGAGTTCACGCTCGCCGACGGCACGCCGGTCAAGCCGGCGTTCCAGCTGCTGCAGGAGCGCGTGGCCGACTACACGCCCGAGTGGGCGGCGCAGGTCACCGGCATCCCGGCCGAGACGATCCGGCGGCTCGCCCACGAGATGGGCGTGACCGCGCGCGACCAGCGCATCGAGCTGCCGATCGCCTGGACCGACGCCTGGGGCCACGAGCACGACACGGTCACCGGCAACCCGGTGGCGTTCCACGCGATGCGCGGGCTGGCGGCGCACTCGAACGGCTTCCACACGATCCGCGCCCTGGGCATCCTGATGTCGCTGCTCGGCACGATCGACCGCCCCGGCGGGTTCCGACACAAGGCGCCGTTCCCGCGGCCGATCCCGCCTTGCGCGCGCACGCCGAACGACGCGCGTGCGGTCCAGCCCGGCCGCCCGCTCGACGGCATGCCGCTGGGCTGGCCTTCGGATCCCGACGACCTGTTCGTCGACGACGACGGGGCTCCGGTGCGCATCGACAAGGCGTTCTCGTGGGAGTACCCGCTGTCGGTGCACGGGATGATGCACAACGTCGTCACCAACGCCTGGCGCGGCGACCCGTACCGCATCGACACGCTGCTCATCTTCATGGCCAACATGTCGTGGAACTCCACGATGAACACGGCCGAGGTGCGCAGGATGCTCAACGACCGCGACGACAGCGGCGAGTACAGGATCCCGTTCCTGGTCGTGGCCGACGCCTTCCACTCGGAGATGACGGCGTTCGCCGACCTGATCCTGCCCGACACGACCTACCTCGAGCGCCACGACGTGATGTCGATGCTCGACCGGCCGATCTCCGAGTTCGACGGCCCCGTCGACGCCGTGCGCATCCCGGTGCTGCCGCCCAGCGGCGACTGCAAGCCGTTCCAGGAGGTGCTGATCGAGCTCGGCACGCGGCTCGCGCTGCCCGCGTTCGTCACGCCGCAGGGCCAGCGCAAGTACCGCGACTACCCCGACTTCATCGTCAACTGGGAGACCGAACCGGGCTCGGGCATCGGCTTCCTCGCCGGCTGGCGCGGCAAGGGCGGCGAGAAGAGCCTGGTCGGCGAGCCGAACCCGCGCCAGTGGGAGATGTACGAGCAGCACGACTGCGTGTTCCACCACGAGCTGCCGCGCAGCTACCAGTACATGCGCAACTGGAACCAGGGCTACCTGGAGTGGAGCCGCGCGCACCGCATCACGCGCTACGCCGAGCCGATCCTGATCCACCTGTACTCCGAGGTGCTGCAGCGCTTCCGCAGCGCGGCGCAAGGCAAGGGGCTGACGCGCAAGCCGCCGGCGGCGCTGCGCCAGCGCGTGGCGACCTACTTCGATCCGCTGCCCTTCTACTACGAGCCGCTCGAGGCGCACGTCACCGACAAGCACAAGTATCCGCTGGCCGCGGTCACGCAGCGGCCGATGGCGATGTACCACTCGTGGGACTCGCAGAACGCCTGGCTGCGCCAGATCCACACCTGGAACGTGCTGTACGTCAACACGCACACCGCGCGTGCCGCCGGCATCGACGACGGCGACTGGATCTGGGTCGAGTCGCCCTGGGGCCGCGTGCGCTGCCGCGCCAGCCACAGCCAGGCGGTGGAGCCGGGCACGGTGTGGACCTGGAACGCGATCGGCAAGGCCGCCGGGGCGTGGAACCTCGAACCCGACGCCAACGAGTCGCGCCAGGGCTTCCTGCTCAACCACCTGATCAGCGACGAGCTGCCGGTGCGCGGCAGCGAGCAGCGCATCTCGAACTCCGATCCCGTCACCGGCCAGGCGGCCTGGTACGACGTGCGCGTGCGCATCGTCAAGGCGGCGCCCGACGAGCCGGCCGAGAGCGCGCCGCAGTTCGAAGCGATGCGGCGCTACCCCGGCATGGGCGAGCGGGTGCGCGAGCTGGTGTGGCCGGCGAAGGCGAAGCGATGACGCGCAAGCAGCTCGCGCTGGTCATCGACCTGAACGTGTGCGTGGGTTGCCACGCCTGCGTGACCAGCTGCAAGGAGTGGAACGGCAGCGGCGCCGCCGGCCCGATGAGCGACCAGAACCCCTTCGGCGCCGACCCCAGCGGCACCTTCTTCAACCGCGTGCTGACCTTCGAGGTCGGCGAGTTCCCGCACACCGAGACGGTGCACTTCCCGAAGTCGTGCCTGCACTGCGAGGA
>CAZUBF010000060.1:0-19299 GCA_964618555.1 uncultured Azohydromonas sp.
CCGGCGTGGCCGTCAAGGCGCTCGCCGACCCGGGGCGCGGCTGCAGGATGTGACTTCGACGCCGCCAGTGGACCGGCCCAGCCGGATCCACGGCGGCCGCGCGATCCATCGGGCGACGCTGGGCGCGCGGCGATACTGCACGCGGTGAAAGCCCTCGCGCTCAAGCTGTTCGGCCTGCTGCTCGTCGCCAGCGCGATCGCGATCGCGCTGTCGCGTGCCCCCGACCGGCCGGTGCAGTCGCTGGTCGCCCGCTGGGCGCCGCCGCCGTCGCAGTTCGTCGAGCTCGACGGCCAGGTCGTGCACCTGCGCGACGAGGGGCCGCGCGGCGACCCGCTGCCCCTGGTGCTGGTGCACGGCACGTCGGCGAGCCTGCACACTTGGGAAGGCTGGGTCGCGGCGCTGCGCGGCCAGCGCCGCGTGATCAGCTTCGACCTGCCGGGATTCGGCCTGACCGGGCCGAGCGTCGCGGGGGACTACCGCGGCGACACGCTGGCGCGTTTCACGCTGGCCCTGCTCGACCAGCTGCAGGTGGGGCGCTTCGTGATCGGCGGCAACTCGCTCGGCGGCGAGGTGGCCTGGCGCGTCGCGACGCTGGCACCCGGGCGCGTCGAGCGATTGATCCTGGTCGACGCGTCGGGTCCGGCGTTCGAGCCGCAGAGCGTGCCGGTGGGCTGGACGATCGCGCGCGTGCCGCTGGCCAACCGGCTGCTCGAGCACCTGCTGCCGCGATCGATGGTCGCCGCCAGCGTCGCCAGCGTCTACGGCGATCCGGCGCGCATCACGCCCGAGCTGGTCGACCGCTACTTCGAGCTGACGCTGCGCGAAGGCAACCGCCGCGCGCTGGTGCAGCGGCTGCAGCAGATGCACGGCGGCGAAGGCGCCGAGCGCATCGCGACCATCGCGCAGCCGACGCTGATCCTGTGGGGCGGGCGCGACCGGCTGATCCCGCCGACGGTGGGCCGGCGGTTCGACGAGCAGATCGGCAACAGCACGCTGATCGTGTTCGACGACCTCGGCCACGTGCCGCACGAGGAGGACCCGGCGCGCACCGTGCAGCCGGTGCTTGGTTTCCTCGGCCTGCGCTGAGCCGCCTGGCGACTACTCGCGCAGCAGCGCGAGCACGTCCGAGCCGAACTCGCGCCGATACAGCACCACGACGACCGCCGCGGTGGCAACGATGAAGGCCACCGGCGAGAAGAACCATGCGACCACCGCGAAGGCCATGTAGTAGGCCCGCAACCCGTCGTTGAAGGTCTCGGCGGCCAGACCCATCACGCGCCCGGCGCGCTCGGCGAAACGCTCGCGCGAGACACCCTCGGCGTCGATGCGCGACGCGTCGGGCAGCGCCGCCACCAGCAGCGCGCCGAAGCCGTACTGGCGCAGGCTCCACGTGAAGCGGAAGAACGCGTAGATGAACACCGCCGTCAGCAGCACGACCTTCAGGTCGAACACCAGCACCGAGGTGCGTTGCGCGAACGGGATCCCCTGCACCAGCGTGCTGGCGCGGTCGCCCGCCGACAGCACCGCGAGCAGGCCGCCGATGATCAGGATCGTCGTCGACGCGAAGAAGCTCGGGCTGGTCGACAGGTTCTGCACGACGACGCCGTCGAGCACGCGGTTGTCGCGCCAGGTGGCCTGCAGCATCCAGCGCTCACGGATGCGGTTGGTCGTGCCCAGCAGCGACGCGCCGCGACGGGCGCGCCGCCGGGCGAAGGTCGCGTACGCGATCCAGGCGACGAAGAACCCGGCCAGCGCCAGCCAGTCGAGCCAGGGCAGCAGCAGCGGCAGGGAGAGCAGCTTGTCCACGGCAGCGACTTTAGCCCTGCGCCGGGCCGCCGCCGCCGCGTCAGCGCAGCGCCGGGGCGACGCGTGCCGTGATCTCGGCGATGCGCCGGCCGAACGCGCGCGCGGTGGCCAGGTCGCCGGCAACCATCTCGTCGACCGACGCATCCGACGGCGTCGCGGTGATCAGCCCGGCGTAGCCGCCGAGGTGGTTCAGGTCGTCGCGCGTGTGGTGCTTGGCGTTGGCCGCGTGCATGCCGGTGCCGACCCACAGCATGCCGTGCTGCTGCGACAGCGTGAACAGGTAGTTGATCGTCGACGCCTTGTCGCCGTTGATCGTCGCCGAGTTGGTGAAACCCGCCGCGAGCTTGTCGCGCCATGCCTTGTGGTACCAGGGCTTGCTCGACGCGTCGACGAACTTCTTGAACTGCCAGCTCACGCTGCCCATGTAGGTGGGCGAACCGAACACGATGGCGTCGGCCGCGGCCAGCTGCTCCCAGCCGCCCTCGGGCAGGTTGCCCTCGGCGTCGATGGCCAGCAGCTTGCCGCCGCTGCCTTCGGCCACCGCCTCGGCGACCTTCTTCGTGTGGCCGTAGCCGCTGTGGTACACGATGACGATCTTGCTCATGAACTGACTACCTTTCGACGGATGAACTGCACGGCTGCAGGTTGGGAGGGAAGTTCGACGGTGCGCCGCACGCGGCCCAGCGGCCGCCGCGGATCCGGCTCGGCCGGTCCGCTGGCGGCGCCCCACGGGGACCGACGCGCGCCGGGGTCGCCCGAGGGGGAGGCGCCGAAGGCGCTGCGGGGTTGGGCTATCTCGCCAGATCGAACACCAGCACTTCGGCGGCGCGGCCGCGCGCCAGCGCGACCTGCGCCTCGTCGCGCAGCAGCGCCGCGTCGCCGGCCACCAGGCGCTGGCCGTTGACCTCGACCTCGCCGCGCGCGACGTGCACGTAGCCCAGCCGCCCCGGCGCGAGCGCCAGCGTCGCGGTTTCGTCGCCGTCGAACAGGCCGGCGTGGATCGCCGCGTCGGCGTGGATCGTCACCGCGCCGTCGCGCCCGTCGGGCGCGGCGACCAGGCGCAGCCGCCCGCGCTTGTCGGCGTCGTCGAAACGCTTCTGCTCGTAACCCGGCGCGATGCCGCTGCGGCTCGGCAGGATCCAGATCTGCAGGAAGTGCGTCTCGCGCTCGGCCGCGTGGTTGTACTCGCTGTGGCGCACGCCCGTGCCGGCGCTCATGCGCTGCACCTCACCCGGCGTGATCGTCGCGCCGTTGCCCATGCTGTCCTGGTGCGCGAGCGCACCTTCGAGCACGTAGCTGACGATCTCCATGTCGCGGTGGCCATGCGTGCCGAATCCGGTGCCCGGAGAGATGCGGTCCTCGTTGATGACGCGCAGGTTGCCGAAGCCCATGTGCGCGGGGTCGTAGTAGTCGGCGAACGAGAAGCTGTGGTACGAACGCAGCCAGCCGTGGTCGGCGTAGCCGCGCTGGTCGGCCTTGCGGATCGTGATCATCGGGTGCTCCTGTGCATGCATCCAATGTACGGACGCGGGCCGTCGCCGCCAGCCGCCCGCCCTTGAAGCGGCCGTTCAAATAAGATGAAGCCATGCCCGCGCGCAGCGCCCTGACCCCCGACGCCCTGGCCATGATCGACGCCATCGCGCGCGCCGGCAGCTTCGCCGCGGCGGCGCGCGAACTCGGCAAGGTGCCCTCGGCGCTGACCTACAGCGTGCGCCAGCTCGAGGATGCGCTCGACGTGCTGCTGTTCGACCGGCGCTCGGGCCAGGCGCAGCTCACTGCCGCTGGCGAGGAACTGCTCGCCGAGGGCCGGCGCCTGCTCGCGCAGCTCGACGCGGTGGCCAACCGCGTGCGCCGCGTGGCCACCGGCTGGGAGACGCAGCTCACCGTCGCCGCCGACGGGGTGATCTCGCGCCTGACGCTGTTCGAGCTGTGCGAGGCGTTCTACGCGCTGCGCCCGAAGGCGCCGCGCGGCACGAAGGGCGATGCGGCGCCGGTCGGCCCCGGCACGCGGCTGCGCCTGCGTTCCGAGGTGCTCAACGGCACCTGGGAGGCGCTGACCTCGGGGCACGCCGACCTGGCGATCGGCATCAAGGCCGAGACGCCGCCGACGCCGGGCATCGAGACGCGCCCGCTCGGCGAGATCGAGTTCGTGTTCGCCGTCGCGCCGCACCACCCGCTGGCGCGCCACGAGGGCCCGATCCCCGACGCCGAGCTGCTGCACCACCGCGCGGTGGCGGTGGCCGACACTGCGCAGCGCCTGGCCCCGCAGACGCACAACCTGCTGCCCGGGCAGGAGGTGTTCACCGTGGCCACCGTGCAGGCCAAGGTCGAAGCCCAGCTGCGCTGCCTGGGCTGCGGCTTCGTTCCCGAGCCGGTGGCGCGCGAGCACATCCGCGCCGGGCACCTGGTGGTCAAGCCGGTGCAGCGCGTGCGCCAGCCCGCCGTGCTCGGCTACGCCTGGCGCGGCGCGGCCGTGGGCGGCAGCGAGAAGGGCCGACGCCCGGCGCAGGGACTGGCGCTGCAGTGGTGGCTGCAGCAACTCGACAGCCCGGCCACGCGGCGCGCGCTGCTCGACCGTCACTGCGGCATGCCGCAGCCGGTGGATTGAGAACCCCCCCTGCAGCGCCTGCGGCGCCTGCCCGCCGGACCACGAAGGAGCGCCGTCGGTCCCCGCGGGGCACCGCCGACGGACCGTCCGCGCGCTTGCGCCTCGGCGAAGGCTCACACCGCACCGGCGAGGCGATGCCGCCGCCGGGTCGGCGCCGGCCACCCGACCACGGTGGCACGCGACGATGACGGATCGCTACATTGGCCGCTTCGCGCCGTCGCCGACGGGGCCGCTGCATGCCGGCTCGCTGGTCGCCGCACTGGCCAGCTGGCTCGACGCGCGCGCACACCGCGGGCGCTGGCTGCTTCGCATCGAGGACACCGACCGCCCACGCTGCGTGCCCGGCGCCGACCGCGAGATCGTGCGCCAGCTCGCCGCGCTCGGGCTGGCGCCCGACGCGCCCCCGCAGTGGCAATCGACCCGCGTCGACGCCTACGCCGCGGCGCTGCAGCGCCTCGTCGACGCCGGCGTCGCCTACCCTTGCGGCTGCAGCCGGCGCCAGATCGACGACGCGCTTGCGGCCGCCGGGCACAGGCCGCCGCGCCACGGCGAACGGGTCTACCCCGGCACCTGCCGCCCGGAGCGCGGCGGCCTGCGGGGCCGGCCGGCTCGCGCCTGGCGGGTGCGCGTCGGCAGCGACGATGCGCCGGTCGTGATCCGCTGGCACGACCGGCGACTGGGCCAGCAGCAGCAGAACGTCACCGCCGAGGTCGGCGACTTCGTGCTGCGCCGCGCCGACGGCCTGTGGGCCTATCAGCTCGCGGTCGTCGTCGACGACGCGGCGCAGGGCGTCACCGACGTCGTGCGCGGCGAGGACCTGGCCGACAACACCCCGCGACAGATCCACCTGCAGCGCCTGCTCGGGCTGCCGACGCCGCGCTACCTGCACACGCCGCTCGTGCGCGACGCGCGCGGCGACAAGCTATCCAAGCAGACCGGCGCGGCGCCGCTCGACGTCGCCGAAGCGCTGCCCGCGCTGCGCTGCGCCGGCGCGGTGCTCGGCGTCGCGGTCGACGCGGCGAACGCGGGCGACTGGCTGGCGCAGGCGGTGGCCCTGTGGGCGGCGTCCTGGCGCCTCGTGTAGGACCCGTCCTACGGCAGCTGATGCTGCCGGCCGACGCAAGACATGTGCGCCGCGTCCTAACATCGTGACACCGATGGACACGCCGCTCGCCACCTACATCGTCGAGGACAACCCGCTGATCCGCGACAACCTGATCGCCACGCTCGAGGAACTGCTGCCGCTGCATGTCGTCGGCACCGCCGACGACGAGGCGGTGGCGCTGGCGTGGATGAGCGGTTGCGACGAGCGCTGCGACCTGATGATCGTCGACATCTTCCTCAAGCGCGGCTCGGGGCTGGGGGTGCTCGACGCGGCGCAGCGGCTGCGTCCGTCGTCGCACCGCGTCGTGCTCAGCAACTACGCGACGCCCGACGTGCGCCGCCGGTGCGAGGCGCTGGGCGCCGAACGCGTGTTCGACAAGTCCCAAGACATCGAGGCGCTGATCGACTACTGCCACCGGCTGGTCGACGAGCGGCGCGACGCCGGCGCGCAGGCGCGCGCGTGAGGGCAGGCCGCGCCGCCGTGCGCGCGCTACTGGATCAGTCCGTTCTTCAGCGCGTAGTACGTCAGGTCGCTGTTCGACGCCAGGCCCATCTTCTCGAGCACGCGCGAGCGGTAGGTGCTCACCGTCTTCACGCTCAGAGACATCTGGTCGGCGATGTGGCCGACCGTCTCGCCCGCAGCCAGGCGCAGGAACACCTGCAGTTCGCGCTCGGACAGCTGCTCGTGCGGCGCCTTGTCCGGCGTGTCGAGCTGCTCGGCGAGCAGTTCGGCCACCGCCGGCGTGATGTAGCGCCGGCCGAGCGCGACGGTGCGGATCGCGCGCGCGATCTCCTCGGGGTCGCAGTCCTTGTTCAGGTAGCCGGCCGCACCCTGGCGCAGCAGCGCCGTCGCGTAGTGCTGCGCCGCAAAGCCGCTGAGGATCAGCACCGGCAGGTCCGGCGCGCGCGCCTTGATCGAACGCAGCGCGTCGACGCCGCCCTGGTCGGGCATCGACAGGTCGAGCAGCATCACGTCGACCTCGGTGGTGCGCAACAGCTCGAGCGCCTCGCGCCCGTTGGCCGCGTCCCCGACCACGCGCAGATCGACCTCGTCGGCGAAGAAGCGACGCAACCCCTCGCGCACGATGGCGTGGTCGTCGACGATCGCGATGCGGATCATCCCGGCAGCATACCGTGAAGCACGATGGCGTCGAACCCCCTGCCCGACACACTGCAGCGCGCGCTGCGCAGCGCCTGGGCGCTGCCGCTGGCGATCGCGCTGGCGACCACGCTGGTGGTCATCAGCGAACTGTCGCATCGCGACGCGCTGCGCTCGATCGACGCGCTGGGCACGCAGCAGGCGCTGCGGCTGCGCCTGTTCGAGCTGCAGCTGGCACTGGTCGACGCCGAAACCGGCCAGCGCGGCTTCCTGCTCACCGGCCAGCCACAGTACCTGCCGCCGTACACCGAGGCACTGAAGCGTCTGAACGAGCAGATGCAGGCGCTGCGCGCCGAACTGGCCGACCAGCCGGCGCGCTCGCAGCAGCTCGCCGCGCTGCTCGACCGCATCAGCGCCAAGCTGTCCGAGCTGCAGACCACGCTGACGCTGTACACCGAGGGGCGCGAGGAGTCGTGGCGCGCGCTGCTGGTGGCCGGCATCGGGCGCGAGCACATGGCCGACATCCGCGCCGCGTCCGACCGGCTGATCGACGACACCCGCGCGCGCATCGAGTCGCAGCGCACCGAGGTGCTGCGCACGCTGCGGCTGGGGCGCGTCGGCATCGTCGCCGTCACGCTGCTCACGCTGGGCGGTTTCGCGGTCTACCTGCGCCAGGCCGCCGCGCTCGACGCCGAGCGACACGAGCGCCAGCAGCTGCTCCAGGACGAACGCGACCGCCTCGAGCGGCAGGTGCGGGAGCGCACCGCCGAGCTCAGCGAGCTCGCGCTGCACCTGCAGAGCGCCCGCGAGGACGAACGCAACCGCCTGGCGCGCGAGCTGCACGACGAGCTCGGCGCGCTGCTGACCGCCGCCAAGCTCGACCTCGCGCGGCTGAAGTCGCGCCTGCGCGAGCGCACGCCCGATCTCGACGAACGCCTCGACCACCTGGCGCGCGCGCTCAACGACGGCATCGCGCTGAAGCGCCGCATCATCGAGGACCTGCGTCCCTCGGCGCTGGCCAACCTGGGGCTGGTCAGCGCGCTGGAGATCCTCACGCGCGAGTTCGCCGAGCGCGGTGGCGTGCGCATGCACGCCGAACTGGAGCCGGTGGCGCTCGACGCGGCCGACGAGCTCACCGTCTACCGCCTGGTGCAGGAGGCGCTGACCAACGTCGCCAAGCACGCCGGTGCGACACAGGTGCGCGTGCGCCTGCGCCGCGGCGCGCAGGACCGCGCCGAGATCGAGGTGCACGACGACGGCGCCGGCTTCGACCGCGCCCGCGTGCGCAGCGGCACGCACGGGCTGCTCGGCATGCGCCACCGCGTCGAGGCCGCCGGCGGGCGCTTCGCGCTGCACAGCGCCCCCGGCCAGGGCACGCGCATCCAGGCGTCGCTGCCGGCGCGCGCACCGACCCGGGGCTGAGCCCGACCGTGTCGCCGCGCGGTGGCGGGCGTGCGCCGCACGACGCGCACCGCCGGCCCTGTGGGGCTTGTCCTACACGCCGACGCAGCCGCCGCCGACACGCGGGCGCAGCCGGATCCGACCGACGCGGCGAGGCCGCGCACCTACGCTAACGGCACGGTCGTAGGCCATCCCCCAGCCCACGGCCCGAGACCCTCGAAGGAGACCCCCATGCTTCACTACGCCGTCGTATTCTTCGTCATCGCGCTGATCGCCGCCCTGCTCGGCTTCGGCGGCATCGCGGCGGGCGCCGCCGGCATCGCCAAGGTGCTGTTCGTCGTCTTTCTCGTGATGGCGCTGGCCAGCATGTTGATCGGCCTGACCAAACGCTGAGCCCCACCTTTTCCCGTCCCCCAACCACGACCTGCCAGGAGATCCCCCATGACCCCGATCCGCACCACCCTCGCCGCCGCCGTGTCCGCCGTCGCGCTGCTCACGGCCACCGGCTGCGCCGTCGTACGCGACCAGTCGACCGTCGGACAGTACGTCGACGACGCGACGATCACCACGCAGGTCAAGGCGCGCTTCGCCAACGACCCGGTGGTGAGCGCGCTGGCCATCGGCGTCGAGACGCTCAACGGCACCGTGCAGCTGTCGGGGTTCGCGAAGACCGCCGCCGAGCGCTCCAAGGCCGAGGCCATCGCGCGCGACGTGTCGCATGTGAAGGCGGTGAAGAACGACATCGTCGTGCGACCCTGACCGGCGCCGCGCGACGCCACGCTGAGCGGCACACGCCCCGCCCACCCCGCGGCGTCGCCCCACGCGATCCCACCCGATGAGCCCGTCAGCTGCCCTGGCCGATGTCGACGCCGGCACACCCCGTCTGCCCGCAGCGGCGATGGCTGTGGCGCAGCCCGTCGCCAGCGCATCCGCTGCGGCGACGGGCGGCGCCCCGCATGCCGGCCCGGCCGCGCCGCGCTCACCGCTGGCACTGCAGGTGCTGGCGGTGCTCGCCGTCGTGGCGGCACTGTGGTGGGGCGCGCGCTTCCTGATTCCGGTGGTCGCCGGCCTGCTGCTGGTGATGCTCGTCGAGCCGGCGGTGAGCCGCTTGCAGCGCGTGCTGCCGTCGCGCGCGCTGGCCGCCACGCTGGTGCTCGGCGCCACCGTCGCCGCCGCTGCGGTGCTGCTGCACGGCTTCAGCGGTCAATTGCTGCGCATGACCGATCGCCTGCCCGACGTGATCCGCCTGGCGGCCAGCGAACTCGGCACCGACCCGAGCCCGGTCGAAGCCACGTTGCGCCGCGCGCGCGACGCCTTGCAGGAACTCGACCAGGCGATGGACCGGCGCAACGGCGAGCCGCCACCGCCGCGCCGTGCACGGCCGCCCGCGCGGGCCCAGGCGCCCGTCGAAGGCGACGCGGCGTCGGCGCCGAAGCTGTCGGACAACGCCACCGCGGTGATCACCGAGACCGCGGTCGTCGGCTCGGGCAAGCTGCTGGTGCTCGTCGCCGACCTGACCGTGGCGCTGTTCGTCGCCTTCTTCGTGCTCGCCGGCGGGCCGCCGCTGGCCGGGCGCTTCGTGCAGCTGTGGCCCGGCTGCAAGGCGCGCCGTCGCGCCGCCGCCGCGCTGCGCGAGTGCGCTCGCCAGGCGCGGCTGTACGCCGGCGTGCTGGTGGTCACCAACGTCGCGATCGGCGCCGGCGTGTGGCTGTGGTTCAAGGCCTTCGGCATCGGCGACGCGCTGTCCTGGGCGCTGGCGGCGGCGCTGCTGCACCTGGTGCCCTACCTGGGCATGGCGGTGTTCAGCGTGCTCGCCGCCGCCGAGGCGTACCTGACCTACGGCCAGGTCGGCGCGGCGCTGACCACCGCCGGGGTGGTGATTGCGCTGTCGACGCTGATCGGCACCGTCGTCACGGCTTGGTTGCAGGGCCGCGCGGCGCGCATGAACCCGGCCGCGGTGTTCATCGGCGTGGTGTTCTGGGGCGTCCTGTGGGGCGTGTGGGGGCTGTTCCTCGGCCCGGCGCTGATCGTCGCCGCCAAGGTCTGTGCCGCGCACCACCCCGGCAGCCGGCGCTGGGCGCGACTGCTCGCCGCCTGAGCCCACGGTCGCGCCACATCGCCAGCGCCCCCGCGGCCGCACGGGCTTCGGGCGCATCGCACAATCGGGCCACGCACCCCTTGGAGGCCCGATGGAACCGCGTGAACAACGTGCCCTGCTCGCGATCGCGCTGATGGCGGCGTTCGCCGACGGCGCCAAGGCCGACGCCGAGCGCGACGAGATCAAGCGCCTGGCCGAGTCGCTCGGCGCGGCCGCCGCCGGGCTGCACGTGGGCACGCTGGTGCAGGACGTGCTGCTCAAGCGCCTGACGCTGGCCCAGGCGGTGGCCGACCTGGCCAGCGTCGAGCAGCGCCAGCTGGCCTACGAGGTGGCGGTGTGCGTGTGCGACGCCGATGGCGAGAAGAGCGCGGCCGAGGCCGCGTTCCTGGCGTCGCTCAAGCGCGAGCTCGCGCTGGGCGACGGCGGCGCCGCCGCGATCGAGGCCCAGGCCGACGCGCTGGCCGACGTCATCGATCATCCGGCCTCGGCCGCGGCGCCGGCGGCTGGGGTGACGCCGACGGCTGCCGCCAAGGCGCCGCCTGTGCCGGCCGCGCCACCGACCACTCTGCTCGGCGACGCCGAAGCGGCCGAACTCGACCGCGCGATCCTCAACCGGGCGATCCTGTGCGGCGCACTCGAGCTGCTGCCGCAGAGCTGGGCGTCGATGGCGATCATTCCGCTGCAGGTGCGCATGGTCTACACGATCGGCCAGCGCTACGGCGTGCAGCTCGACCAGGGGCACGTCAAGGAGTTCCTCGCCACCGTCGGCGTCGGGCTGGCGTCGCAGTACCTCGAGCAGTTCGGGCGCAAGCTCGTCGGCGGGCTGCTCGGCAAGGTCGCCGGCGGCCTGGGCCGCGGGCTGGGCCGCGCGGCCACCGGCATGGCGTTCAGCTTCGCCACCACGTACGCGCTGGGCCAGCTGGCCAAGCGCTACTACGGCGGCGGCCGCCAGATGAGCACCGCGGTGCTGAAGGACACGTTCCAGCAGCTGCTGGCCCCGGCCAAGCAACTGCAGCAGCAGTACCTGCCGCAGATCGAGCAGCGCGCGCGCACGCTCGACGCGACGCAGGTGATGAACCTGGTGCGCCAGCCGCTGGCATGATGCGCGGCTTTCCACCGACCGAGGACCCCCGATGATCACCACCGCGTCCGGGCTGCAGTACGAGGACACCGTCGCCGGCGACGGCGCCACCGCCACCGCCGGGCGGCAGGTGTCGGTGCACTACACCGGCTGGCTGTACGCCGACGGAGCGAAGGGCCGCAAGTTCGACAGCAGCAAGGACCGCGGCGAGCCGTTCAGCTTTCCGCTCGGCGCCGGCCACGTGATCGGCGGCTGGGACGAGGGCGTGCTGGGCATGCAGGTCGGCGGCACGCGCGTGCTGATCATCCCGCCGCAGCTCGGCTACGGTGCACGCGGCGCCGGCGGGGTGATCCCGCCGAACGCGACGTTGATGTTCGAGGTCGAGCTGCTCGCGGTCTGAGAGCCTGACGGGAAGGCGGCCGGCCGCGACCGGCCGTCGTCAGCCGCGGCGCGGCGCGCGATCGCCGCGACCGGCCGGCCCGCGCGCCGCGCGCGCCCCCGCACCGGGCTGCCCGGGGGTGCCGTGGGCGCCCGACCTGCTCGGCGCCGCCGGCGCGCCGTGGGGGCGCCGCGCGCCGTCGTGTCGCGCGTCGTGCCATCCATCGCGCCGCGGCGGGTCTTGACGGGAGTGTTCGAAGCGCATATCGCCGCGCCCCGCGCCGCCGCGTGTCGCGTCGCGCCGACCGGCGCCGTCGTAAGCGACGCGCCGGCCGGGGTGGGCCGGGCGCAACGACGGCATCGCGCGCTTCGGCTCGAGGCCGGTGATCGTCGCCACCGGGATCGCCTGCGTCGTGAACCGCTGGATGCGGTGCACCATGCCGGCGTCGCGCGCCTCCGCCAGCGTCACGGCCAGCCCCGAGCGGCCGGCGCGGCCGGTGCGGCCGATGCGATGCACGTAGTCCTCGGCCTTCATCGGCAGTCCGTAGTTGATGACGTGGCTGATGCTCGGCACGTCGATGCCGCGCGCGGCCACGTCGGTGGCCACGAGCACGCGCAACTGGCCGCGGCGCAGGCCGTCGAGCACGCGGTTGCGCCGGCCCTGCGGCATGCCGCCGTGCAGCGACGCGACGCGGTGGCCGAACTCGGCCAGCCGGTCGGCGAGGTCGTCGGCGTCGCGCTGCGTGCTGGTGAACACCAGCGCCTGATCGACCTCGCGGTCGGCCAGCAGGTGGTCGAGCAGCGCGTCCTTGTGCGCGCCGTGGTCGGCCCAGTGCAGGCGCTGCTCGATGTGGGCGTGCGTGTCGGTGTGCGACGCCACCTCGATGGCCAGCGGGTTGCGCAGCAGCTCGGCCGCGAGGTGGCCGACGTGGCCGGCGAACGTGGCGCTGAACATCACCGTCTGGCGCGTCTTCGGCGTGCACTCGGCGATGAAGCGGATGTCGTCGATGAAGCCCATGTCGAGCATGCGGTCGGCCTCGTCGAGCACCAGGATCTCGACGTGGTCGAGCACGCACTTGCCGCTCTGCACGTGGTCGATCAGCCGGCCGGGCGTGGCGATCAGCACGTCCAGCGGGCCGCGCAGCGCCTTGAGCTGCGCCGCGTAGGGCACGCCGCCGAGCACGGTGGCCACGCGCAGCCCCGGCACGTGGCGGCCGTAGGTCGCGGTGGCCTTGGCCACCTGCTGCGCCAGTTCGCGCGTGGGTGCCAGCACCAGCACGCGCGGGCCGCGGACCTGGCCCTTGACGGGCTTGTGTGCCGGGTCGGCGCGCGCGCCGAGCACGCGCTGCAGCGCCGGCAGCACGAAGCTCGCCGTCTTGCCGCTGCCGGTGCTCGACGACACGCGCAGGTCGCGGCCCTCGAGCGCGGGCGGGATGGCGCGCTGCTGCACGTCGGTGGGTTGCTCGTAGCCGGCGTCGGCGACGGCGCGGGCCAGGGCGGGCGCGAGGCCCAGGGATTCGAACGTCATGGTCTGCCTTCCGATGTGATCACGGCGCAGCCACGGCCACGCCGGCGGTGCGCGGGCACCGCGGGGTCGAGTCGCGAGAAGAACGAGGCAGGCAGGACGGCCGCACGTCTCGGCAGACGGACGCGGCAACCCGGAACACACCGGCTCGAGCGACGGCATCGCCGCCGACCGGTGCCGCTCACGAGGAGCAGGCGCTGGACGCCGGCAGGATCGCCGGCGCAGGTCAGAGGGGATGAACGAACGCCGTCGGATCCGACGGCGCGGGCCGCATTGTAGGCGCTGGCGGCGATTCGTGCCGGCGCGCCGCGGGCTCAGGCCCTGAGGAAGTGCTGCCGGTAGTACAGCAGTTCGTCGATCGACTCGTGGATGTCGGCCAGTGCGGTGTGCGACCGCGCCTTCTTGAAGCCGTCGAGCAGCGCCGGCTGCCAGCGCCGCGCCAGTTCCTTCAGCGTGCTGACGTCGAGGTTGCGATAGTGGAAGAAGGCTTCGAGCCTGGGCATCGACCGCGCGAGGAAGCGCCGGTCCTGGCAGATCGAGTTGCCGCACATCGGGCTCTTGCCCGCCGGCACGTACCGGGCGAGCCAGGCCAGCACCTGCGCCTCGGCGGCCGCCTCGTCGACGGTCGACGCCTTGACGCGGTCGGTCAGCCCGCTCCTGCCGTGCGTGCCCTTGTTCCACGCGTCCATCGCGTCGAGCACCTCGTTGCTCTGGTGGATCGCCAGCACCGGCCCCTCGACGCGCTGCGTGACCTGCGCGTCGGTGACGACGACGGCGACCTCGATGATGCGGTCGCGTTCGGTGTCGAGCCCGGTCATCTCGAGGTCGATCCACACCAGGTTGTGCTCGTTCATCGCCAGCGCGGGGCCGGCCTGCGGGCCTTCGGTCATCGGTGTCCTTGCGTCGGGGAAGCCGCGGTGCAGCGGCAGCGCGGGCATTGTCGCAGCCCTAAACTCGCGCCATGTCCGATCCCGCCTCGCAGCTGTCGCTGCTGTTCGCCGCCGTCGTCGCACTGTCGTTTGCCGTCAAGCTGTGGCTGGCGTCGCGCCAGGTGCGCCACGTCGCGCGGCACCGCGACGCGGTGCCCGGGGCGTTTGCCGACGTCGTCCCGCTCGCGGCGCACCGCAAGGCGGCCGACTACACGCTGGCGCGCGCGCGCCTGGGCGTGCTCGCCACGGCGTTCGCCACCGCGGTGCTGCTCGGCTGGACGCTGCTCGGCGGGCTCGACGCGCTCAACGCCGCGGTGCGCGACGCGCTGCAGCCGGCCTGGGGCGACCTCGGCTACCAGCTCGCGCTGCTGGCCGCGTTCACGCTCATCGCGTCGCTGCTCGACCTGCCTTTCGACCTGTACCGCACGTTCGTGCTCGAGCAGCGCTTCGGCTTCAACCGCATGACCTGGCGCCTGTACCTGGCCGACGCCGTCAAGAGCCTGCTGCTGTCGGCGCTGATCGGGCTGCCGCTGGCGGCGCTGGTGCTGTGGATCATGGGCGCCTCGGGCGGGCTGTGGTGGCTGTGGGCCTGGCTCGTGTGGGTCGGCTTCCAGCTGCTGATCCTGGTGCTGTACCCGACGGTGATCGCGCCGCTGTTCAACCGCTTCGAGCCGCTCGCCGACGAGGCGCTGAAGGCGCGCGTGCAGTCGCTGATGACGCGCTGCGGCTTCGCCGCGAAGGGCCTGTTCGTGATGGACGGCAGCCGCCGCTCGGCACACGGCAACGCGTACTTCACCGGGCTCGGCGCGGCCAAGCGCGTCGTGTTCTTCGACACGCTGCTGGCCAAGCTGACGCCGGGCGAGGTCGAGGCGGTGCTGGCGCACGAACTGGGCCACTACAAGCGCCGCCACGTGCTGCAGCGCATGGTGCTGGTGTTCGCGGTCAGCCTGGCCGCGCTGGCGCTGCTCGGCTGGTTCGCGGCGCAGCCGTGGTTCTACGTCGGGCTCGGGGTCGAGCCCAACCTGGGCGCGGCCAACGACGCGCTCGCGCTGCTGCTGTTCGCGCTGGCGCTGCCGCCGTTGGGCTTCCTGCTCGCGCCGCTGGCGGCCACGCTGTCGCGCCGCCACGAGTTCGAGGCCGACGCCTACGCCTGCGCGCAGGCCGACGGGCGCGATCTCGCCAACGCCCTGCTCAAGCTGCACCAGGACAACGCCTCGACGCTGACGCCGGACCCGGTGTACGTGCGCTTCTACTATTCGCACCCGCCGGCGTCGGAACGCCTGGCCGCCCTGGCCGCGCAGGCCCGCTGACCGCGGCGCTGCAGGAGACCGCATGAACGTGCTGAAGACGATGCACTGCCAGCCGATGGACGGGCAGGCGCCGATGAACGAGGTGCAGATCAGCGCGCACCTGGCCCGAGTGCCGGGCTGGACGCTGGTCGACGGTGCGATCCAGAAGACCTTCCGCTTCGACGACTTCCACCGCACGATGGCCTTCGTCAACGCGCTGGCGTGGATCGCGCACCGCGAGGACCACCACCCCGACCTGCAGCTGGGCTACAACCGCTGCACGGTGCGCTACGGCACGCATGCGGTGGGCGGGATTTCGGTCAACGACTTCATCTGCGCGGCGCGCGCCGATGCGCTGATCAGCGACTGACGCCGCTTGGTCGCCACCGTCGAACTCGACATCGCGCGCGTCGTCGCCGGCCACGGCCGCCACGTCGTGCTCGAGACCCCCGAGGGCCGCCGGCTGATCGGCCACCCGCGCGGCAAGAAGAGCGAGAGCGTGGTCGGCGACCTCGTGCGCTGGCGCGCCAGCGGCGACGAAGGCGTCGTCGAGCACATCGAGCCCCGGCGCAACCTGCTGTTCCGGCAGGACGAGTGGCGCAGCAAGTCGTTCGCCGCCAACATCGACCGCATCCTGGTCCTCGTCGCCGGCGAGCCGATGTTCAGCGAGTCGCAGCTGGCGCGCGCGCTGATCGCCGCCGACAGCGCCGGCATCCCCGCGGTCGTGTTGCTCAACAAGACCGACCTGCCCAGCGCCGACGCGGCGCGCGAACGGCTGCAGCCGTACCGGCGCATCGGCGTGCCGGTGCACGAGGCCGCGCTGAAGGCGCGCCCCGGCGAGGCGCACGATCGCCTGGCGCCGCTGCTGGCCGACGGCGCCACGCTGGTGCTCGGCCCCAGCGGCAGCGGCAAGAGCACGTTGATCAATCTGCTGGCGCGCCACGCGAGGGCGCAGGTCGGCGAGATCTCGACCGCGCTGGGCAGCGGACGCCACACGACGACCACGACCACCTGGTACTGGCTCGACGAGCAGCGCCGCGGCGCGCTGATCGACTCGCCCGGGTTCCAGGAGTTCGGACTGCACCACGTCGAGGCGCAGCAGCTGGCGCTGCTGATGCCCGACCTGCGCGCGCATGCGGCGGCGTGCCGCTTCTACAACTGCACGCACCGCCAGGAGCCCGGCTGCGGCGTGCGCGCGGCGGTCGAGGGCGGCGAAGTCGCGCCTTCGCGCTACCGCATCTACCTCGAGATCCTCGACGAGCTCACGCGGGCACGCCGGTGACGCACGCCGGCGAGGCTCAGCGCCTCGGCGGCGGACGCGGCGCCGGCTCGGCGTGCAGGCGATCGGCCGGGTAGGCGCGCAGCAGCGCGTGTGCCTGCGCGGTGTCGGTGTCGAGCCAGCGGTCGTACTCGGCCTCGTCGAGGATCGCGACCATGCGCTTCTCCTCGCCGGGGCGGTGCATGCGCCCGAACACCGCGTGGCCGTCGGCGTTGACGGTGAGCATCGTGAAGCTGAGCCACTCGCGGGCGTCGGGGCCGCGCCACCAGCCCCACAGCCCCGCGATGCCCATGGGCAGCCCGTCGCGCCGCGCGATGCGCCAGCGCATCGCGCGCCCGCTCTCCCAGTTCGGCTCGTACACCGCCTCGACGGGCACGATGCAGCGCCGCGCGCGTCGCCATGCGTCGCGAAAGCTCGGCTTCTCGTGCACCGTCTCGCTGCGCGCGTTGTAGGTGCGCCGGCCGAACGCGAGGTCCTTGGCCCAGGTCGGCAGCAGGCCGAACAGGCCCATGCGCGCGTCGCGCTCGAGTTCGACGCGGTCGGCCGCGCGCACGACGAACGGTGCCAGGCCGCCGGGGTAGATCTCGGGCGGCACGTCGTCGCGCGGGCGCTGCACGCCGAAGTGCTGCAGCAGCCGGTCCTGCGCCGTCACGGGCTGATAGTTGGCACACATCGATACGCCTGCAACAGATGGGCGCAGTGTGCGCGCCGCGGCCCCGCAATGTACCGGCCTGCGAGGGCGCACCCCGCCGCGCGACGTCGGCAACCGCCGGCCGGGACGCGCGTGCACTAGGGTGAGCCCTCGGCAGTGCCGGGGCGCGACTTGGTTATAGTCGCGGGCTTTGCAGCTGACCCGGCTGTGCATGGCCCACGAGGCCAGTCGAGACGTTTCGCCGCGTGCACCGACGACGAGTCCGGTGCGGCGCCCGGAGGACTTGCAAGTGAATTTCGCCGAGCAGCAACGCAACCCCGGCCGGCACATGGTCGGCATCGGGGTTGTCGTCCTGATGCACGTGCTGCTGGGCTGGGCGCTGGTCAGCGGGCTGGCGCGCAAGGTCGTCGAGGTGGTGATCGCTCCGATCGAGACGAAGATCGTCGAAGAGGTCAAGCCGCCCCCGCCGCCGCCGGAGAACCTGCCGCCTCCGCCGAAGTTCGCGCCGCCGCCGCCGTCGTTCGTGCCGCCGCCCGAGGTCGTCGTCGCGCCGCCGCCGACGCCGGCGCCGACGATCACCACCACCACCGTCGCGCCGCCGCCGGCGCCGGTGACCATCGCGCCGCCGCCGGTCGTCGCCGCCCCCGTGGCGCCGCCGGCGCCGCCGGCCCCGCCGCCGGTGCGCCGTGCCGCGGCGCCGGCGCGCATCGACTTCACCAGCTGCGCCAAGCCCGAGTACCCGGTGGCCGCGCGCCGCGCGCAGGCCGAGGGCGTCAGCCGCATCCGCTTCAGCGTCGACGCCAGCGGCCGTGTCTCGAAGGCCGAGGTCGAACGCGCTTCGGGCTCGTCGCGCGAACACCGCCTGCTCGACCGCACCGCGGTCGACTCGCTGAGCGGCTGCAAGTTCCAGCCGGGCACCGACGAGAGCGGCAACGCCGTCGGCGCCTTCGCCACCGTCGAGTACGTCTGGAAGCTGGTCGACTGAGATCACTCGAGCGCCGGCGCACGCTTGCAGCACCGCGTGGCGCCGGCGCGTACGACGCGCCCTTTGTCCCTGGAGGAACCATGTCCCTGATGAGAACCCTGCGCGCCCCGCTGACGGCGGCGTTGCTCGCCCTGTTCGCGTTCGGTGCGGCGCTGCCGGCGCTGGCGCAGGCCCCGGCCGCCTCCGAGCCCGCCACGGCGGCCACGCCCACGGCGCCGACGCCGACCCCGCCGCCGCCGCTGCCCGAGACCGTCACCGAGGTGGTCGACAACCCCTACGGCCTGCAGGCGCTGTGGGCCCAGGGCGACATGGTCGCCAAGGCCACGCTGGTGATCCTGCTGATCATGTCGATGGGCAGCTGGTACATCATCTTCGTGAAGGTGTTCGAGCAGCGCAAGCTGCTCAAGAGCGCCGAGGCCGCGGCCAAGACCTTCTGGGGCGCCGGCTCGGTGAAGGACGGCGCCAACGCGCTCGACGAGGGCAGCGCGTTCCGTTTCGTCGCCGAGCAGGGGCTGAAGGCCAGCGAGCACCACGAGGGCACGCTGGTGGAGAAGATCGACCTGCACACCTGGGTCAGCATGAGCATCCAGCGCGCGGTCGACAACGTGAACATGCGCATGCAGGACGGGCTGGCGTTCCTCGCCACCGTCGGCTCGACCGCCCCGTTCGTCGGCCTGTTCGGCACCGTGTGGGGCATCTACCACGCGCTGGTGGCCATCGGCGTGTCGGGCCAGGCGTCGATCGACAAGGTCGCCGGCCCGGTGGGCGAGGCGCTGATCATGACGGCCATCGGCCTGGCGGTCGCGGTGCCGGCGGTGATGGGCTACAACTGGCTGGTGCGTCGCAACAAGGTCGCGATGGAGAAGGTGCGCGCCTTCAGCGGCGACCTGCACAACGTGCTGCTCGCCGGCAAGGTCTGAGCGGCGCGACGACCCACCCGCGCTGAACGGAGACGCACACCATGGCGATGCAGGTCGGTGCCGCTGACGGCGACGAGGATCCGCTGAACACCACCATCAACACCACGCCGCTGGTCGACGTGATGCTGGTGCTGCTGATCATCTT
>CAZUBF010000061.1:0-19150 GCA_964618555.1 uncultured Azohydromonas sp.
GGAGCTGATGCCCGACGTGCTGCACTGGCTGGGCATCCGCAGGATCCACCGCCTGGTGAGCATGAGCAACGACAAATACGACGCCATCACCGGCAGCGGCATCGAGGTCGGCGAGCGCGTGAAGATCCCCGACGCGCTGGTGCCGGCCGACGCCAAGGTCGAGATCGAGGCCAAGATCGCCGCCGGCTACTTCACCGACGGCGCGGTGCCCGACGAGGCGCGGCTCGCTGCGGTCAAGGGCCGCGGGCTGGATTGAATGAACCACCCCCGTAGCGCCTTCGGCGTTTCCCCCTCGAGGGGGCCGAGCCTGGACACGAAAGGTCCGGTGGACCTTTCGTGCCTGACGAGGAGCCGGGGCACAAGGCCCGGCGCGGCCTGCAAGGTCCGCCAGCGGACCGGCGAAGCCGGATCCGCGGCGGCCGCTGGGTGGCACTTAATTCATCCGTCGCGGGTCGCGTGATGCGCGGCGGGGGCATGGCCATGCTGGCGAGCGGCGTCGCGACGCTGCGCGACCCGGTGACGATCCGCCAGCGCTGCGCGAACGTCACCGCCGCAGTCGAGGCGGGGTCGTCGGCGCACTTCACGCTCGACCGATCGCAGCTGCACGCCGTGGCCGATCGCGTCGCGGCGCTGACGCGCCGGCGCTTCGGTGACGGCCCGATCCCGTTCCACAGCCGCTGGCGCCACTTCGAAGCCCGCGGCGTCGACCGCAAGGCCGAACTCGACGCGGCGCTCGCCGGCCGCGACGAGGCCGAGATCGCGCGCTCGCGCATCGACCTCGCGATCGTCAGCGTGCTGCTCGATGCCGGGGCGGGCGCGTCATGGTCGTACGTCGAGGCCGGCGGCGCACGTTTCGAGCGCTCCGAAGGCCTCGCCGTCGCGAGCTTTCGCGCCTTCATGGCCGGCGTGTTCTCGTCGAACCCGCGCGAGCCGTGGCGCGTCGACGCCGACGCACTCGCGGCGGTCGACGCCGGCACGCTCGCGGCGCGGTTCCAGGTGCGCGACGGCAACCCGCTGGTCGGACTCGACGGACGCGTGACGCTGCTGCGCCGGCTCGCCGCGGCGCTGCGCCAGCGGCAGGACACCTTCGGCGCCGACGCGCGTCCCGGCCGCCTGTTCGACGCACTGACCGCCTCCGGCCGCGTGCGCGCCGGGGACGTGCTGCGCACCCTGCTCGACGCCTTCAGCGGCATCTGGCCCAGCGGCCAGATGTTCGCCGCCACGCCCGTGGGCGACGCGTGGCCGCATCCGGCCGGCGGTGGCGAGGGGCCGAGCGCCGGCTGGGTGCCGTTCCACAAGCTCAGCCAGTGGCTCACGTACTCGCTGCTCGAGCCGTTCCAGTGGGCCGGCGTGCCGGTCGACGGGCTCGACGCGCTGACCGGCCTGCCCGAGTACCGCAACGGTGGCCTGCTGATCGACGCGGGCGTGATCGTGCCCCTCGACCCCCTCTTCGCGACGCGCACGTTCACGCCGGCCGATCCCTGGGTCGTCGAGTGGCGGGCGCTGACGGTGACGCTGCTCGACGACCTGGCGCCGATGGTGCGTTCGCGCCTGGGCCGCAGCGCCGCGCAGATGCCGCTGGCGTGCGTGCTCGAAGGCGGCACCTGGGCCGCGGGTCGCGCGGTCGCTGCCGAGCGCCGACCCGGCGGCGCGCCGCCGGTCGCGCTCGACAGCGACGGCACGCTGTTCTGACCCCCCCCCCCGGGACGAGGACGCCGCCATGAGCACCCGACCCCACGCCGCCGGTGCCGCCAGCCTGGCGCGCTGGCACTCGATGATCGCCAGCGGCGACCTGTCGGCGCTGCCTTCGCTCGTGAGGGCCGACGCGGTGTTCCGTTCGCCGATGGCGCACAAGCCCTTCCCCGGCCGCGATGCGGTGGTCTGCATCCTGCGCACCGTGTTCACCGTGTTCGAGAAGTTCACCTACCACCGGCAGCTGTCCAGCGACGACGGGCTGGACGTGGTGCTCGAGTTCAGTGCCGAGGTCGACGGCAGGCAACTCAAGGGCGTCGACCTGATCCGCTTCGACGACGACGGCCGGATCGTCGACTTCGAGGTCATGGTGCGGCCGATGAGCGGCCTCGCGGCGCTCGGCGAGGCCATGAGCCGGCGCGTGGCCGACGTGTTGCCGACCCTCCAGGGCGGCGCCGGCGGCCCGGACGCCTGAACGCGATGGACCCGCCCGCGGGCGCGGCAAGCTTCGGCCAGTTGCTGCGGCGGCGGCGCGCGCAGCGTGGACTGAGCCAGCTGGCGCTCGCGCTCGACGCCGGCGTGTCGACACGCCACCTCAGCTGGCTCGAGACCGGGCGCGCGTCGCCGAGCCGCGCGATGGTGCTGCGGCTCGCGCAGCGGCTCGACGTGCCGCTGCGCGAGCGCAACCTGCTGCTGCAGGCCGCGGGCTATGCGCCGCTGTACGCCGAGCGCGACCTCGCCGACCCGGCGCTGGCGCCGGCGCGCGACGCCCTGCAACGCCTGCTCGACGCGCACGAGCCCTGGCCGGCGTTGGCCGTGGACCGCCACTGGAACCTGGTGGCCGCGAACCGCGCCGTCGGCCTGCTGACGTCGCTCGTCGACCAGGCGCTGCTGCAGCCGCCCGTCAACGTGCTGCGCCTGTCGCTGCATCCGCGCGGCCTGGCGCCGATGATCGACGACCTGCCGGGCTGGCGCGCCCACGTGCTGGCGCGGCTGAAGCGCCAGCTCGAGGTGACCGGAGACGCGACGCTGCGCCGCCTGCACGACGAACTGCACGCGACCCATGCCGCGCTGCACGACGACGACGCGCACGCTGCCGGCGACGACGTCCTCGCGCCCTTCGTGCTGAACACGCCGCACGGGCGGCTGGGCTTCATCACCACGGTCACGGTGTTCGGCGCGCCGCACGAGGTGACGCTGGCCGAACTCGCCATCGAGACGCTGCTGCCGGCCGACGCCGCGACGGCACAGTCGCTGCGCCGGCTGCTCGGCGAGGCGCGCTAGCGCCGCGATCGGGGATTCAGCCGCCGAACGGGTTCGCCACCGCGAACCACAAGCCGATGCCGGTGGCGATGATGAACGCTCCATCGAGCACGCCGACGAGCAGGAAGACCTTGGTCTGCAGCGGCTCCATCATCTCCGGCTGCCGCGCGCTCGCCTCGACGAAGCGGCTCGCCAGCAGCCCGACGCCGAGGCAGGACCCCACGGCGCCGAGCCCGATCAGGTGGCCGACGGCCAGTGGCAGCAGGTCGATGCCGTTCATGCGTGCTCCCGCAGTCCTCGATGGCCACATCGTCGCGGTGCGTGGCCGAGGCGTCGATGACCTGCGACGTCAAGGCGGCCGCGACGATGACGACCGGCTCCTGCCGCTCGCCCGATCCGGACGGAACCCATGCGGCATGCCGCTGCGCCGTTCGACACGCGGCCGCCAACCGACCCGGCCCGCCGTACGCCTGACCGGCGATGCCGCCACGGAACCGCGGTGCCTGATCCGCAACCCCGGCCGCGCGCTCAGCCGCGCGGCGCCCACAGCGCCGGGTCGACGCGGTAGCAGCGCCTGAGCTGCTCGTACAGGGCCGGCCGCTCGGCGGCCAGCGCGTGGGGCCGCTCGAAGAAGACCTCGCTGGCGACGGCGAAGAACTCGGCCGGACTGATCGCGGCGTACGCATCGAGCAGCCCCGGCACGCCGCCGGCCAGGCGCTCGCGCAACGCGTCGTACTCGGCGTTCATCGTGCGTGCCCAGTCGCGCGGCCAGGTGCCGCGGCCGACATAGGGCGCGCCGTTGGCGCCGCCGGTGTCCTGGTCGAGCTGGTGCGCGAACTCGTGGATCACGACGTTGGCGCCGTCGTGCGGGTCGGCGGCGCCGTCGAGCACCGCGTCCCAGGCCAGGATCACCTTCCCGCGCTCCCAGCTCTGCCCGGCCAGCACGTCGCGCGCCGCGTGCACGACGCCGTCGCCGCCGGCCGTGGTGCGCGGCACGACGAAGTGGCCGGGGTAGACGAGCACCTCGCGCAGGTTTGCGAACGAGCCGCCGCGGCCGAGCAGCAGCAGCGCCGCCTGCGCGGCGACCGTCACGCGCACCTCGTCGTCGACCTTCAGCCCCGCGCAGCCGACGAACGGCACCTCGGCCAGCAGCAGCTGGACATGCTGCTTCAGCCGCAGCTGGTGCGCAGCCGGCAGTTCGCGCACCAGCGGCACGCGCCGACGCAGGATCTCGCGCCACGCGGCGGGAAACGGGCGCGCGACGACGGCGCGGCGCCGCCACAGCCGCAGCAGCGTCGGCGCCGCCAGCAGCACGCCGGCGAACGTGGTCACGCCGACGACCGTCCCCAGGGCGAGCCATCCTTCCACCCCCACGAGGTGGGCGGCACCGGGCCGATTTCAACCCGCCGACGCGCCGAGGCCGACGGCCGGCAGGGACCTTCAGCGCGGGCGCCGCTCGGCGACCACCGCGACGTAGGCCAGCGCCGCCAGCGACGTCAGCGCGATGCCCGCCTGCAGCAGCGAGCCGACCTGCCAGCTGCCCAGGTGCCACTGGCCGGCGGCACGCGCCGCGAACGCGACGACGGTGGCCAGCGCGCCGACCCCGCCGGCGATGCGCGCGACCCACAGCAGCAGTTGTTCCACGCTCGACCTCCCGTTGGCGCCCCGGCGCGGCACGCCGCAGTGGCGCTTCATTATGCTGCGCGCATCCTCCTGGAGTAGCGCATGAGCGAAGCCCGCGTCCACGTCGTCGACCACCCGCTGGTGCAGCACAAGCTCACGCTGATGCGGCAGAAGGACCGCTCGACGAACAGCTTCCGCCGGCTGATGCACGAGGTCGCGATGCTGATGGCCTACGAGGTCACGCGCACGATGCCCACGCAGATGATCGACATCGAGACGCCGCTCGCGCGCATGCGCGCGCCGGTGATCGACGGCAAGAAGACGGTGTTCGTCTCGATCATGCGCGCCGGCGCCGGCTTCCTCGACGGCATGCTCGAAGTGGTGCCGGGCGCACGCGTCGGCCACGTCGGGCTGTACCGCGACCCGAAGACGCTGGTCGCGGTCGAGTACTACTTCAAGATGCCCGCGGACATGCACGAACGCGACGCGATCGTGCTCGACCCGATGCTGGCCACCGGCAACTCGGCGGTGGCCGCCGTCGAGCGCCTGAAGGAGACGGCGCCGAAGTCGATCCGCTTCGTGTGCCTGCTCGCCGCGCCCGAGGGGCTGGCGCACTTCCACGCCCACCACCCCGACGTCCCGGTGTACACCGCCGCCGTCGACGAGCGGCTCGACGGGCACGGCTACATCGTGCCCGGCCTCGGGGACGCCGGTGACCGGCTGTTCGGGACCAAGTGACACGCCGTGCAGCGGCCCGCGTCACTCGGCGCTCGGGCCCGAGTGTCCACGCGCATCAGGACGGCACGGCCTGCGCCTCGCGCAGCCGCTCCAGCACCTGCGGCAGGTCGATGCGGCTGGCAAGCACCGAGGCCATGCGCGGGCGGCAGCGGACGAACACCGACTCGAACGGGAACCAGCCGTAGCCGTCCATCTCGGGCCGGCGCCGGCCGCTCGCGCGGCAGGTGAAGTGGCTGTCGCAGCGCAGCGCAAGGGCGTCCAGCCGCGGCTTCAGCGTGGCGAACAGGTGCAGGTCCTTGCGCGCACCGTAACCGAAGCATCCGAGCTCGAGCAGCGCCGCGGCGTCGAGCACGAGACCCGTCTCCTCGCGCGTCTCGCGCAGCGCGGCCTGCAGTGGCGTCTCGCCGGGGTGCGCACCGCCCTTGGGCAGGTCCCAGTGGTCGTGCCCGGTGACGTGGCACAGCAGCAGCTCGGCGGCATCGTTGACGATCACCACGCCGCAGCTCAGTCGCCGACCGCCCCACCCGATGCCTGGCATGCGCTGCCGCTCCATGTCGCCCGCCACGAGCCGATCACGCACGAGCCGGGTCCGAGGTTGACCGTTGCCGTCGCCACCCCCTCGACCGGAGGGGGGCGACCCCCACGGACGCAACGCTACGCGAAGCGTGTGACGGCAATCCGTCGAACAGCGCGGCAAAGGCGGCGCGCGCGGCCCCGCCGCGCTGCCGCCGCGGCTATTTCAGCTGCAGACCGTGCGCGTCGAACACCTGCACGCGGATCGCAATGCCCTGCCCGACGCTCTGCGTGACGGTGCAGAAGGCCTCGAACTGACCCAGCGCCCGCTCGAGGTGGTCCAGCGTGTCGGCCGGCACGCCCAGCGTCAGCGACGCCGTCATGCCGAGCACGCGCAGCCGGCCCTCGGCGTTGCGGCCGACCTCGGCGGTGACCTCGGTCGACATCGACCCGGGCTGCTGCTTGAACTTGCGCAGCGCGAACAGCAGCGAGTCCGACAGGCAGTTGCCGACGGAGGCGGCCAGCAACTGCACCGGCGACGGGCCGGCGCCCTGGCCGAGCGGCGCCGGCTCGTCGGCGAGCAGCACCGGCACGCCGGCGCCGAAGTCGACCTCGAACTGGTAGTCGCGGCGCTGGGTCAGCCGCACCGTGTGCTTCTCGCCGTCGCTCATCGTCTTCCTTTCCTCGTGGGCCGGGCACGGGGCCTCAGCGCACCTTGCCCAGCAGCGCCTGCACGTCGTCGAGCACCGCGGTCAGCGGGCCGGCGCTGCCCTCGCCGAGGCGCGCCGACAGCTCCTGCTCCATGAAGCACACGGTCATGCGCACGTAGGTGGCGTCCAGCGCCTTGCGCACCGCAGCCATCTGGCCGGCGATGTCGAGGCAGGGCTGGCCCTCCTCGATCATGCGCTGGATGCCGCGCAGCTGCCCCTCGGCGCGCTTGAGCCGGTTGAGCAGGTCGGTGCGGCTCTTCTCGTCGGTGAGGATGGTCATGACGAAGCCTCGGTCGGTCGCGGAGTCGGTCGAGGCCTGCATTGTCGCGCCCCGCCGATCAGCGCGCGCAGCTCGCACCGCCCTCGGGCACGCCGAACCTCTTCAGCAGGAAGCTCGGCGGGCAGAAGTTGGTGAAGCCCGACTGGAACAGGTTGAAGCCGACGAAGGCGGTCAGCGCCAGCCACCACGGGCTGTGGAACAGCGGTGAGGCCTCGACGCCCAGCGCCAGCGACAGCAGCACGAAAAAGCCCGCCATGATGCGGATGTAGCGTTCGACGGTCATGGTCTTACTCCTTGGAGGTTGAGGACAGGGACACACCGGAGGGTTCGAAGCGGCGCCGGTACGCCGCGTAGTACAGGACCGGGATCACGACCAGCGTCAGCAGCGTCGACACCAGGATGCCGAAGATCAGCGAGATCGCCAGCCCGTTGAAGATCGGGTCGTCGAGGATGAAGAAGGCGCCGATCATCGCGGCCAGCGCGGTCAGCGCAATCGGCTGCGCGCGCACCGCCGCCGAGGCGACGACGGCCTGCTTGAACGGCATGCCGTCGCGCACCTGCAGGTCGATGAAGTCCACCAGCAGGATCGAGTTGCGCACGATGATGCCGGCCAGCGCGATCATCCCGATCATCGACGTCGCGGTGAAGTTGGCGCCCAGCAGCGCGTGGCCGGGCATCACGCCGATGATCGTCAGCGGGATCGGCGCCATGATCACCAGCGGCACGCCGTAGTTGCGGAACTGCGCGACCACCAGCAGGTAGATCAGGATCAGCCCGACGGCGTAGGCCGCGCCCATGTCGCGGAACGTCTCGTACGTGATCTGCCACTCGCCGTCCCACTTGACGGCGTACTGGCGGAACGGGTCGCTCGGCTGGCGGATCCAGTACTCGCCCAGCGTCGTGCCCGGCAGCGCCGCTTCGGCGAGCCGGCCGCGGATGCCGGCGAGGCCGTACAGCGGCGAGTCGGCCGTCGCGCCGCCGGCGCCGACGTCGCCGAAGACGTAGCTGACGTGGTGCAGGTCCTTCGTGTACAGCGGCTTGTCGATGACGCCGCGCTCGACGCGCACCAGCTCCGACAGCGGCACCATCTGGCCGTTGGCCGCGCGCAGCGGCAGCGCGAGCAGCGCGTCCAGCCCCGCCTGCGCCTCGCGCGGCAACTGCAGCCGCACCGGCACCGGGTACTTGCTCTGGCCGTCGTGCAGCCACGCGGCGTCGACGCCGCTGAGCGCGCCGTGCACCGTCTGCGCGACCACCGCCACCGGGATGCCCAGCGACTCGGCGCGCTGGCGCTGCACGCGCAGGAAGGCGCGCGGCGCGTCCTCTCTCAGCGTCGTGTCGACGGCGACGATGTCGGGCGTGGCGTGGAACGCCTGTTCGAGCCGGCGCGCCACCTGCTGGCGCCCGGCCTCGTCGGGACCGTAGACCTCGGCCACCAGCGGGCTCATCACCGGCGGGCCCGGCGGCACCTCGACCACCTTGATGCGCGCGCCGTGCGCGGCGGCGATCTTCTCGAGATCGGGGCGCAGCCGTTGCGCGATCGCGTGGCTCTGCTCGTCGCGGTGCGCCTTGTCGACCAGGTTGACCTGCAGGTCGCCCTGCTCGGCGTCGGCGCGCAGGTAGTACTGGCGCACGAGGCCGTTGAACGTGATCGGACTCGCCGTGCCGGCGTAGCCCTGCAGGTCCCGCACCTCGGGCTGCATCGCGAGGAAGGCGGCCATGTCGTGCAGCGCCGCCGCGGTGCCCTCGAGCGGCGTGCCCGCCGGCATGTCGACGACGACCTGGAACTCGCTCTTGTTGTCGAACGGCAGCATCTTCAGCACGACCCACTGCACCGCGGCCAGCCCGACCGACAGCGCGAGCGCGGCGACGATGCCCGCGGCCAGCAGCCAGCGCTTGCGCGCACTGTCGAGCAGCGGCATCAGCAGCGCGGTGAACAGCCGCGACAGCTTGCCGGCCAGCCCCTTCGTCTCGGCCGCGGGCGCCGCCGCGCCGTGGCCGTGCGGCTTCATCAGCTTGAGGGCCAGCCACGGCGTGACAGTGAACGCGATCGCCAGCGAGATCGCCATGCCCATGCTGGCGTTGATCGGGATCGGCGCCATGTACGGGCCCATCAGCCCGGTCACGAAGGCCATCGGCAGCAGCGCCGCGATGACGGTGAGCGTCGCGAGGATCGTCGGGCCGCCGACCTCGTCGACCGCCAGCGGGATGATCTGCGACAGCGGCTTGCCCGGCGTGAGCTGCTGGTGACGATGGATGTTCTCGACCACGACGATCGCGTCGTCGACGAGGATGCCGATCGAGAAGATCAGCGCGAACAGGCTCACGCGGTTGAGCGTGAAGCCCCAGGCCCAGCTGGCGAACAGCGTCGCCGTCAGGGTCAGGATCACCGCGGCGCCGACGATCACCGCCTCGCGCCTGCCCAGCGCGAGCCCGACGAGCAGGATCACCGATCCGGTGGCGAACGCCAGCTTGCTGATCAGCTGGTTCGCCTTTTCGGCCGCGGTGGCGCCGTAGTCACGCGTCACGGTGGCGTGGATGCCCTCGGGAATCACGGCGTTGCGCAACTCGTCGAGACGGCGCGTCGCGGCAGCCGCGACGTCGACGGCGTTCTCGCCCGGCTTTTTCGTCAGCGTGATCGTCACCGCCGGATGCACCGCGCCGGCGGGAGCGAGGGTTTCGCCGTCTCGGTGCGCTTCGGCAGGCGCCGCGCCCGGCGTGAACCACACGTAGCGCTGCGGCTGCGCGGCGCCGGCCTCGACGGCGGCGACCTCACGCAGGTAGACCGGCCTGCCGGCGTTCACGCCGACCACGAGGTCGCCGACCTCGTCGGCCGAACGCAGGAACTCGCCCGTCTCGACCGTCATCGTCTGACTGGCCGGACCCATCACCTGTCCCGCCGGCATGCCGAAGTTCGCCGCGGCCAGCGTCTCGCGCAGGCGCACGACGTCGACCCCGCGCTGGCGCAGCCGGCTCGGGTCGAGCGTGACCTGCACGACGCGCCCGGGCCCGCCGAGGGTCTGCACCTCGCGGCTGCCGGCCACGCGCTTGAGCTCGGCTTCGACGGTGTGCGCGACGCGCTCGAGTTCTTCGGCGCTGCGCGCGTCGTCGGCCCACAGCGTGACGGCGAGCACCGGTACGTCGTCGATGCCCTTCGGGCGCACGATCGGCGCGAGCGTGCCCAGCCCGGCGGGCAGCCAGTCCTGGTTCGCGTTGAGCACGTCGTACAGCCGCACCAGCGCCTCGGTTCTCGCGACGCCGACCTGGAACTGCACGGTCAGCACCGCCATGCCGGGGCGCGACACCGAGTAGGTGTGCTCGATGCCGTGGATCTGCGACAGCACCTGCTCGGCCGGCCGCGCGACCATGTTCTGCACGTCGGCGCTGCCGGCCCCGGGGAACGGGATCAGCACGTTGGCCATCGTGACGTTGATCTGCGGCTCTTCCTCGCGCGGCGTCACGAGCACGGCGAACAGGCCCACCAGCAGCGCGACCAGCGCCAGCAGCGGCGTGATCGCGTTGGCCTGGAACGCGCGCGCCAGCCGGCCCGACACGCCCATCGGCGCGCCGGCCTCGTCCGACGTCGCGTTCGCCGCGGCGGCGACTTCGCTGGTCATCGCCCTGCCCTCACGGCGCCGGGGCCGCGCCGGCCAGGCCGGCGCGCACCGGGTCGACGGCCACGCGCTCGCCGGGCCTCAACCCGGCCAGCACCTGCACGCTGTCGCCGACGACCGCGCCGGTGCGCACCGCGCGCAGCACGAAACGCCCACCCTGCACGACGTACACGGCGGTCAGCTCGCCGCGCCGCAGCAGGGCGCCGGCCGGCACGGTCGGTACCTCGGCGCCGGCAGCCGGCGCCACCGCGTCGGCGACGAACCGCACGCGCGCCGTCGCGCCGGGCAACTGACCGGCCGCGGCGTCGGCCGGCAGCTCCAGACGCCACTCGACGGTCTGCGACACCGCGTCGGCCACCGGCAACGCGGTTGCACTGGTCGGCGCGATCCACTGCGTGCGGCCCGGCAACTGCACCTCGACGCGACGCGCGCCACGCGCCAGCGCCATGCGCGAACCGGGCACCTGCACCACCGCACGCAGCACCCCGGGGGCGTAGATCGTCGCGATCGGCCGGCCGGGCGACGCGAGGTCGCCGGCCTCGAGATGCGTGGCCAGCACGACCCCGGCGAACGGTGCCGTGACGGCCGCGAAACCCCGCGCCAGCGCCGCCTGCGTGCGCCCGGCCTGCGCCTGGCGCAGCCCCGCCTCGGCGGCCTTGTGCTGGGTCTCGGCGACGTCGAGCGCCGCCTGGCTGACGAACTGCTGCGCGCGCAGCTCGCGCGAACGCTCCAGGTGCACGCGCGCATTGCGCAACTCGGCCTCGGCCTGCGCGACCGCGGCGTCGCTGCGCGCCAAGCCGGCCTGCGCGTCGCGCTCGTCGATGCGCGCGATGACCTGCCCGGCGGCGACGCGGTCGCCGGCCTGCACCAGCAACTGCAGCACGTTGCCCGGCACCTGCGCGGCGACCGTGCTCTGGCGCACCGGCTCGAGTGCGCCGTCGAGCTCGAAGCCGGCGGCGGCGGCGCCTTGGCCGACGGCGACGGCGGGCACCGCGGTGGCCGCGAACGCGTGGCCGGGCGCGACGGTCAGCACGGCGGCCGCGGCGAGGGCGATCAAGGGGAGGCGGTGTGCAGTCATGGTCCGGGGGCTGATTTCGGACGCGACTGTATCAGATACCCACTAGGGTATCAACTCCAACCCACGATGCCCCGGGGCCGGCACGCAGGCGGCCCCGGGGGGAACACTCAGAACCGGTGCGTGTACATCAGCTGCGCGCTGCGCTGCTTGTGCGCCACCTCGATGCCCATCGCGCTGGTCACGGTGGTGGTGGGCGCCAGCGTCAGCGACGCGTTCAGCTCGCTGGCGGGGTTGAAGCGCCAGCCGATCCCCAAGGTGTAGTGGCGCTCGACGGTGGCCGGAAACAGCGGGTTCACCAGCGCGTCGGGGATCGGGTTGTCGGCCACGTTCAGCCCGGCGCGCAGCGTGAGCTGGCCGCTGGCGGCCCAGGCCAGGCCGAGGTTGACCACGGTCTGATCCTTCCAGTCCTGCGGCAGCGCGAAGTCGACCGACCCGTCGAACCCGCTTGCGGCCGGCGCCGCACTGTCGAAACGCATGCGGAAGCTCTTCATCACGTCGGCCCAGCCGATGCGCTTGACGTCGGCGGCCAGCAGCAGCGCCGGCGTCGCCTGCCACGCCGCACCCGCGGCCAACGTCGACGGCCACTGGAAGTCGACCACCGTGATGCGTCCCGGGATGCTGCCCATGCCCTGGATCGACATCGACGCGCCGGTCGACCCGGTCTTCATGTCGCCCAGGTCGGACTCGAACTGGTACGACGCGCCCAGCGTCAGCGTCGGGCCGGCCTTGTAGACCATGCCGAGCTTGGCGGCCCAGCCGGTTGAGTTGGCCTGGCCGGTGAAGTCGCTGCTGTCGCTGAAGTCGATGCGCGCCCACGCGCCGGGCGGCAGCATCGGCAGCATCTGCGGCAGGCCCATCGCCAGGTTGCCGCTGCCGCCGGTGACGAGCCCGCCGAGCTGCGTCGCCGGCGCGGCCATGCGCAGGTCCAGCCCGGCCCACATGAAGTCCAGCGTCGCGCCGACGGCGAACTCGGGCGTCACGTCGTAGGCCAGCGGCAGCATCACGCGTCCGACACCCAGCTCGGATCGCACCTTCTGGTCCGAGCCCGCGGCGAGGAAGCTCGAGGCCTTGTACTCGGTGCCCATGCCACCCTGCGCGAACACGCCCAGGCCGTACACCAGACGGCCGCTGCGCCGCACGTAGCCCAGCGCCGGCATCACGTACGAGGTGCCGTCGGACTTCGAGGCCATCGTGCCCATCGGCGTGTCGACTCGGCTCTCGACGCGCGGGCCGAGCAATCCCACCGCGACGTCGAGCCGCGCGCCGGCGCCCATCAGCGCCAGGGTCGCCGGGTTCTGCGCGAGCGCCGCCGAGCCGTGGTCGAGCGCCTGCGAAGCGCCGCCCATGCCCGTGGAGATCGGGCCGTAGCCCTCCATGTTCATGCCGTTGGTGGCCAGTGCGGGCAGCGCGCAGCCGAGCACGGCGGCGGCGAAGGCGGTGCGCCGGAAGCGGCGGGGAATCGGGGTCATCGTGATGTCTCCTGTGGATCGGGTGGAAGGAAGGTGGTCGTTTGCTGTTGTTGTCGAAGGCTTTCGCGCAGACTCGCTCACCAGCGCGCGTACAACCGGCCCCGCTCGACCCGGGTCGGCCACTGGCGCAGCGGGCTGGTGCCCTTGGCGATGCACTCGCCGGTGCGGATGTCGAACTGCCACTGGTGCTTCGGGCAGGTCAGCGTGGTGCCCTGCAGCGCCAGGTGCGGGATGTCCGTGGTCTGGTGCGGGCAGCGGCTGTCGTAGACGCGCCAGCCCTCGGCGTCCTTGGTGACGAACAGCGCGCGGCCGTCGCAGTCGACGCGCCGCACCTGCCCGGCGCGAAAGCCGCGCGTGGGCATCACGTCGTGCCAGCTGCCGCCGGCCCCGAGCGCTTCGGGGCGGAACTCGGGCAAGTCCATCGCGAGGATCACGTCCACCGCCCAGACGATCTTCGCCAGCCCCAGCGCCGGAAACGCCATCAGCAGTGCGTCGAGCACCTCCATCGGCGTCACGCCGTCGCGCAGCGCGCGGCCGAGGTACTGCCGCAAACCGCGCTCGGTCTGCGCGTGCACCTTGGTGATGATCGAGATCAGGTCGCGCGTCTTCGGGTCGAGGTGGGTCCCGCAGGCCTTGAGGAACGCGAAGTAGTGGCCCACCGCGTCGGGACGGGCCTTGACGAGGTAGTTCAGGGCGTCGCTCATGGTGCGGGGCTCCGGGAGACTGAGGCAGGTTCGTCGCGCGCGCTGCCGTCGGGAAGGTGCGTCTGGCACTCCTCGAACACGCGGCGCGTGCACGCGCGGCACACCTCGCCGTCGAGCTGGGGGTAGACGTGCCGGATCGCCTCGCCCTTGTGCGCCACCAGGCGTGCCGGGCCGATCTCGCGGATCGCGCCGCTGCGCCCCAGCAGGTGTTCGACCGCCGGCTGGGCGCCGACGATCACCAGCCCGCCGCCGAGCGCGCGGCGGCGCTGCGCCTCCTCGGCCAGCAGTTCGGCGCCGGCGAGGTCGACGAAGTTGACGCCCTGCGCGATCAGCATCACCCACTTGCGCCTCGGGTCCGCCGCGTCGACGCGCCGGAACTGGTCGCGCACGTGCTCGACCGCGCCGAAGTAGATCGATCCGCGCAGGCGCAGCATCGCCAGCTGCGGACAGGGCGGTGCGTCGGTGCCGGCGGCGACCATCTTGCGCCGCGGGTTGCCGAGCTCGGCCGGCGGCGGCGCCCGCTCGTCGACCGCCGGCTGGGAGGTGCGATAGAGGTACAGCAGCAGCGAGACGACGATGCCGGCGAACAGCCCCTTCTCGAGGTCGACGAGCACGCCGATCCAGGTCACGAGCAGCACCAGCCGCTCACGCGGGTGGCGGCGCACGATGTCGCCGATGTGGTGCCAGTCGATCAGCCCCCAGGCGACGATGAACAGGATGCCGGCCATCGCCGCCACCGGCAGGTAGGCCGCCAGCGGCGCGGCGAGCACCGCGATGGCGAGCAGGATCGGCGCCGACAGCGCCGCCGCCAGCGGCGTTCGCGCCCCGGACGCGTAGTTGATGCCGCTGCGGTTGAACGAGCCGCTCGACGGATACGCGGAGAAGAAGCTGCCGGCGATGTTCGACAACCCCTGGCCGATGAACTCCTGGTCGTTGTCCAGGCGCTGGCGCGAGCGCATCGCGATCGAACGCGCGATCGCCACCGCCTCGGTCAGCCCGAGCAGCGCAACCACGGCGGCGGGGAACACCATCGCCTGCAGCGTCGCGAACGACAGGTCGGGCATCGACAGCGAGGGCACCGCGCTCGGCAGCGCGCCGACCGTCTCGATGCCGGTGGCCTCGGCGCCGAGCACGTGGTTCGCGAGCATCGCGACCAGCGCACCCGCGACCATCGCGAAGATCATGTACGGCCAGCGCGGCAGGAACCGCTTGGCCAGCAGGCCCGCGCCCACCGTGACGACACCCACCAGGGTGACCCACAGGTGGGCCTCTCCGAGGTGCTCGCCCGCGTACAGCAGCGTCTCGTGGAACGACGCACCGCGCGGCACCCCGAGACCGAAGAAGTTCTTGATCTGGCTGGCGAAGATCAGGCACGCGGCGCCGGCGGTGAAGCCGATGATCACCGTGTGCGAGATGAAGTTGACGATGGCACCGAGGCGCGCCAGGCCCATCGCGAGCTGGATCACGCCCGCCATCAGGCTCAACGTCAGCACCATCGCGACGTAGCGCTCGCTGCCCGGCGCGGCGAGCGGGCTGAGGGTGGCGAACACGAGCACCGAGATCGCCGTCGTCGGCCCCGACACCAGGTGCCAGCTCGACCCCCACAGCGCCGCGACGACGGCAGGCACCATCGCCGCGTACAGCCCGTACTGCGGCGGCAATCCGGCGATCGTCGCGAAGGCCACCGCCTGGGGCAGCACGATCAACGCGCCGGTGAGCGCCGCGGTCGCGTCGTCGCGCAGGCTGTCTCGCGTGACCCGCGGTGCCCAGGCGACGAACGGCAGCCAGCGCTGCAGGAGCGCGTGGGCCGTCACGAGGCCCCTCCGGCACGCGGCAGCAGTTCGCCGCCGCCCTCGGCCCCGAGGCGCTCGTAGATGGCCTGCAGCGCGCGCTGCTCATCGGGGAACACGTGGTCGTCGCCGATGACCCGGTCGAGGCCGGTGCGCTGCATCACGTCGCGCAACTGCTTCTTCAGCCCGCAGAAGACCATCGTCACGCCGCCGGCGCGCAGCCGCTCGACGAGGTGGCGCACGATCTCCTCGCCCGTGGCGTCCATGTGGTTGATGCCGCTGGCGACCACCAGCACGTACCTGGCCTGCGGCTTGGACGACAGCGCGTCGAGCACCGCCTCCTCGAAGTGCACCGCGTTGGCGAAGTACAGCGCGTCGTCGAAGCGCAGCGCGATGACGTTGCGGCTGGTGGGCAGGTTCGGGTGCACCTTGACGTCGCGCAGCGTGCCATCGGGGTGGCGGCCGAGTTCGGCCACGCGCGGCTTCATCGTGCGGTACAGGTACAGCAGCACCGCCAGCGCGGCGCCGATCAGGATGCCCTTGTCGAGGTGCGGCGCCATCAGCAGCGTGACGGCGAAGGTCACGGCGGCGACGACGCCGTCGGCGCGGCTCGCGCGCCAGGTCTGCAGCAGCGCCTTCGGCGTCAGCAGCGTGGTCACCGCGAGCAGGATGATCACGCCCAGCGTCGCCTTCGGCAGCGCGTACAGCAGCGGCGTCAGCACGAGCAGCGTGGCGACGACGAACAGCCCGTTGAAGACCATCGCCAAGCCGGTCGTCGCGCCGGCGGCGAGGTTGATCGCCGAGCCGGTGAACGACCCGCAAGCCGGGTACGACTGGAAGAAGGATCCGCCCAAATTGGCCATGCCCTGGCCGATGAGTTCCTGGTTCGGGTCGATGCGCTGCTTCGTCGTCGCCGCCATCGCCTTGGCCATCGCGATCGACTCCATGAAGCCGACGAGCGCGATGACGATGGCCGCACTGAGCAGCGACGCCACGGCGTCGAACGTCACCGTCGGCACGCGCAGCGCCGGCAGCCCGCGCGGAATCGCGCCGACCACTTCGCCGCCGGCGGCGAACGCGACCCGGCCATCGGCGATCTTGCGCAGCTTCCACGTCCTGCCGTCGGTCTCGACGCCGGCCGGCACCTTGCCGCGGGCGTACAGCGCACCGTCGTCGGCGCGTTCGAAGCGCAGCAGCTGCAGGTCCCGCAGCAGCCGCTTGTTGGCCTGCGCCATGCCGTCGGCGTCGAGCTCGGCCAGGTGCAGGCGGTGGCGCAGCGTCGCCGCGGTGCGCACGTCGCGCCGGCGCACCTCGCGCAGCTGCGCCGTCACGTCGGCGATCTCGGCGTCGAGCGCGCGCTTCGCGCGCTCGGTCTCGCCGTAAGCGAGCACGAGCGCACGCGTGTCGTCGTCGCGGACCAGCTCGATCGCGGCGTCGGCGACACGCTGGTAGCCGACGAAGTGGCTGACGACGATCGTCACGGCCACCGCGATCAGCACGCTCAGCTTGGCCAGCGGCTTGATGCGCTTGAGGCCCAGCATCAGCGCCAGCGCGAACAGCGCCATCCCCAGCGTCGGCCCGCTCGTGTGCGGCAACTGCACCAGCATGCCCCAGACGTCGGCGAGGAACGAGTCGCTGCGCCCCTTCGGGATGCCGAGCAGCATGTCGAGCTGCGACAGCGCGATGATGATCGCCGCGGCATTCATGAAGCCGAGGATCACCGGGTGCGAGACGAAGTGGACGATGACGCCGAGCTTGAGCGCGCCGAGGGCGAACTGGATCAGCCCGACCATCAGCGTCAGCAGCAGCGCCAGCTCGACGTAGTGGTCCGAGAACGGCACCGCCAGCGGCGTCAGCGCGGCGGCGGTCATCAGCGAGATGATCGCCACCGGCCCGGTGGCCAGCTGTCGCGACGAACCCCACAGCGCGCCGAGGATCGCCGGCACGAAGGCCACGTACAAGCCGAAGTGCACCGGCAGCCCCGACAGCTGCGCGTAGGCCATCGCCTTGGGCACCAGCACCAGCGCGCCGGTGATGCCGGCGACCAGGTCGCCGCGCAGCACGACGCCGCTGACCGGCAGCCAGTCGAGGAACGGGAAGACCCGCCGCAACGCCGAGGCCGTCGCAGCCGCCACGGGCGTCACGCCACCGCCCGGTAGTACAAGTTCTGCGGGTGGTTGGCCTGCGCGAAGAAGTACCAGCGCTCGGCCAGCAGACCCACGAACTGCACGACGAACGCCGCGCCCAGCAGCGCGCGCGACGCGTCGTCACGGCCCAGCGCCAGCAGCGCCAGCGGCAGCGCGAAGGCCAGCAGCAGGAACGCCGGGCGCACCAGCCGCAGCGTCGACAGCGTCGCGCCGTGGAAGAACTCGCGCGTGTTGAACGACCCGCCCATGAAGCCCATCGACTTCTGCATGACCTGCGGGTGCTTGACGCCGGTCGCCGACTGGATCGTCGATCGCGGCTTCAGCCGGGCATTGCGCCACAACGCTGCGCCGCGGCCGAGCGCGGCCAGCAGCGTCAGCACGATGGCCCAGCCGGCGAGGAATCCCACGCGCGGCGGCGCCACCACCGCCGCGAGGGCGGCGGCCAGCGTGAAGCCCGACGCACCGCCGAGCAGCGTGTAGTTCAGCGGCGTCAGCGGCGTCGCCCACTCGGCGAGGAAACGCAGGCAGGCGTAGATCATGCCGGTGCACACGAACAGCGCGAACGCCAGCAGCGTCGCGACCAGCCCCACCGCCAGCGTCAGGTCGAGCGCCGGGCCCTGCGCCGTCGTGAACAGCACGGGCGCCGGGCCGAGCGCGTGCAGCAGACCGTACAGCGCCACCGCGCCCATGAACGCCGGCAGCACGATGACCTCGCGCGACAGCCACGAGGTGCGCCACTGCGCAGCCGAGCGCCAGGCGCGCTCGGGCCGTCCGAGGTGCGCGAACGACGCCGCCAGCCCGAGCGCGAGCAGCGCCAGCGCCAGCGCGCTGCCGGCGACGTACAGCGCCCGGCCGTCGCCGGAGGGCAGCAGGCCGACCAGCGCGTAGGTCTGCACCGTGAACAGCGCGAGGAACAGGCCTTGGCCGGCGCCGATCAGCGTGGTCAGCAGGATCACCGAGAACGCCGGCTTCATCGACGCCTCACCAGCTCGCGTCGTCGAGCGTCGCCGCGTCGGGCGCCGGTCGGGGCAGGTGGCCTTCGACCGCGAGCGGGTTGTCGGAGCGCACCAGCTCGTCGTCGTGGATGCGCAAGCGCGTCGTGCGCCGCGGCAGGTAGTGGTTGGCCGGCTGCGTGCCCCACTCGGGCATCAGCGCGTAGCCACCGTTCTCGCGGATCGCGCGCGCGGCCTCGGAGTGCGGGTCGTGGATGTCGCCGAAGATGCGCGCCGAGGTCGGGCACGCCTTGACGCACGAAGGCAGGCGGTCGCGTGCGTCCAGCCGCGCGTCGTAGATGCGGTCGACGCACAGCGTGCACTTCTTCATCACCTTCTGGTGCTCGTCGAGCTCGCGCGCGCCGTACGGGCAGGCCCAGCTGCAGTACTTGCAGCCGATGCACCGGTCGTAGTCGACGAGCACGATGCCGTCTTCCTCGCGCTTGTACGACGCGCCGGTCGGACACACCGGCACGCACGGCGGCTCCTCGCAGTGCAGGCACGACTTCGGGAAGTGCACCGTCTCGGTGTGCGGGAACT
>CAZUBF010000062.1:0-19038 GCA_964618555.1 uncultured Azohydromonas sp.
TGATCGCATTGGTGGCGGCGATGCGGCCGAAGTCGTACGGATCATCGACGATCGGCATGAAGAAGTCGGTGGTCGCGACCAGCGCCTGCTCGTCGTTGAGCTGGTAGACCGCGGCGTCGTCCGCGGTCTCGACGCCCACCAGCAACTCCTTGGGCATCGGCATCGCGGCGGTACCCTTCAGGATCTGCGCCAACACACCGGGCGCGATCTTGCAGCCACAGCCGCCGCCATGCGACAGCGTGGTCAGCCGGGGTTCACCAGGGGGGGGACGTTCGGGGGCGTTCAAGCGGCGTTCTCCGTTCAGCGGCGGCCGGCGATCGCCTCGGCCACCCGTGCCAGCAGCGCCTGGCGCTCACGCGCCGGCGCAAACCGTGGCGCCAGCGCAGCGCACTGCGCCTGCAGCGCCGGCAGCATAGCCGCGTCGTCGCGGGCGCGCTCGACGAGCGCCGCGAGCCCCGCCGCGTCGCCGGGTTCGAACAGGCCGCCGTAGCCGGCGCCGAGCAGGCCGACGTTGCCGTCGATGCGTGACGCGAGCACCGGCGTGGCGCTGGTCACCGCCTCGATGACGACCTGCGCGCCGCCTTCCATGCGGCTCGGATGCACCAGCAGGTGCGCCGCGGCGATGCGCGCGCGCGCGGCGCCGTGCGGCAGCGCGCCGAGCCAGCGGTAGGTCGGCACCTGCGCCGCGAGCGCACGCGCCTCGTCGGCGAGCGCCGCGTCGAGCGCACCGCCGACGTGGTCGAACACGATGTCGCGCCGGTGCGCGAGGCGCCGCGCCGCGTCGAAGTAGGTGCGCGGCGACTTCTCGTCGCGCAGGTGGCCGACCATCAGCGCGCGCAGACGCCGCGACGTCTTCGGCCGCGGCCGCCGCGACGGCGCCGATTGCACGATCACCACCGCGCGCTCGCGCAAGGCCTCGGGCAGCCGCTGCGCGCCGAGGTCGTTGAGCACGACGAGGCGGTCGGCGAGGTGCAGCGAGCGCTGCGCCGCCGCGTCGGCGTCGATGTCGCGGTACAGGTCGGTGCCCGTCAGCACGACGACCAGCGGCCGCGCCGGGTGCGCCGCGCGCCAGGCGACGATCGACGGCGCCGATCGCCGTGCGTGCAGCGCAATCATCAGCGCCTCGTCGCCGCCGCGCCAGTCGTCGGTCAGGCGCACGCGGTAGTCGTCGGCGAGGAACCGCGCCCAGCGCCGCGCCGTCTGCCAGTTCCCGTTGTTGGCCCGCGCGAGGAAGGGCGTGACGACGACGATCGGCGGGCGCGTCAATTCGCGTCGCTCGCGAGCCGCACGCCGGTGAACTGCCATCGCGCCTCGGCCGGGAAGAAGTTGCGGTAGCTCGGCCGGATGTGCGAGCGGGGGGTGGCGCACGAGCCGCCGCGCAGCACGTACTGGTTGACCATGAACTTGGCGTTGTACTCGCCGGCCGCGCCAGGCCACGGGCGGTAGCCGGGGTACGCGGCGTAGGCGCTCGACGTCCACTCCCAGGCGTCGCCGAACAGTTGCGCCAGCGCGCCGCGCCCCGGCCGCGCCGGCTGCGCCTGCCAGCAGGCGTCGTCGAGGAAGTTGCCGCGCCCGATCTCGTCGCCGCACCTGGCGGCGGCGTGTTCCCACTCGGCCTCGGTCGGCAGCCGGCAGGGTCGGTCGATGCGCGCGCCGAACCAGCGCGCGTAGGCGTCGGCTTCGTACAGGCTGACGTGCACGACGGGTCGGTGCGGTTCGAGCGCTCGCGGCCCGACCAGCGTGAACACCTGCCACTCGCCGCCGCCGGCGCGGTGCCAGTACATGGGCGCCTCGACGCCTTGTGCGCGCACCCAGTCCCAGCCGGCGGCGAGCCACCAGCGCGGCTCGCGGTAGCCCCCGTCGGCGACGAACGCGGCCCACTCCGACTGCGTGACCAGGCGACTGGCCAGGAGGTACGGATCGAGCCAGCAGCGGTGGCGCGGCTGCTCGTTGTCGAAGGCGAATCCGGCGCCGTCGTGACCGATCTCGACGAGCCCCCCCTCGAGCGGCACCCACTGCAGCGGCAGTGCACCCGCCGACGACGCCGGCGGCGCGTCGCGGTACGCCGGCTGCAGCGGATTGCACGACAGCAGATGCAGCGCGTCGGTGAGGATCAGCTCCTGGTGCTGCTGCTCGTGGTTCAGGCCGAGCGTCAGCAGCGCCGCGGCGTCGGCGTCCACCCCGCGCGCCAGCAGCGCCTGCACCCGCTCGTCGACGTCGCGGCGGTAGTCGATGACCTCGGCCAGCCCGGGGCGCGTGACGAGCCCGCGCCGCGGGCGCGCGTGCTGCTCGCCGACGCCGTGGTAGTAACTGTTGAACAGCACGCGGTACGCCGGATGAAACGGCCGAAACCCGCGTTCGTGGGCTTCGAGCACGAAGGTCTCGAAGAACCAGGTCGTGTGCGCGAGGTGCCACTTCGTCGGGCTCGCGTCGGGCATGCTCTGCACCTGCGCGTCGGCCTCGGTCAACGGGCGCGCGAGCGCCAGCGTCGTCTCGCGCACCTCGCGGTAGCGGCTGGCGACCGCCTCGGCGCTCGGGCCGATCGATGACGGCAACGGCATCCGGTATGCTCGTTCGCGCCCGGGGTGCGCGAACGGCAGGAGTGGAAGTGGCGACCAGCATAACCGCAGCCGCGCACCACGCGCGGCACGGCCGTCGTGACGACCTCGCGCAAGCCCTGCGCGCCAGCCGCGCCGACACGCTGTCCACCTTCGACGCCTACCGGCGGGCGCTGCCCGGACTGACGGTGCCGGTGCGCCCCGAGCTGAACCCGCCGCTGTGGGAGCTGGGCCACGTCGGCTGGTTCCAGGAGTACTGGATCGCGCGCAACCCGCAGCGCCGCCTCGGCGCCGCCGCCGACCCCGACGCACCGCGCGCGAGCGGCGTGCGCGCCGACGCCGACGCGCTGTACCACTCGAGCCGCGTCGCGCACGACTCACGCTGGTCGCTGCCGCTGCCCGGCGCCGAGGCGACGCGCGCCGACCTGGCCGCGCAGCTCGACGCGACGCTCGCGCTGCTCGCCGAGGCGGGCGACGACGGCGACGAGGCGCTGTACTTCTTCCGCCTCGCGCTGTTCCACGAGGACATGCACCACGAGGCGGCGCTCTACATGGCGCAGGGGCTCGGCGTGCCGATCGGCGACACGCGCGGGCAACCGGCGCCGCTGCCGGCGCCGCCGGCCGCGCTGGCGTTCGACGGCGGCGCGTGGCGGCTCGGCCACGACGGCGACGGCTTCGCGTTCGACAACGAGCTCGGCGCGCACGACGTCGCGCTGGCGCCGTTCACGATCGACGCCCAGGTGCTGCGCTGGACCGAGTTCCTGCCGTTCGTCGACGCCGGCGGCTACGCGCAGCCGCGCTGGTGGAGCGACGCCGGGGCACGCTGGCTGCGCGGCAGCGGCGCGCAGGCGCCGCGCTTCCTGCGCCGCGCCGGCCGCGGCTGGCACCAGTGGCGCCACGGTCGCTGGATCGACCTCGACCCCGCGCTGCCGGCTTGCCACCTGACCCTGCACGAGGCGCAGGCATGGTGCGCCTGGGCCGGGCGGCGCCTGCCGACCGAGGCCGAGTGGGAGCGCGCCGCGCTGGAGCGCCCCGAGTCGTTGCGCTGGGGCGACGTGTGGGAGTGGACCGCGAGCGCCTTCGCGCCCTACCCTGGCTTCGTGCCGCATCCCTACCGCGACTACTCCGCACCGTGGTTCGACGGTCGGCCGGTGCTGCGCGGCGCCTCGTTCGCGACGCAGCCGCGCCTGCGCCACCCGCGTTACCGCAACTATTTCACCGCCGAGCGCAACGACGTCTTCGCCGGGTTGCGCAGCTGCGCCGCGTGAGCCGAGGTCAGCCCACGGCCAGCATCACCGCGAACCAGCCGCGCTCGTCGGTCCACGCCTGCACGCGCGCGAACCCGGCGTCGCGCAGCAGCGCGTCGAAACCCGCGCGCGTCCACTTGTACGAGTCCTCGGTGTGGATGCGCTCGCCGGCGTCGAAGCGGCGCTCGCCGCCGGGCCAGCGCACCGTCAGCGCGCGACGCGCCTGCAGGTGCATCTCGATGCGCGACGCCGCGGCGTCGAAGAAGGCGACGTGGCGCCAGTCGCGCACGTCGAAGTCGGTGCCCAGCAGCCGGTTCAGGTGGCACAACAGGTTCAGGTTGAACGCCGCGGTGACGCCCAGCGCGTCGTCGTACGCCGCCTCGAGCACGTCGGCCGGCTTGACGAGGTCGACGCCGATCAGCAGCGCGCCGCCGCATGACGCGGCGCGCGCGTCGCGCAGCAGGCGCAACGCGTCGGTCGGTGCGAAGTTGCCGATGCTCGAGCCGGGGTAGAACAGCAGCGCCGGCGCGTCGACGAGGCCGGCCGGCAGCGCGAGCCGCGCCGAGAAGTCGAGGCCGACGCCGACGACGTCCAGCGCCGCGTGGCGCTGCTGCAGCCGCCCGAGCGTCGTGCGCAGGTAGCCGGCCGAGATGTCGACCGCGACGTAGCGCGCGGGCGCCAGCGCCCCGAACAGCCGCTCGGCCTTCTCGCAGTTGCCGGCGCCGAGGTCGACCAGCGTCGCGCCGCGACCCACCGCGGCGTGCACGGCGGCGGCGATCGCCTCGAGGTGCGCCGCGAAGATCGACGCCTCGGTGCGTGTCGGGTAGTACTCGGGCAGCTCGGTGATCGCGTCGAACAGGCGCGATCCGAGCGCGTCGTAGAACAGCTTGGGCGGCAGCCGCGCCGCACGCCGCAACAGCCCGGCGGCGGCTTCTTCGGCCGGGTCGGCGGCGGCGGCGGGGCCATCGATGAAGCGCGGCGTGCGCACGGCGGGGTGACCTGGGCGTGGGCGGCCAATGTAGCAGCGCGCCGGCACGATGGCGGCGATTGCGTTCCAATCGCCGTCGCGCATCGCGCCGGCAACCGCCTGCGCAGCGACTGCCGCTTCACCTTCGTCCACCTGCGAGGAACGCACCCCATGCTCAGTCTGTCCCCGTCCCGCGCCTTCAAGTCGCTGCTGGCCTGCACGCTGCTCGCGTTCGGCGCGCTGGCGCACGCGCAACAGGTGTTTCGCGTCACGACGATTCCCGAGGAGGCGGCCACGGAGCAGGTGCGCAAGTTCACGCCGCTGGCGACCCACCTGGAAAAGGCGCTGGGCATGAAGGTCGAGTTCACCCCGGTCAGCGACTACCCGGCCGCCGTCGAGGCACTGGTCAACAAGAAGGTCGACCTGGTCTGGTTCGGCGGCTTCACGTTCGTGCAGGCCAACCTGCGCTCCGGCGGCAAGGTGATCCCGATCGCACAGCGCGAGGAGGACACGCGCTTCCAGTCGGTGTTCATCGCCAAGACCGACTCCGGCATCAAGGGCCTGGCGGACATGAAGGGCAGGCAGGTCAGCTTCGGCTCGCAGAGCAGCACCTCGGGCCACCTGATGCCGCGCAGCTTCCTGCTGGCCGCCGGCATCGACCCGGACAAGGATTTCCGCCGCGTCGCCTACAGCGGTGCGCACGACGCGACGATCGCCTCGGTGGTCAGCGGCAAGGTCGACGCCGCGGCGCTCGACGTCACGGTGTGGCGCAAGTTCGTCGGCGAGAACAAGGTCGACACGAAGGCGGTCGACGTGTTCTACACCGCGCCGCCTTACTTCAACTACAACTGGTCGGTGCACGCCGACATGCCCGCCGCGCAGCGCGAGAAGGTCAAGGCCGCACTGCTCGCGCTCGACGCGTCCCATCCCGAGCACGCCGAGATCCTGCGCCTGAACCGCGCGACGCGCTACATCGCCACCTCGCCCGAGAACTACAAGGGACTCGAGGTCGCGGCGCGCAGCGCCGGCCTGCTGTGAACGCCGTCGCGTGAGGATCGATCTGACGGGCGCGGTCGCGCGCCACCCCGCTGCGCGCGCCGGGACGGCGCCGGCGCTGAAGTCGATCGACCTGCGCGTCGACGCGGGCGAGCGGGTGGCCGTGATCGGCCCCTCGGGCGCCGGCAAGACGACGCTGATGCAACTGCTCGCCTGTGCGCTGCCGCCGGCCGCCGGCCGCCTGAGTCTGGACGGCGTCGACCCGTGGACGCTGCCGCGGCGCCGGCTGCAGCGCCTGCGCGCTCGCCTGTTCCTGGCGCCGCAGGTGCCGCCGCTGCCGCCGCGCCAGCGCGTCGTCACCGCGGTGCTTGCCGCGCGGCTGCCGGCGCTGGGGCTCGCGGCCAGCGTGCGTTCGCTGTTCTACCCGAGCGACATCCCCGCCGCCCACGACGCGCTCGACCGCTTCGGCCTTGCCGACAAGCTGTTCGAGCGGGTCGACCGACTGTCGGGAGGCGAGCGCCAGCGCGTCGGGCTGGCGCGCGCGCTGCTGGCGCCGGCGACGCTGTGGCTCGTCGACGAGCCGCTGTCGGCGCTCGACCCGGCGCGCTCGACGCAGGCGATCGCCACGCTCGTCGACGGGGCGCGCGAGCGCGGCGTGACGCTGGTGGCGACGCTGCACCAGGTCGACGTCGCGCTGGCGCAGTTCCCGCGCGTCGTCGGCCTGCGCGACGGCACGCTCGCCTTCGACCTGCCGGCGGCCCAGGTCACGCGCGAGCAGCTCGCGCGGCTGTACGCACAGCACGAGCACGAACTGCGCGGTGAGCCGCCTGCGATGGCCGACGAAGGGCCGGCGACGCCGCAGCCCGTCGTCATGCACTGCCGCTGACCTCGCCGTGACCACCGCCGTCGCTGCCCGCACCGCGCCGCCGGCACGCGACCCGGCGTGGCTCGGCCGCGTGGCCTGGACCGGCGCGGCGCTGGTGCTGCTGTGGCCGCTGCTCGTGGCCACCGAGTTCAGGCCCTGGGTGCTCGTCGAGCCCGACAACCTGAAGGTCAGCGCGCAGTTCGTCGGCAGCTTCTTTCCACCGGCGCACGACGTCGGGTTCCTCGCGATGGTGGCGCGCGAGACCTGGCGCACGGTGGCGATCGCCACCGCCGGCGTCACGCTGGCGCTCGTCGTCGCGGTGCCGCTGACGCTGCTGTCGACGCGCGCGCTGTCGGTGTCGGCGCTGTCCGGACGCATGGCGCGCGGGCCGTTCTGGCTGCGCCAGGGCGTGCGCTGGGCGCTGATCGTGCTGCGCAGCATCCCCGAGCTGGTGTGGGCGCTGGTGTTCGTGCGCGTGGTCGGCCTCGGGCCCACCGCCGGCGTGCTCGCGATCGCGCTGACCTACGGCGGCATGCTCGGCAAGGTGTACGGCGAGATCCTGGAAAGCGGCGAGGCCCACGCCACCGAGGCGCTGCTGCGCAACGGCGCCGGCCGGCTGCAGGCCTTCTTCTACGGCCTGCTGCCGACCAACGCCGCGGAGCTGACGTCGTACACCGTCTACCGCTGGGAGTGCGCGATCCGCTCGTCGGTCGTGCTCGGCTTCGTCGGCGCCGGCGGGCTCGGGCAGCAGCTGGACAACTCGATGAAGATGTTTGCCGGCGGCGAGGTGGCGACGATGCTGCTGGTGTTCATCGCCCTGGTCGCGCTCGCCGACCGCGCCAGCGCGTGGCTGCGGCACACGCTCGGATGAGGACGCGATGAGCCGGCCGAGCGCTGCCAACGCCCCGTACAAGCTGCCACCGCCGCTGTTCGACGCGCGCTGCAAGGCCTGCTGGTTCGTGCTCGGACTCGCGGCGCTCGTCGTCGCCAGTTTCTGGACGCTGGAGCTGCAGTGGGCGCAGTTCCTGTCGCTCGAGGCGGCGCGCGGCATGGGGCGCTTCGTCGGCGAGTTCTTCCCGCCCGACATGTCGGCGCCGTTCCTGCGCAAGGTCGCCGTCGGCGCCTGGGAGACGCTGGCGATGTCGCTGCTGGGCACCGTGCTGGCCGCGGCCGCGGGTCTCGCGCTGGCGCTGCCGGCCAGCCGCCTGCACGACGGCGACGCGGCGCGCGCGCGCACACCGACCCGGCTGTTGCTCAACGCGCTGCGCTCGATCCCCGAGCTGGTGTGGGCCGCACTGCTGCTGATTTCGGCCGGGCTGGGTCCGTTCGCCGGCACGCTGGCGCTGGCGGCGCACACCACCGGCGTGCTCGGGCGGCTGTTCGCCGAGGCGATCGAGAACGCGCCGCCCGGCCCCGGCGCGGCGCTGCGCGCGCAGGGCGTGGGCGACCTGCGCGTGTTCCTGTACGCGACGCTGCCGCAGGTGCTGCCGCAGCTGTTGAGCTACACGCTGTACCGCTGGGAAAACAACATCCGTGCCGCCGCGGTGCTCGGCGTCGTCGGTGCCGGCGGCCTGGGGCAGCTGCTGGCGTTCCACATGGGCCTGTTCCACATGGGCAAGACGGCGACGATCCTTGGCGCGATGCTGGCGATGGTGGCGCTGGTCGACGCGCTGAGCTACGGCAGCCGGCGGTGGCTGACGCGGTGAGGCCGGCGGGGCGCTTTCAGAACGCCTCCTTCTCCGCCTCCAGGTAGGCCAGGCTGGTGTACTTGCCGATGTTCGACTCGAAACCCTGGGTCGTCGCGGCGTACTTGCGCACGCGCGGGTCGGCCAGCACCAGCGCCTTGGCCTGCTCCATCGGCACGCCGTCCTTCACCGCCTGCTCGCACGGCCGGTAGATGCCCTCGAACAGCTCGCGGTTCTCGCGCAGCAGGTCGGCGCCGGCGTCGCCGTGGCCCGGGATCCAGACCCGGGTGCGGGTGTCGGCCTCGAGCGCGTCGAAGGTCCTGAACGTGCCGACGTAGCTGCCGTCGTCCATGTTGGCGATGCGCCGGTGCATGGCGACGTCGCCGACGTGGGTCACGCGGTCCTCGACGACTTCGACGCACAGGTCGCACGGGGTGTGCGCGGCGCCGTAGTGGTGCAGGCGCAGCGTGACGTCGCCGAAGCGCATCGTCGCGCCGGGCTCGACCGGCCGGTGCGGCGCGACGATCTGCGTGCCCAGCGTCGCGCCGTTCGTCCAGCGCTCGAGCAGCGAGCGCCACAGGTTGCCCTGCACGCCGGCGATCTCGCGCATGCACTCGGGCAGCGCGTAAATCGGCAGCTGCTCGCCGTACGCTTCGCGAAACGCGTGGTTGCCCAGCCAGTGGTCGCCGTGGTAGTGCGAGTTGAAGACGGCCACCACCGGCCGGTCGGTGACGCTACGGATGCGCCGGATCGCCATGCGGCCGATCTGCAGCGAGCCGCCGCTGTCGAGCACGACGACGCCGTCGCGCGTGACGACGAACACCACGTTGGCCATCATGCCCTGGTTCTCGGGGGTCGGGAATCCGTCGGGCGTCCACACCATCCACACGTGCTCGCTGATGCGGCGCAGCGGATAGTCCTTGACCGGCGGGCCTTCGAAGAAGTCCTGGAAGCCGTCGGCGGCGCGGGCCAGCGACGCCAGCGGCGTGCCCGGCAGCAGGTCGGCGGCGGCCGTCGCGCCGACGGCGGCGGCGCCGAGCAGCCAGCGTCGACGCGAAGGGTGGGACGAGGTCATGCCGGGCTCCTTGCGCATGGCTTTATGCGCATTTATGGATATTGTCGGCGCTTTCCGGGTCCCGTGCCGGCGTCGGGGCGGCGGCCGGGGGCGGCGGCCGCCCGCACCGGGCGGCTGCGTCCGGCGCCACGGGCGAGCCCGGCCCTGCGGTGCGCGGTCGCTATCATGGCCGGTTCACCTGCCCGTGCGCATGGCCCGCCCGCCCCTGCCTCCCCCTTCGCCCGCGCCCGCACTGATCCGCGTGCGCGGCGCGCGCACGCACAACCTGAAGAACGTCGACCTCGACATCCCGAAGCACGCGCTGGTGGTGATCACCGGACTGTCGGGCTCGGGCAAGTCCAGCCTGGCGTTCGACACGCTGTACGCCGAGGGGCAGCGGCGCTACGTCGAGAGCCTGAGCGCCTACGCGCGCCAGTTCCTGCAGCTGATGGACAAGCCCGACGTCGACATCATCGAGGGGCTGGCGCCGGCGATCAGCATCGAGCAGAAGGCCACCAGCCACAACCCGCGCAGCACGGTCGGCACGATCACCGAGATCCACGACTACCTGCGCCTGCTGTACGCGCGCGCCGGCACGCCGTACTGCCCCGACCACGACCTGCCGCTGGCCGCGCAGAGCGTGTCGCAGATGGTCGACGCGGTGCTCGCGCTGCCCGAGGGCACGCGGCTGGCGGTGCTGGCACCGGTGGTGCGCGACCGCAAGGGCGAGTTCGCCGAGCTGTTCGCCGACCTGCAGGCGCGCGGCTACGTGCGCTTCCGAGTCGACGGCGCCGTCGTCGAGGCCGATGCGCTGCCGGCACTGAGGAAGAGCGAGAAGCACGACATCGACGTGGTCGTCGACCGCGTGAAGACCCGCGCCGGCGACGCGCCGCTGCGCCAGCGCCTGGCCGAGAGCTTCGAGGCGGCGCTGGCGATCGCCGACGGGCGCGCGCTGGCGCTGGAGATCGACGCCGCGCGCGAGCAGGTGTTCAGCAGCCGCTTCGGCTGCCCGCGGTGCAGTTACGCGCTGCCCGAGCTCGAGCCGCGGCTGTTCAGCTTCAACTCGCCGGTGGGCGCGTGTCCGCAGTGCGACGGCCTGGGCCAGGTCACCGTGTTCGACCCCGAACGCGTCGTCGCCTTCCCGAGCCTGTCGCTGGCCGGCGGCGCGGTCAAGGGCTGGGACCGGCGCAACGCGTACACGCACTCGCTGCTCGAGAGCGTCGCGCGCCACTGCGGCTTCGACATCGAGACCCCGTTCGACGACCTCGCGCCCGAGCATCGGCGGGTGCTGCTGTACGGGTCGGGAGACGACGACATCGAGTTCGTCTACCGCGCCGACGGGCCGCGCGGCAAGACGCGCGTGGTCAGGCGGCGCCACCCGTTCGAAGGGATCATTCCGAACTTCGAGCGGCGCCTGCGCGAGACCGACTCGGCGATGGTGCGCGAGGATCTCGCGCGCTACCAGGCGGCGCGCGCCTGCCCGGCCTGCGCCGGCACGCGCCTGCGCCGCGAGGCGCGCCACGTGTTCCTGCAGGGCCGCGACGGGACGCGGCGTCCGATCTACGACGTCGAGCGCGCCACGCTGGCCGAGGCGCACGGGTACTTCGAGCGTGTGCAGCTGGTCGGCGCGAAGGCCGGGATCGCCGACAAGGTGGTGCGCGAGATCGGCGCGCGGCTTCGCTTCCTCGTCGACGTCGGGCTGGGCTACCTCAGCCTCGAGCGCGGTGCCGACACGCTGTCGGGCGGCGAGGCGCAGCGCATCCGCCTGGCCAGCCAGATCGGCTCGGGCCTGACCGGCGTGATGTACGTGCTCGACGAACCCAGCATCGGGCTGCACCAGCGCGACAACGAGCGCCTAATCGGCACGCTGCGCCGGCTGCGCGACCTCGACAACTCGGTGCTCGTCGTCGAGCACGACGAGGACATGATCCGCGCCGCCGACCACGTCGTCGACATGGGCCCCGGCGCCGGCGTGCACGGCGGGCGCGTGATCGCGCAGGGCACGCCCGACGAGGTGGCGGCGAACCCGTCGTCGCTGACCGGGCGCTACCTGGCGCACGCGCTGCGCATCGCGGTGCCGGCCACGCGGCGCGCGCCGCAGGCGCACGCCGACGCGCGCGCCCTGCGCATCGTCGGCGCGCGCGGCAACAACCTGCAGAGTGTCACCGTGGAGATCCCCGTGGCGCTGTTCACCTGCGTGACCGGCGTGTCGGGGTCGGGCAAGTCGACGCTGGTCAACGACACGCTGTACGCCGCCGTGGCAAGGAAACTCTACCCGAGCCACCTCGAGCCGGCGCCGCACGACGACATCGAGGGGCTGGACGCGTTCGACAAGGTGATCAACGTCGACCAGAGCCCGATCGGGCGCACGCCGCGCAGCAACCCGGCCACCTACACCGGGTTGTTCACCCCGATCCGCGAGCTGTTCGCCGAGGTGCCCGCGGCGCGCGAGCGCGGCTACGGTGCCGGGCGCTTCAGCTTCAACGTGGCCGGCGGGCGCTGCGAAGCCTGCCAGGGCGACGGCGTGATCAAGGTCGAGATGCACTTCCTGCCCGACGTCTACGTGCCCTGCGACACCTGCGGCGGCGCGCGCTACAACCGCGAGACGCTGGAGATCGTCTACAAGGGTCGCAGCATCCGCGACGTGCTCGAGATGACGGTCGAGGACGCACACGCGTTCTTCGGCGCGGTGCCGGCCATCGCGCGCAAGCTGCGCACGCTGCTCGACGTCGGGCTGGGCTACATCCAGCTCGGGCAGAGCGCGACCACGCTGTCGGGCGGCGAGGCACAGCGCGTCAAGCTGGCGCTGGAGCTGAGCAAGCGCGACACCGGGCGCACGCTGTACATCCTCGACGAGCCCACCACCGGGCTGCACTTCGCCGACATCGAGCTGCTGTTGCAGGTGCTGCACCAGCTGCGCGACGCCGGCAACACCATCGTCGTCATCGAGCACAACCTCGACGTCATCAAGACCGCCGACTGGATCGTCGACATGGGTCCCGAGGGCGGCGCCGGCGGCGGGCGGGTGGTGGCCACCGGCACGCCCGAGCAGGTGGCCGCATGCCCCGACAGCCACACCGGGCGTTTCCTCGCCGGCAAACTCGGCGCTGGCTGACCGCGCCGCCGCTCCCCTCCCCGCCACGCAGGCCCCGATGAACGGACAGACCCGACTGCATGCCGCCGACGGCCACCGGCCGCCGGCCTACGTCGCCGCGCCCGCGGGCCCGCCGCGCGGCGGGCTGGTGGTGGTGCAGGAGATCTTCGGCGTCAACGACCACATCCGCCGCGTCGCCGATGGTTACGCCGCCGACGGCTACCTGGCGGTCGCACCGGCGCTGTTCGACCGCGTCGAGCCGGGGGTCGAGCTCGGCTACGACGACGCCGGCGTGCAGCGCGGCCGCGCGCTGAAGGCCGCCAGCGACCACGCGCGCGCAATGCTCGACCTCGCCGCCGCCGTCGCGCACGCGGCGCGCGCCGGCCGGGTCGGCATGGTCGGCTACTGCTGGGGCGGTCTGCTGACCTGGCTGGCTGCGGCGCAGGTCGAGGGCCTGGCCGCGGCGGTGCCGTACTACGGTGGCGGCATCCCCGACCACGCGGCGCGGGCGCCGCGCTGCCCGGTGCTGGCGCACTTCGGCGCGCGCGACGCGCTGATCCCGTTGCCGGACGTCGACGCGCTGCGGCGCGCGCAGCCCGCGGTCGAGGTGCAGGTCTACGACGCCGGCCACGGCTTCAACTGCGACCAGCGCGCCAGCTTCGATGCCGCCGCCGCCGCGCTGGCGCGCGAACGCACGCTGGCGTTCCTGCGCCGCCACGTCGGCTGAGCGCGAACCCGCCGAGGAGCGCGCATGCGCCAGAACCCCCGCCCTTCGCCCTGGCATGCGCTCGGCGCCTGGCTCGCCGCCGCCGCGGTCGCCGGCACCGCAGTCGCCGCCACGGCCGCCGAACCGGTGCCGTACGCCGGGCCGCTGTTCGACGCGCACCTGCACTACAACGACGAGGCGCAGCAGCCGCATCCGCTGGCGGACGTGCTCGCGCGCATGCAGCGCAGCGGCGTGCGCGCGGTCGTCGCCAACAGCCGGCCGAACGACGGCACGAAGGCGCTCGCCGCCGCCACCGAGTCGACGCGCGCGGCCGGCGTCACCGTCGTGCCGTTCGTGCGCCTGTACCGCGACCGCGCCGACTACGGCTCGTGGTTCCGCGACCCGTCGATCGCGCGCATGGTCGACGCCGAACTGGCCGCCGGCACGGCCGCCGGGCCGTACCGCGGGCTGGGTGAGTTCCACCTCTACGACAGCGCGCACGCCGACGGCCCCGTCGCGCGCCAGCTGATGCAGCTCGCGCAGCAGCGCCGGCTGGTGGTGCTGGCACATTGCGACGACGTCGCGGTCGACAAACTGATGGCGCACGCGCCGGGAGCGACGATGATCTGGGCGCACACCGGCATCGGCGGCGTGCCGGTCGAGCGCGTGCGCGAGTTGCTGCGCCGCCACCCGACGCTGATCGGCGAGCTGTCGTACCGCCCCGGACTGGTCGTCGACGGCCGGCTGGCCACCGAGTGGCGCGCGCTGTTCGTCGAGTTCCCGCAACGCTTCGTCGTCGGCTCCGACACCTGGGTCAATACGCGCTGGCAGTCGTACGAGGTGCTGATGGCCGAGGCCCGGCGCTGGCTCGGCGAGCTGCCGCCCGAGGTCGCGCAGCGCATCGCCTGGGGCAACGGCGCGGCGCTGTTCGGCCTGCCGCCGCACTGAGGGCGCAGCCGATGCGGTGGGGCGTCCGCGTCGATCGTCAACCCGGCCCGCGGCGAGGCGGGCGGCCGGCCTCGCGCCGCACCACCGCCGCGCGCATCGCACGCCGGTGGCCGCGTCGCGGTCACCACCAGGTTTCGGGATAGTGGCGCGACGCGGGAAGGTTGTTCACCACCAGTGCGACCGCCAACAGGATCAGTGGCCCGAGCGCGCCGGGGACGACGACGTAGAGCCAGCCCATCGCGTGGATCTCGCGTGAACCGATCACCGCGATGAGCGCGGTCGCCCCGCCCGGCGGATGCAGCGTGCGCGTGACGTGCATCAGCGCGAGAGACGTCGACACCGCGAGCGCGGCGGCGAGCCAGGGGAACGGGTGCAGCAGCCGCCAGCAGAGCAAGCCGACGATGGCACTGAGGACGTGGCCGCCGATCAGGTTGCGCGGCTGCGCCAACGGGCTGCGCGGCATGCCGTAGACCAGCACTGCCGACGCGCCCAGCGACCCGAGCATCAGCGTGAGGTCCAGTCCCGCGAGCACCAGCTGCCCGACCAGCCCCACCGCGGCGATGCCGACGAAGGCCCCGAACCACGACCAGGCGATCTCGGCGCCGCCGACGCGCGGCGGGCTGCCGTGGCCGGCACCGCGCATCTTGCGCAGGAACTGGACCGCGGTCATCGATGCAGCCGCTGGTCGAGGGCTTCGAGGAAGTCCTTGCGCAGCAGCAGGCCGAGCAAGCGCCCGTCGGCATCGACGACCGGCATGCTGCGCCCGGCGTGGCGGCGGAAGGCGCCCATGATCTCGCGGAAGCCGGCCTGCGGGCCGACGCCGACCGCCGGCGCGGTCATCGCGGCGGACACGGGCGTCTCGTGGCAGCGGTGGCTGACTTCGCACGAATCGTCGAGCATGCGCAGCAACAGCTCGAGAAAGGTGCGGGCCTGCAGCCGTCGCAGGTAGTCGGTCTCGGTGAGCATGCCCACCACGCGCCCCTGCGCGTCGGCGACCGGCAACGCCTTGTGGCCGCCGGCCACCAGGGCGCGCGCCGCCTCGTCGAGCATGACGTCGGGTGCGAGCGCGGCGACCGGCTTCATCAGCGCGCCGGCACGCAGGCCGGCGAGCAGCCGCTCGACCGCATGCCTGTAAGCGAGGTGATAGACCTCGCGGAAGTCACCGGTGGAGATGTCGACGTAGCCCGGGATGTGCTGCATGGCGTCGAGGATGTCCTCGTCGGCCAGCTCGACCTCCTGCACCTCCTCGGGGGGCGTGCTCACTGCGGGCGGTTCCATGGCTTCAACCGTGGCTGATGCGGGCGACACGAAGGGTACTTCAGCGGCGGGTGCGGCCCGCGCGGCCGCACCCGGGAGAAAAAAAGCCGGTGCAAGGCACCGGCGTTCTCGGGGTCGGGACGGGCCGCGGCGGCCCGTCGCGCGACCGTCACTTCAGGTGCGCGTTGATCATCTTGGTCATCTCGAACATCGACGCCTGCGCCTTCTTGAAGATCTCCTTCAGCCTGGCGTCGGCGTTGATCATCCGCTTGTTGACCTCGTCCTGCAGCTTGTTCTTCTTGATGTAGTCCCACACGCGCTTGGTCACCTCGGTGCGAGGGAACGGCCCCTTGCCGATGATTGCGGCCAGCGCCTCGCTCGGCGTCATCGCCTTCATGAACGCGGCGTTCGGCGTGCGCTTCTTCGCCGGGGCCTTCTTCGCGGCGACCTTCTTCGCCGGCGCCTTCTTCGCGGCCGCCTTCTTCGCCGGAGCTGCCTTCTTGGCCGGCGCCTTCTTCGCCGGGGCCTTCTTCGCCGCCGCCTTCTTCGCGGGGGCCTTCTTCGCAGTTGCCATTTGAATGCTCTCCATCAAGTGAGTGACTGATGTGCCTGGTGCGGGCGAGGACCGCATGAGCCCTCGTTTCTCTCGGCCACCCTGCGGCGCGAATGGTAATGCCCGCGTCACACGTTGAGAAGCCGTTTTCCCTCTGAAAACCCGCGTTCGCGGCCCGCGGCGCATGCTTTGTCGCAACCAGGCGTCAGATCGTGCGTGCCAGGGTGTGTTCGCGTCGCCGCCCGGGCTTGCGTCGAGCACGCAGGTCGACGACGATCGACGACGCCATCCGCTCGACGCATGACCGACCTTCCCGCCGCCGCGACCCACGACATCACCGAGATCGACGGAGCCCGGCGGTGAGTGCCGGCGTCGCGCTGCTGATCGCGTCGGCGCTGCTGGCGCTGGGGCTGATGACGTCGCGCGACGAGCCGGCGGCCGACCCGCCTTCCTCCGTGACTTCCCCCGCGCCAGCGATGCCGTCCCCGCCTGCGACACCCCCCGCCGACGACGCGGCGCGCACCCTGCTCGACGCGGTGCTGGCCGACGCCGCGCGTCGCGGCGGCGCGGCGGCGCAGCTCGTCGCGTTCGAGCCGGTCACGTGGCCCGACGGTTCGCTCGGCTGCCCGCAGCCCGACCGCGTCTACACGCAGGCGCTGGTACCGGGCTACCGCATCGTCGTGCGCGCCGGCGACGCCGAGCACCACTACCACGCGAGCCGCCGCGGCCAGTGGGTGTGGTGCCCGGGCGCGCGGCGCGGCAAGCCGGCGGGCAGCGCGACTTGACGACGGCGCCGTCGCGCCCCGGCGCGCGACGGCGGCGCAAAACCGCGGTGGTATCCTGACCCGATGCTTCTGCTGCTGCGCTGGTTCCTGCTCGCCTGTGCCTTGCTGCTGGTGGCCTACCTGTACCCCGGCGTGCAGGTCACGAGCTATGCATCGGCGCTGTGGGCGGCGCTGGTGCTGGGCCTGCTCAACGCGCTGGTGCGCCCGGTGCTGGTGCTGCTGACGCTGCCGATCACGCTGGTCACGCTGGGGCTGTTCCTGTTCATCGTCAACGCGCTGATGTTCTGGGCCGCCGCGTCGCTGCTGTCGAACTTCAACGTCGCCGGGTTCGGCGCGGCGCTGATCGGCTCGATCCTGTACAGCGTGCTCGCGATGGTCATCGACAGCGCGCTGCAGCAGCTGGCGCCGCGACGCTGACCGGCTCAGCCTCCGCTGCCGCGCATCTGCGCCATGCGCGCGCGGTGCTCGGCCTGCAGGTCGCGCAGCCGCGCGTCGATCACCGACAGCTCGACGAAGTCACTGGTCGCCCCCTCGCGGGCGAGTCGCTGGCCGGCGCGCAGGCGGTCGATCGCGCCGGGCAGGTCGCCCAGCGCGGCGCGCACCTCGGCCTCGGCGCGCACCGCGCGCAGCGGCTGGCCGAGTTGCGCGGCCCCCTGCGACAGAAGCGACCACGCCAGCGCATCGCTGCGCCGCTCGGCGGTCCAGGCCTGCAGCGCCTCGACGCTGCGCCGCAGCGAGTCTGCCGGCGCGCCAGCGCGCACCGCGGCCAGCGCCGCCTGCGTGCGCTGCAGCAGATGCGCGCGGCCGCCCTGCGGTTCGGCGTCGAGCAGCGCCAGCGCGCCTTGGGCGTCGCCGCGCGCGACGCGCACCTCGGCGTCGAGCAGCGTGATCGCCTGCGCGGCGCGCCGGTCCTCGTGCGCGTCGCGCAGCGGGCTGTGGCGCAGCAGCGCGCGCGCGTCGGCCACCGCCCGCGCCGCGGCGTCGGCCTCGCCCAGCCGCAGCGACGCGAGCGCGTTGCCGTAGCTCACGGCCAGCCGCTGCGCCGCGGGCGCGTCGGGCGCGGCGTTCGTCGCCTGCGCGCGGCGCAGCGCCTGCACGCCGGTGTCCATCAGCACGCGCGCGCGCGACTGCATCAGCGCGTGCTCGAACACGCCGGTCGGGCCCTCGCGCGGCGACGCCAGCGACTCGAGGCGCGTGCGCGCCTCGCCGATGCGCTCGATCGTCAGCGGGTGCGTGCGCAGGTACGGGAAGCTGTTGTCGTCGACCAGCCGCGCCGACTGCGCCATGCGCTCGAACATGAAGGCCATGCCCTGCGGCGCGTAGCCGGCGTCGACGAACACGCCCCAGCCGATGCGGTCGGCCTCGCGTTCCATGTCGCGCGAGTAGTTGAGCTGGCCCTGGATCAGCGCGGCCTGGCTGCCGACCACCGCGGCCTGCGCGGCGTCCGCGCTGCCCGAACGGCTCGCGGCCAGCAGCCCGAGCATCATCGTCGCCAACCCGACCAGGCTCTGCCGCTGCGCGCTGGCGATGCGTCGCGCGATGTGCCGCTGCGTGACGTGCGACAGCTCGTGCGCGAGCACCGACGCCAGCTCGTCGCGGGTCTGCGTCATTGCGATCAGCCCCAGGTGCACGCCGACGAACCCGCCGGGCAGCGCGAAGGCGTTGACGCTGCGGTCGCTGAGCAGGAACACCTCCCACGCGAAGGCGGTGTCGACGTCGACGCCGATGTCGCCGCGCGAACGCGCCGCCGCGGCCAGCGGCTGCCACAGCGACTGCACGTAGTCGAGCAGCAACGGGTCGTCGAGGTAGCTCGCATCGCGCCGCACCTCGCGCATGACCTGCTCGCCCAGACGGCGCTCGTCGTTGACCGACAGGTCCTCGGACACCGCATCGCCGAGCGTCGGCAGGCGCACCTGCGCCAGCGGCGCGTGCGACGGCCAGCCGGCGCCGATCAGCGCGGCGGCCACGAGATGGACGAAAGGCCTCTTCATCGGGATGGGGGCGCCGCCGGGGCGCGCCCGCGGTTGGAGCCGCGGCCCGCGCCGAGGTTCAGCGCCCCGGCCGGCACTATGATCGCACTGCCACGTTGCCGCATCGTTTCCATGAGTTCGACGCTGACCCACTTCGACGCGCAAGGCCAGGCGCACATGGTCGACGTCGCGTCGAAGGACGCGACGCACCGCGTCGCGCGCGCCACCGGACTGATCCGCATGCAGCCGGCCACCTTCGAGCTGGTGCGCAGCGGCGGCGCGAAGAAGGGCGACGTGATCGGCGTGGCGCGCATCGCCGCGATCCAGGGCGCCAAGCGCACCGCCGACCTGGT
>CAZUBF010000063.1:0-18887 GCA_964618555.1 uncultured Azohydromonas sp.
CCAGCACCAGCATCGCCAGCGAGCCGAAGAAGTACCAGAAGTTGAAGTTCTTCGGCGCGTAGTACTCGCTGAGGTGCTTCTTGTACTCGGCGAAGGCGGTCGGAAACCGGTTCTCCAGCCACACCGTGGCCTTGTGCAGCGCCGGCGCGTCGGCGGGTGCGTCTTTCCATTCAGCCATTGCGTTCTCCTGATTCCTCGTGCCGCCTGGAGATCAGGCCTTGTCCTCGCCGATGAGCAGCCTGTTGTCAGACAGGTACTTGTGCGGCGGCACCTCGAGGTTGTCGGGCGCGGGCTTGTTCTTGAACACGCGCCCGGCGATGTCGAAGGTCGACCCGTGGCACGGGCACAGGAAGCCGCCGGACCAATCGTCGGGCAGCGACGGCTGCGCGCCGGTGGCGAACTTGTCGACGGGCGAGCAGCCGAGGTGCGAGCAGATGCCCACGGCGACCAGCACCTCGGGCTTGATCGAGCGGTGCTGGTTCCTCGCGTACTCGGGCGTCGGGTAGGCGGTGCGCTGCGAGTTCGGGTCGGCAACCTGCGCTTCGGTGTGCTTGAGCGACTCGAGCTGCTCGGGCGTGCGCCGCACGATCCACACCGGCTTGCCGCGCCACTCGACGGTGAGCTTCTCGCCCGGGCGCAGGCCCGAGATGTCGACCTCGACCGCGGCGCCGGCAGCGCGCGCGCGCTCCGACGGGGTGAACGAGGCGACGAACGGAACGGCCGTGGCGATGCCGCCGACCGCACCGGCGCCGCAGGCGATCGCCACCCACGTGCGGCGCTCCTTGTCGACTTCGGGCTGGTTCATGGTTTCCTCGAGTGGAACGTCGATGATCTGCGCGCCCCCAAGGCAGGCGGGCTGGGACCGGCCCGCCTGCCTTGGGGTGCCGAGCAAGAGCGGCACGGCCGCGTTTGCTCGAGAGTCAACCGGGCATTCTAGCGGAGCCCCCCGGGGCGCCCCGGGGCACGCCGGCGCGTCGCGGGGCACGCCGGATTGGCGCGATACTGGCATCGACGCTCGCCGCACCCGCGGCCGCGCGCCACAACCCGAGCAGGAGGACCCCCCGTGAGCATCGTTTCCGAATTCAAGGAGTTTGCCGTCAAGGGCAACGTGATCGACCTGGCGGTCGGTGTGATCATCGGTGCCGCGTTCGGCAAGATCGTCGACTCGATCGTCAAGGACCTGATCATGCCGATCGTCGGGCGCATCTTCGGCGGCCTGGACTTCTCGAACTACTTCGTGATGCTCGCCGACCCGCCGAAGGACTTCGCCGGCCCGATGACCTACGAGGCACTGACCAAGGCCGGCGTGCCGCTGTTCGCGTATGGCAACTTCATCACCGTCGCGCTGAACTTCGTCATCCTCGCGTTCATCATCTTCATGATGGTCAAGCAGATCAACCGCCTCAAGCGCGAGGCCCCGCCGCCCCCGCCGGCACCGGCCGAAACGCCCGAGGACGTCAAGCTGCTGCGCGAAATCCGCGACGCGTTGCGCAAATAAGACGGCAACGGGCGGTCCGGTGGGCCTGAAGTTCTGCCGCCGACCGGTCGATAAGCGTTGCAACCACCGCCCGGGCGAGTTCCGCGCCGGGCGCGGTGACGCTGAGTCCGCCCTGCGATGAACCCGCCCCTGCCCCGCACCCAGGCCGCCTTCCAGTCGGCGCTCAAGCGCGTGCACCGCGCCGCGCGCGAGGTCGGCGAGCGCTGCACCGAGAGCCTGGGCATCTCCGCGCTGTCGTCGCACGACGCTGCCGAGCGCGACGCGCTGCTCACGGCGCAGTTCGACCTGAACCGCAACATCGCCTCGTTCGAGTTCGCCTTCGGCGAGAAGCTCAACGAGCAGATCCAGCGCGAGTTCGGCCGCGCCGACGGCGGCGCGCCGCCGCGGCCCGCCAGCGCGCTCGGCTGGGACACGCTGAGCCTGGTCGGCGACGACGAGGTCGAGGCGCAGGTGCGCGCCGACCGCATCGCGCAGTCCATCCGCCACGGCTGCGAATGGGAGCTGCGCGAGCTCGACGCGTACATGGGTTCGCTGCTGCAACTCGACAACCCCGACCGCGACCGCAACCCGCTGCGCCCCGAGCTGATCTGCAAGGCGCTGGTGCACGCCGCCGACAGCGTGTCCGAGCGCGCCGAAGTGCGCAAGACGGTGGTCACCGAGATCGGGCGCAGCCTGGCCACGACGATGCCGCGCGTGTACGGCGAGGTCATCGCCGACCTGCGCAACAGCGGGCTGCAGCCGCTGAGCCTGACGCTGCGCACGGTGCAGGGCGCACCGGCGCACAGCCGCCACACCTCGGGTTACTCCACGGGGCACGGCGCGCTGTCCGCGCGCGGCGAGTTGCCCGGAGCGGGTCGCGCCGCCGCCGAGGCGGGCGACTCCACGCGCCGCGCCGCGGGCGACGCGGCGCGCACTTTCGGCCAGGTCGACGCGCAGCTGATGTCCCTGATCCGCCAGCTCGCGCGGGTCAGCCTGGCGCCGGCCGGCGCCCAGGGCACCGCCGGCGGCCTGGCCGCCGGCGCGGCGGCCACCGACTGGGGCGGCGCCGCGGTACCGAACCTGATCTACGCGCACCGCGACGAACTGCGCCGTGCGTCGACCGGCACGCTCGACCACATGGTGATCGACGTCGTCGGCAGCCTGTTCGAGCAGATCCTGTCCGACCCGAAGGTGCCGCCGCAGATGGCGCGCCAGATCGCGCGGCTGCAGCTGCCGGTGCTGCGCGTCGCGCTCGGCGACGCAACCTTCTTCTCGTCGCGCCGTCACCCGGTGCGCCGCTTCGTCAACCGCATCGCGTCGCTGGCCTGCGGCTTCGACGACCTCGCCGCCGGTCCGGGCGACCGCTTCCTCGCGCTGGTGCGCGAGCTCGTGCAGCACATCGTCGAGGGCGACTTCGACCAGATGGCGCTGTACGAGCGCAAGCTGTCCGAGCTCGAAGCCTTCATCGCCGGCCAGGCCACGCAGGAGGTGCAAGAGCACGCCGGCGACGCCGCCCAGCTGTTCGCCGACAAGGAACAGGCGCTGCTGCTGCACCAGCGCTACATGCGCCGGCTGCAGTCCGAGCTGGCGCCGCTGGCGATGCCGGAGTTCCTGCGCACCTTCGTCGCGCAGGTGTGGAGCCAGGCGATCGTGCTCGCGGAGCGCCAGCACGGCGAAGGCAGCGAGCGCGCGCTGAAGGCGCGCCAGGCCGCGCACGACCTGGTGCTCAGCGTGCTGCCCAAGGGCACGCCGGCCGAGCGCAAGGCCTTCGTGCTCGCGCTGCCGCCGCTGATGAAGGAGCTCAACGACGGACTGGCGCGCATCGGCTGGCCCGAGGACGCGAAGAAGGCGTTCTTCGCGCAGCTGCTGCCGGCGCACGCCGAGTCGCTGAAGAGCGGCGCCGTCAGCCAGCTCGACTACAACCTGCTGGCCAAGAAGCTCGACGCGGTGTTCGGCGCGCCGCTGCCCAATGCCAGCGAGCGTCCGCCGCCGGGCGTGCTGCCGGTGCTCGACGACGTCGTGCCCGAGCGCAACTTCAGCGCCGACGAGGCCCGGCGCGTCGGCCTGGTCACCGAGGCCGCGGTCGACTGGAACGGCCAGGTCGACATCGACCTGTCGGCCGAACCCGAGGTCTCGACCGAGGACGTGCGCATCGAGGGCCTGCCCGCGCCCGACGCGGTCGAGCCGGCCAGCGGCGCCGCGCTGGCGCAGCATGTGCAGGTCGGCTTCGCGTACCGCATGCACCTCGAGGGCGCCTGGCACAAGGTCAAGCTGAACTACATCAGTCCGGCGCGCACGTTCTTCGTGTTCACGCGCGGCGCCAAGCACCAGCGCACGATCTCGCTGACCGCGCGCATGCTGATGCGGCTGTGCGAGTCGGGGCGGCTGCGCACGTTCGAGAACGCCTACCTGCTCGAGCGTGCGACCGCACGCGCGCGCAAGCAGCTGGCGGCGCTCGGCGCCGGACGCCCGGCCGCGTCACGCTGACGCGAGCTGGCGCGCCAGCCGCAGCGCCGCGCGCAGGCTGGCCGCGTCGGCGACGCCGCGCCCCGCGATGTCGAACGCGGTGCCGTGGTCGGGGCTGGTGCGCACGAACGGCAGCCCCAGCGTGACGTTGACGCCGTGCTCGACGCCGAGGTACTTCACCGGGATCAGCCCGTGGTCGTGCGTCATGGCCACCACCAGGTCGAAGGCGCCGCGGCGCGCCCGCATGAACACCGTGTCCGGGGGGAACGGGCCCTGCGCGTCGACGCCCTCGGCGCGCGCGGCGGCCACCGCCGGCGCGATCACGCGCAGTTCCTCGTCGCCGAACAGCCCGCCCTCGCCGGCGTGCGGGTTCAGCCCCGCCACCGCGATGCGCGGCCGCGGCTGCCCCCAGCGCGCCGCCGCGGCGTGCGCGATGCGCAGCGTGTCCAGCACCGCGTCGAAGGTCACCGCGTCGATCGCGTCGCGCAGCGCCATGTGGATCGTCACCAGCACGACCTTGATCTCGTCGTTGGCCAGCATCATGCGCACCGGCGGCGGCGCGCCACCCGGCGTCGCCAGCGCCTGCAGCATCTCGGTGTGCCCCGGATAGGGCACGCCGGCGGCGGCCAGCGCCTCCTTGTGCAGCGGCGCGGTGACGATCGCCGCACCCTCGCCACGCCGCAGCGCGGCCACCGCGGCCTCGACGCAGGCCGCCGCCGCGGCGCCCGCACGCGCGTCGACGCGGCCCCAGGGCAGCGCGTCGAGCCCCGGCGGCAGCCCGTGCGGCTGCCACACCGCGATGCAGCGCGGCGGGCATTGCTCGAGCTCGGCAGGCGCCTCGATCCGCGCCAGCGGCCGGCGCTCGGCATCGGGCAGCCGTGCCGCGGCGCGGCGCATCACGCCGATGTCGCCGACGACGAGCGCCGCGCCGAACGAAGGCGCGGCGTCGTCGGCGCCGAGGGCGCGCAGCACGATCTCGGGGCCGACGCCGCAGGCGTCGCCCATCGTCACCAGCAGCGGCGCGGTCGTCATGCGGGGTTGTCGATGTCGATGAAGCGGTGCTCGAGCCCGAAGCGCTCGGCGACGTGCGCGGCCAGGGCCGGCGCGCCGTAGCGTTCGGTCGCGTGGTGACCGCAGGCGAGGAAGGCCACACCGGTCTCGCGCGCCAGGTGCGCCTGGGGCTCGGACACCTCGCCGGTCAGGAACAGGTCGGCCCCGGCGGCCACCGCGGCCTCGAAGTAGCCTTGCGCGCCGCCGGTGCACCAGGCGACACGGCGCACCGCGCGGCCGTCGCCGGGCAGCAGCAGCGGGTCGCGACCGAGCACCTGCGCGACGTGCCGTGCCAGCTCCGGCGCGCCGCCGCCGGGCGCGTCGCCGATGAACCCCAGGTCCTGTTCGCCGAAACGCGCGTCGGCGCGCCAGCCCAGCCTCGCGCCGAGCTGCGCGTTGTTGCCCAGCTCCGGGTGCGCGTCCAGCGGCAGGTGGTAGGCGAACAGGTTGACGCCGTGCCCCATCAACCGGCGCACGCGCTCGGCGAGCCAGCCGGTCAACCGCCCGTCGTGCCCGCGCCAGAACAGGCCGTGGTGCACGATCAGCGCGTCGGCGCCGGCGTCGATCGCCGCGTCGATCAGCGCGAGGCTCGCGGTGACGCCGCTGACGATCCTGCGCACCGAGGACCGGCCCTCGACCTGCAGACCGTTCGGCCCATAATCCCTGAACTCGCCGACGGCCAGCAGGCGCTCCAGATACGCCCCGACCTCGCTCACGCGGGCCTCGTTCGACACGGCATCCCCCTATGCGCAGAACCTGGCTGATTTTCTCGCAGGCCGTCACGGTGGCCGTTGCCGTGCTGTTCGTCGTCGCCACGCTCAAGCCCGAGTGGCTGGCACGCAACCCGGCGCGCATGTTGCCCGAGATCGTCACGCTGCAGTCGGCGCCCCCCGCGGCCGCTCCGGCCAGCGCGCCGGCGGCCAGCCTGCGCACCGCCGCGCAGCGCGCCGCGCCCGCGGTGGTCAGCATCGCCGCGAGCCGCGCCCCGGCGCGCAGCCCGCAGCTCGACGACCCGTGGTTCCGCTTCTTCTTCGGCGACCGGCTGCGCCAACAGCAGCAGCCGCAGGTCGGGCTCGGCTCGGGGGTGATCGTCTCGCCCGAGGGCTACGTGCTGACCAACCACCACGTGGTCGACGGCGCCGACGACATCGAGGTGCAGCTCGCCGACGGCCGTGCGGCGCGCGCGCGCGTCGTCGGCACCGACCCCGACTCCGACCTCGCGGTGCTGAAGATCGACCTCGACGCGCTGCCCACCGTCGTGTTCGGCGACAGCGCCGGGCTGCACGTCGGCGACACCGTGCTCGCGATCGGCAACCCCTTCAACGTCGGCCAGACGGTGACCGCGGGCATCGTCAGCGCGCTCGGGCGCAACCGGGTCGGCATCAACACCTTCGAGAACTTCATCCAGACCGACGCCGCGATCAACCCCGGCAACTCGGGCGGTGCGCTGGTCGACGTCGACGGTCAGCTGGTGGGCATCAACACCGCGATCTACTCGCGCAGCGGCGGCAGCCTGGGCATCGGTTTCGCGATCCCGGCCGACATCGCACGCGACGTGATGGTCGCGCTGATCCGCGACGGACGGGTCAGCCGCGGCTGGATCGGCGTCGAGGTCGGCAACGTCACGTCCGAGTTCGCCGACAGCTTCGGGCTGCCGGTGCGGCACGGTGCGCTGATCACCGGCGTGCTGCAGGGCGGCCCGGCGGCGCAGGCCGGCATGCAGCCCGGCGACGTGGTCACGCAGGTCGGTGATCGCGGGGTGACCGACTCGCGCCAGCTCGTCGACGCGGTGACCGCGGTCAGGCCCGGCGACGAGGTCAGGCTGGGCGTGCAGCGACGGCAGCAGCGCCTGGAACTGACGCTGCGCGTGGCGCAGCGCCCGGTGCGCGCGCAGCGCGAACCCTGAGGGTCAACCCGCGCCGTCGCTCGCCTGACCGGCCGGCGCGGGCTTCTTCGCGAACAGCTGTGCGGCCACGATGCCGGCTTCGTACAAGAGGCACATCGGGATGGCCAGCGCGAGTTGCGACACCACGTCCGGCGGCGTGATGATCGCCGCGACGATGAACGACAGCACGACGAAGTAGCCGCGGAACTGGCGCAGCTTCTCGACGGTGACCACGCCCATGCGCACCAGCACCATCACCGCCACCGGCACCTCGAAGGCCAATCCGAAGGCGATGAACATGTTCATCACGAAGCCGAGGTAGGCCTCGATGTCGGGCGCCGCGGTGATGCTCTTCGGCGCGAAGCTCTGGATGAACTTGAACACGCCGCCGAAGACGAAGAAGTAGCAGAACGCGACGCCGGCGAAGAACAGCAGCGTGCTCGACACGACCAGCGGCAGCACCAGCCGTTTCTCGTGGCTGTACAGCCCGGGGGCGATGAAGGCCCAGACCTGGTACAGCACCACCGGCAGCGCCAGCAGGAACCCGGCGAGCAGCGTGATCTTCAGCGGCACGAGGAACGGCGAGATCACGCTGGTGGCGATCATCGTCGCGCCCTCGGGCAGGTTGGCCACCAGCGGCAGCGCGAGCAGGTCGTACAGCGCGCCGGGCCCGGGCCACAGCGACAGCGCGCCGAACGCGATGCCCACCGCCACCAGCGCGCGGATCAGGCGGTCGCGCAGTTCGATCAGGTGCGAGACGAAGGGCTGCTCGGTGCCTGCCAGTTCGTCGTCGTCGGGCCCTCGGTTCGCGCTCATCCCCGCACGGCCCTCAGCGCGCGCGCGGCGGGCGGAAGCGCGCCACGCGCGCCGCACCCGACTGCGAGCGCGTGCGCACGCCGTGACGCTGCTTGTACCAGGTCGGCACCGCGCCGCGCTTGAGCCGCCAGTTCTTCTTCGGGCGCTTGTACTCGGGCACCGGCGTGGACAGCGGCGCCGACAGCGACGACGACGCGTCGAGGCCGGCGGTGGCCTCGCTCCAGTTGCGGTCGAAGTCGGTCTGGGCCTCGCGGATCTCGTGCTGCACGCTGGTCTCGACGTCGCGCGCCGCCTCCTCGAACTGCGTCTTCATCTTCTTCAGTTCTTCGAGTTCGATCGAGCGGTTCACCTCGGCCTTGACGTCGGCGACGTAGCGCTGCGCCTTGCCGATCAGGTGCCCGACCGTGCGGGCGACGCGCGGCAGCTTCTCGGGGCCGATGACGATCAACGCCACGGCGCCGATCAGCGCGAGCTTGTCGAATCCGAACTCGATCATGCCGGGACGCGGCAGCGACGCCGCTCGAGGCTCAGGACTTGGTCTTCGCCTCGACGTCGACCGTGTTCGGGTCGGCCTTCTTCTGCGTGCCCGTGACCTGCTGCGGGCTGCCGCCGGCGTCGTCGGCCGTGTCCATGCCGCCCTTCACGCCGTCCTTGAAGCCCTTGACCGCAGCGCCGAGGTCGGAGCCCATGTTCTTCAGCTTCTTGGTGCCGAAGATCAGCACCACGACCAGCAGCACGATCAGCCAATGCCAGATGCTGAACGTTCCCATGTCGATCTCCTGGATAAGAAGGCGGATTCTAGGCGAGGGCCCCCGCCCCGACGGCGCGCGCGGTGATCAGCCGCGCTGCCACGGGCGCGGCCCGCCGAAGGCATGCATGTGCAGATGCATCACCTCCTGCCCGCCGTCGCGCCCGGTGTTGATCACCTGACGGAACCCGCCGGTGATACCCAGCTCGCGCATCAGCCGCGGCACCAGCGCCATCATGTGGCCGAGCAGTGCCTGGTGCTCGGGCCCGACTTCGGCCATCGAGACGATGTGCTGGCGCGGCACCAGCAGCACGTGCACCGGGGCCCAGGGGTGGATGTCGTGGAAGACGACGACCTGGTCGTCCTCGTGCACCTTCTTCGCCGGCACCCGGCCGGCGACGATCTTGCAGAAGATGCAGTCCGGGTCGGCGTCGTTGTTCATGTCGGCATCGGTTTGCGGTCGTTCAGGCTCAGCCAGCCGCGGGCGACGCGGTAGATGAACCACAGCGAGATCAGCCCCCAGGCGATCCAGCCCGGCAGCACGAGGAAGAACCACAGCGGCAGCGTCACGAGGTACAGCACGCCGGCCCAGACGACGCTGCGGATGCGCCAGCCGAAGTGCGACGCGTGCCAGGTGCCCGCGGCGTCGCCGCGCTTGACGACGTCGATGATGAACGCGGCCACCAGCAGCAGGATGCTGGGCTGGAACGACGGAATCACGGCGCCGATCGCGACGATCGCGTGCAGCGCGTAGCTGATGTGGCCCACGGTGCGCAGCGACTGGTCGCGCTGCGTGTCGGCCGCCGGTGTCGTCGTCAGTTCGGTCATGTCTCGTGCCCTTCCCGCGCCGCGCCGGCGCCTGGCGCGCCCGGCCGGCGCCGTGCGAATTCCTCCAGCCCCGACAGCCCCTCGCGCCGCTCGAGCTCGGCGAGCACCTGCGCCGGAGTCAGTCCGAAGTGCGCGAGCGCGACCAGCGAATGGAACCACAGGTCGGCGGTCTCGGCGACGATCTTCGCCGCGTCGCCGTCCTTGCCGGCCATCACCACCTCCGTGGCCTCCTCGCTGAGCTTCTTGAGCACCGCGTCGGTGCCCTTGCCGAGCAGGCGCGCGACGTAGCTCGCGTCGGGACTGGCGCCCTTGCGCGACTCGATCACCGCGGCCAGCCGCGCGAGGGTGTCGTTGCTGCCCATGACCCTATCTGTAGATGCTCGCCGGGTCCTTCAAGACCGGGTCGACGTCGATCCAGCGTCCCTGCTCGTGGCGCCGGAAGAAGCAGCTGTGACGCCCGGTGTGGCAGGCGATGCCCGGCTCGTGCCCGCGCTGCGTGACCTTCAGCAGCACGACGTCGCCGTCGCAGTCCAGTCGCACCTCGTGCACCTGTTGCACGTGCCCCGACTCCTCGCCCTTGTGCCACAGCCGGCCGCGCGAGCGGCTGAAGTACACCGCCTCGCCGCGCGCGACGGTGGCGGCCAGCGCCTCGCGGTTCATCCACGCGACCATCAGCACGTCGCCGCTGGCGGCCTCCTGCGCGAGCGCCGGCACGAGCCCGCGCTCGTCCCACTTGACCTCGTCGAGCCAGTCCATGCGGGCAGTGTAGTCACTCGACGTGCGTCGCGCCGGCATGGCCGCGCTCGGCGGCGAACCAGCGCAGCACGGGAATCGTGCCGGGCAGCACCGGGCGCACCTGCACCGGCAGCGTCTGCCAAGCCATGTGCTGGCCCTCGCGCATCTCGAAATCGCCGTGCCAGTCGAACACCTTGCAGAAGTGCAGCCGCACTCGCGCGTGCGGGTAGTCGACGATCTCCACCTGCCAAGGCCGTGCAGTGCCGATCGTGATGCCCAGTTCCTCGTGCAGCTCGCGGCGCAGCGCCTGCTCGACCGATTCGCCGGCCTCGAGCTTGCCACCGGGGAATTCCCAGTAGCCGGCGTAGACCTTGCCGTCGGGCCGCGAGGTGAGCAGGAAGCGGCCGTCGCCGTCGATCAGCACGCCCACCGCGACGTCCACCGGACGGCGCGGCTCCTGCTGCGCGACGTCCACCGGACGGCGCGGCTCCTGCTGCTCGACGTCCACCGGACGGCGCGGCTCCTGCTGCTCGACGTCCACCGGACGGCGCGGCTCCTGGTCCACGACGTCCACGGCACGGCGCGGCGCCTGGGTCTCGACGTCCGGCGGCACGCGCCTGGCGCCGCCCGGCGCGTCAGCCACCGTCGCGCCCCGCGTGGTCGCGCGCAAACTGGTACGCCACGCGCCCCGAGCGCGAGCCGCGCTCGAGCGCCCACACCAGCGCCTCGTGGCGCGCCGCGTCGATGCGCGCGTCGTCGACGCCGAAGTGGCGCAGCCACTGCGCGACGATCGCCAGGTACTCGTCCTGGCTGAACGGGTAGAAGCTGATCCACAGCCCGAAGCGCTCCGACAGCGAGATCTTCTCCTCGACCACCTCGCCCGGGTGCACCTCGCCGTCGTCGGTGTGCGTGTAGGTCAGGTTCTCCCTCATGTACTCGGGCAGCAGGTGGCGGCGGTTGCTGGTCGCGTAGATCAGCACGTTGTCGCTGGCCTGCGCCACCGAGCCGTCGAGGATCGACTTCAGCGCCTTGTAGCCCGGCTCGCCCTCGTCGAAGCTGAGGTCGTCGCAGAAGATCACGAAACGCTCCGGCCGCTCGGCGACCAGGTCGACCAGGTCCGGCAGGTCGACCAGGTCGGCCTTGTCGACCTCGATCAGCCGCAGCCCGCGCGGCGCGAACTCGTTCAGGCAGGCCTTGATCAGCGAGCTCTTGCCGGTGCCGCGCGCGCCGGTGAGCAGCACGTTGTTCGCCGCGCGGCCGGCGACGAACTGCGCGGTGTTGCGCACCAGTCGCTGCTTCTGCGCGTCGACCTCCTGCAGGTCGGCCAGTCGGATCGTCGCGACGTGGCGCACCGGCTCGAGCGCGCCGGCGCCGCCGCGCTTGCGGTAGCGGAACGCCACCGACGCCGACCAGTCGGGCGGCTGCGGCGCGTGCGGCAGCGACGCCTCGATGCGCGCGATCAGGCGCTCGGCGCGCTCGATCAGCGGCAGCCAGGGGTCGGCGGGTGCGGTCATCGCGGCGTGGGGGGCGATCGGGGCGTCGCAGTGTATCGGCCCGCAGCCAGGCCGGCGGCCCGCGTCACAGCAGCCCAGGCACGAAGCGTCGCGTGCGCGCCATGTAGGCACGGTAGCCCGGGTGGCGTTCGCCCATCCAGCGCTCCTCGAGCATCGCTTTGGCAACAAGCACCGGCACCAGCAGCGCCAGCGCAAACGCCGTCACGACGCCCGGTGCGGCGAGCAGGCAGCCCAGCGCCCCGACAGTCACGGCGCTGTACATCGGGTGGCGGATCCAGCGATACGGGCCGGTGTCGACGAGCCGCGCGCCCTCGCGTGGCGTGGGCCGGATGTTGAAGTTGCCCGGCCGGTTCGCCGCCAACGCCCAGGCGCCGAGCGCGACGGCGACCGCCAGCAGCGCCCACGCCGGCCACGGCGCGCGTGCTGCGGCCAGCGGCGGCAGCGCCCACAGGCCGAGCACGGCCATCGCCGACAGCTGAGCGGCGACCAGCATCGCGCCGGCGACGTCGCGCGACATCGGCGGCTCGTTCAGCGCCTGGCGACCAGCCGGCCGCCGCCGCGCGCGTGCAGCACGAGCGCGCCGTCGGCGGCGATCTCGAATCGTTCGACGGCCGCGAGCAGCGCGAAGAAGCGACCCTCCTGCGCCATCAGTGGCGGCGCGCAGGCCATCTTGGTCGCCGCGGCGGCGCCGATGCGCAAGCCCTCACCGTCGAGGCGCCACGCCGCGGTGAAGGCGTTGCACGAAGCGCGGCCGGCGACGCGGCCGTCGCTGCCGAAACGCAGCGACGCGCGCGACGCGGCCACCGGCGCGGCGCCGGAAATCTCGACGACACCCCACTCGGCGCCGACAAGCAGCGACGCCGGATCGCCGCCGCAGCCGTCGAAGTGACGCCCTTCGGCGAACACGCGAACCGTCAACGGGTGCGGCATGCCGGTGGCGACGTCGGCGCACAGCCGGTCGTGCACGTCGACCTCGACGCGCCCCGCCGGCGTGTCGGCGACGTGGCGCCAGCCGTCGGCCAGCGGCTGCGCCGGCGGCAACGCCGCGTCGTAGCGGCGGCTGCCGTGGTCGATGGCCAGCCGCAGACGGCCGTCGCCGAGGTCGAGCCGCCAGCCGGGCTCGTGCCCGAGCGCGACGAGCGGTGCGCCGACCAGCGGCGAACACTCGGGCAGCGCCTGGCCGCGCAGCGTGACGGTGGCGCGGTCGCCCTTGTTCCAGACCCCGGTCGTCGCGTCGGCGACGGCCTCGTAACGCGCGCCCGACGCGGCCGGCACCTCGCGCAGCTCGAACGACTCGCCGGCCAGCGCCAGCCGCGGCGGCGCACCCGCGACGATGCGCGCGGTCTGGTCACCGCAGCGCCAGACCGAGACGGTGCCGGCCGCCCCGCCGCCCGCCGGCGCCGGCGGCGCCGCGCACGCCGCGGCGACGATCGCCACCCCGATGCCGGCCCAGCCCAGACGGTGCATCACGACGATCTCCTCCTTGAAAACGGCGCCACGACGAGCGAGCGGCGAGCGCGGGGTCGCGCCCAGGATCGGCACTCAGTGGGCTGCGGCCATCGCTTCCTGCGCCGCCCTGACCTCGACGCGCACCTGCTCGGTCAGCTCGGCCTTCAGCGCGGCGAACGCCGGGCTCGTCTTGACCGAGTAGTGGCGCGGGTGCGGCAGCTCGACCGGACGGTCGAGCTTGATGCGCCCGGGGCGCGCGCTCATCACGACGACGCGGCTGCCCATGAACACGGCCTCGTCGATGTCGTGCGTGACGAACAGCACCGTCTTGCGCTCGGCCTCCCAGATGCCGAGCAGCAGCTCCTGCATCAGCTCGCGCGTCTGGTGGTCGAGCGCGCCGAACGGCTCGTCCATCAGCAGCATGCGCGGCCCGTTGGCCAGCGCGCGGGCGATCGCCACACGCTGCTGCATGCCACCCGAGAGCTGCTTCGGGTAGTGCTGGTCGAAACCCTTCAGCCCGACCTTGGCGAGGAAGGCGTGCGCGGTGTCGAGCTGCACGGCGCGCGGCACGCCGCGCTCGCGCAGCCCGAAGCACACGTTGTCGAGCACGTTCAGCCACGGGAACAGCGTGTAGCTCTGGAACACCATGCCGCGGTCGGCGCCGGGGCCGTGGACCGGCTGCCCGTCGAGCCGCACCTCGCCGCCGGTCGGATGGTCGAGCCCGGCGACGATGCGCAGCAACGTGCTCTTGCCGCAACCGCTGGGGCCGAGGATGGTGATGAAGTCGTTCTCGGCGACGTCGAGGTCGGTGGCCTGCAGCGCCAGCGTCGACCCCTTGGCCGAGGCGAAGCGGCGCTCGACGCCGCGGATCGAAAGCAGTGATGTCATCGAGTGTCTCCGTGGCCCGTCGCGCCTTGCCCTGAACATCGTGCCGGCCGATCCAGCCGCCGCGGCGCCGCCGGATTCGCCGGGCCGCCGGCAGCGCCGGCTCGAGGGGGAAGCGCCTGCGGCGCTTCGGGGGTGGTCCCCGTCACCGGCCCAGCAGCGCCCAGGGGAACAGGCGCCGGTTGACCCACTTGAACGCGAAGTCGCTGACCAGCCCGATCAGGCCGATGACGATGATGCCGAAGATGATCTGGTCGGTCGCCAGCAGCGCCTGGCTGTCGGTGATCATGTGGCCGATGCCGCTCGAGGCGCCGATCAGCTCGGCGACGATGACGTAGGTCCAGGCCCAGCCGAGCACCATGCGCAGGATCTCGGCGATCTCGGGCGCCGCGCCGGGGATCAGCACGCGCGCCACCAGCGTGCGGTCGCTCGCGCCCAGCGTGTACGCCGCCTCGACCAGGTCGCGCCGCGCGTTGCCCACCGCCACCGCGATCATCAGCACCAGCTGGAAGAAGCTGCCGATGAAGATGACCGCCAGCTTCTGCGACTCGCCGATGCCCGCCCACAGGATCAGCAGCGGGATGAACGCGGACGCCGGCAGGTAGCGCGCGAAGCTGACGAAGGGCTCGAAGAAGGCCTCGATCGGCTTGTAGGCGCCCATCAGCACGCCCAGCGGCAGCGCGATCGCGGCAGCGATCACGAAACCGCCGACGACGCGCCACACCGTCATGCCGATGTCGTGCGCGAAGTTGTACTCGGCGAGCAACCGCCAGCCGCTGGCCAGCATCGTCAGCGGGTCGGCGAGAAAGGTCTTGGACACGAAGCCGCCGAAGGTGGCCAGCGCCCACAGCGCGACGAACAGCACGAAAAAAGACACGCCGAGAACGATGCGCGTGACGGGAGCGACGGGCGCGAGCGGTTTCATCGCGAAGGAACGGGTCGGACGGCGCGGCGGCGCGCCGGGGCGGGAGCCGGTGCGGGCGGTGGCCGCGGCCGGTGCGGGAACGACGCTCATCATGGACTCCTCGGGCGTGGCACGCCAGCCCCCGACCCGTGCCAGGCGGTGGCACGGCGTCGGGATCGACGCCGGGTGTGCGCGCGGCTACGCGCTCACTGCACGAAGCGCGGGTCGGCGAGCTTCGACAGGTCGGGGATCTGGCGGATGATCCCGGCCTCGAGCAGCACCTCGGCGGCCTTCTTGCTGAACGTCGCGTGCTCGCCGGCAAAGAACTTGCGGTTGGCTTCGCGATCCTGCCAGCGCAGGTACTTCTGCGACGCCTCGAACTGCTCGGCGCTTTGCTTGACGTCGGCGCCCATGACGCCGAAGCTCTTCTGCGGCTCGGCCTTGATCATCTCGAGCGCGTCGAAGTAGGCGTTGGTCAGTCCCTGCGCCGCCTTCGGGTTGTCGGCCAGGAACTTCGGCGTGCAGCCGAAGGTGTCCATGATCATCGGGTAGTCGAGCGTGGTGGCGATGATCTTGCCGGCCTCGGGCTTGGCGCGCACCGCACCCAGGTAGGGCTCGTAGGTCATCGCGGCGTCGAGGTTGCCCGTGCCGGCGATCATCGCGCTGGCCGCCGCCTGCGGCTCGAGGTTGACGACGGTGACGTCCTTCAGGCTCAGCCCGTTCTCCCGCAGGAACCAGGCCAGCGTGAAGTACGGCGCGGTGCCCGGCGCGCTGGCGGCCACGGTCTTGCCCTTCAGGTCGGCGATCTTCTGGATGTTCGGCTTGACGACCATGCCGTCGGCGCCGTAGCTCTTGTCGAGCTGGAAGATCTGGGTAGTGGCGACGCCGTTGGCGTTCCAGACGATCCAGGTCTCGACGGTGGTGGCCGCGCACTGCACGTCGCCCGAGGCGATTGCCAGGTGGCGGTCCTTCTGCGGGATCTTCTTGATCGTCACGTCCAGGCCGTGCTTCTTGAACAGCCCGGCCTCCTTGGCCAGCGTCAACGGGGCGAAGCCGGTCCAGCCCGACATCGCGATCGTCACCTTGGTCTCCTGCGCCTGCGCGCCGGCGGCGAAGGCGGCGGCGACGGCGAGGGTGGCGAGGGTCTTGTTCATGCAGTGCTCCAGGCAAACGGGGTGGGGATGGGGTCAGGCCGGAATCCACAACGCCGGCAACGCCGGCAGGGTTCGCAAGATGCGCGCCAGATCGCCGCCGGCGACCAGCGCCGCCGCGTGCTCGATGTCGGGCGCGACATACCGGTCATGGTGCATCGGCGCGCAGGTCTTGCGCAGCAGGGCATGCACCGATTCGAGCGGCGCCGAACTGGTGAGCGGGCGCAGGAACTCGATGCCCTGCGCCGCGGCAAGCAGCTCGATGCCCAGGATGCGCGCGACGTTGGCGATCATCGGCTGCAGCCGGCGCGCCGCGAAGGTCGCCATCGAGACGTGGTCCTCCTGGTTCGCGCTGGTGGGCAGGCTGTCGACGCTGGCCGGGTGCGCCAGCGACTTGTTCTCGCTGGCCAGCGACGCCGCGGTGACGTGGGCGATCATGAAGCCGCTGTTCAGCCCGGCGTCGGCGGCGAGGAACGGCGGCAGCCGAGACACGCCCGCGTCGATGAGCATCGCGATGCGCCGCTCGGCGATCGCGCCGACCTCGGCGATGGCGGTGGCCATCGCGTCGCAGGCCAGCGCCACCGGCTCGGCGTGGAAGTTGCCGCCGGAGATGAGCTCTCCTGCAAAGCGGGCGGCCCCCGGCGCCGCTCCCGGGGTGCGCCGCGGGCGGACCGGCGAGACCGGATCCGCCGCGACCGTGGGATCCGCATCGTCGACTGCGGCTCGATGCACGAACACCAGCGGGTTGTCGGTGACCGCGTTGGCCTCGCGCAGAAGCACCAGCGCGGCGTGGCGCAGCTGGTCGAGGCAGGCGCCGACGACCTGCGGCTGGCAGCGCAGGCAGTACGGGTCCTGCACGCGGTCGTCGCCGTCGCGGTGGCTGGCGCGGATCGCGCTGCCTTCGAGCAGGCGGCGGTAGTACTCGGCGACGTCGATCTGCCCCGGCTGGCCGCGCAGCGCGTGGATGCGCGGGTCGAACGGACCGTCGCTGCCACGCGCCGCGTCGACCGTCAGCGCCCCCACCACCAGCGCGCTCTCGAGCACCGGCTCGAACGCGAACAGGGCGTGCAGCGCCAGCGCGGTCGAGGTCTGCGTGCCGTTGATCAGCGCAAGACCTTCCTTGGCCGCGAGCGCCAGCGGCGCGATGCCGTGCCCGGCGAGCACGTCGCGCGCCGGCACGCGCCGCCCGTCTATGGCGAACTCGCCCTCGCCGATCAACGCCAGCGTCATGTGCGCCAGCGGCGCCAGGTCGCCCGACGCGCCGACCGAACCCTGGCAGGGCACCCACGGCACCAGGCCGGCGTTGTGCACCGCGAGCAGCGTGTCGATCACCCGCGGCCGCACGCCCGAGTGGCCGCGCGCCAGGCTGGCCGCCTTCAGCGCCAGCATCAGGCGCACGACCGGCGCGGCCAGCGGCTCGCCGACGCCGACGCTGTGCGAGCGGATCAGGTGCAATTGCAGCGTCGCCAGGTCGGCCTCGCCGATGCGCGTCGACGCGAGCTTGCCGAACCCGGTGTTGACGCCGTAGACCGGGTCGTGCCCGGCCGCGGCGCGCTGCACCAGTTCGGCGCTGGCGGCGATGGCCGCGTGCGCCGCGGCATCGAGCGCGAGCGCGACGCCACCGCGGTGCACCGCCTGCAAGTCGTCGAGCGACAGCGCGCCGGGGCGGATCGCCAGCTGCGGCGGCACGGTCACTGGACGACCCTGCGCACGGTGTGCCGCACGATGAACGCCTGGGTTCGGCCCGGCGTGCGCGCCGGACGACCCCGCACGCGGCGTGCCGCGCCACGAGCGCCTGGGAGCGAGCCGGTCGCGTTCATGCCCCGACCATCGGCAGTGTCAGGCCGTGTTCGCGTGCGCAGGCCACCGCGTCGTCGTAGCCGGCGTCGGCATGCCGCATCACGCCGGTGGCGGGGTCGTTCCACAGCACGCGCTCGATGCGCCTGGCCGCGGCGTCGGTGCCGTCGCAGACGATGACGACGCCGGCGTGCTGCGAGTAGCCCATGCCGACCCCGCCGCCGTGGTGCAGGCTGACCCAGGTCGCCCCGCCGGCGGTGTTCAGCAGCGCGTTCAGCAGCGGCCAGTCCGACACCGCGTCGCTGCCGTCCTTCATGCTCTCGGTCTCGCGATTCGGGCTGGCCACCGAGCCGCTGTCGAGGTGGTCGCGGCCGATCACGATCGGCGCCTTCAGCTCGCCGGTGCGCACCATCTCGTTGAACGCGAGGCCGGCGCGATGCCGCTCGCCCAGGCCGATCCAGCAGATGCGCGCCGGCAGGCCCTGGAACGCGATGCGCTCGCCGGCCATGTCGAGCCAGCGGTGCAGGTGCGCGTCGTCGGGGAACAGTTCCTTCATCTTCGCGTCGGTCTTGCGGATGTCGTCCGGATCACCCGACAGCGCGACCCAGCGGAACGGCCCCTTGCCGCGGCAGAACAGCGGCCGCACGTAGGCCGGCACGAAGCCGGGGAAGTCGAACGCGTTCTTCACACCGGCATCGAAGGCGACCTGACGGATGTTGTTGCCGTAGTCGACGGTGGGCACGCCCATCGTCTGGAAGTCGAGCATCGCCTGGACGTGCACCGCGCAACTGGCCGCGGCGGCGTCGCGCAGCGCGGCATGCTGGTTCGCGTCCGCCTGCGCCGCCTTCCACGCCTCGACGGTCCAGCCCGCCGGCAGGTAGCCGTTGACGAGGTCGTGCGCGCTGGTCTGGTCGGTCACGAGGTCGGGTTTCATGCCGCCGGCCCGCGCGCGCTTCACGAGTTCGGGCAGGATCTCGGCGGCGTTGCCGAGCAGTCCGATCGAGACCGCCCGGCCTTCGGCGGTGTAGGTCGCGATGCGCGCCAGCGCGTCGTCGAGGTCCCTCGCCTGCTCGTCGAGGTAGCGCGAACGCAGCCGGAAGTCGATGCGCGACTGCTGGCACTCGATGTTCAGGCTGCATGCACCCGCGAAGCTCGCCGCCAGCGGCTGCGCGCCGCCCATGC
>CAZUBF010000064.1:0-18821 GCA_964618555.1 uncultured Azohydromonas sp.
AGTTTTCGGTCGGCATCACCTGGCTTTGCTGGTCAATTTTCGGTCGGCGTCAACATGCTAAGAGTCAGCCTCGAAGCGCCGTCAGGGACGGCTCAGGGTCGAAGGCGCACGCTCGATAACTTGGCCCGGATGATCGCAAAGTGAGCGGAAGCGAGCGTTGAGCACCTCACTACCTGCTGTCATCGAGGAAGTCTGCCCACGCTTGGAGCATCGCCCGTCGTTCCTCTTGGTACTGATGCCGGTTGTATGCTGCACGCACTCGGTTCGCTGGTACGTGCGCGAGGCAGTGTTCGATGACATCGACGCTCGCGCCCGCGGAGTTGAAGTGCGTGCTGAATGCGGCGCGCATGCCATGCGGCGTGCCGATGCCGCTGTAGCCGAGCCGCTCCATGACTGCGTTCAAGCTCCTGTCTGCCATCGGCCGCGTTGGATCGACGCGGTTGGGGAACAGCAGGGCGCTCTCGTCGGGCACGATCTTCCTCAGTTTGCGCAACGCGGCAACAGCTTGCCGCGACAGCGGCACCCAATGTGCGCGCCGCGCCTTCATCCGCTCGGCAGGAATCTCCCACGTGGCGGCAGCAAGGTCGAACTCGCTCCACCGCGCGCCGACCACTTCGTTCTTGCGGCACGCGGTGAGCACGACAAGCCGCATCGCGACGCGCGTCTCGATGTTGAGCGAGTCGGTGACATCGAGCTGGCACAGGAAGTCGCGCAAGCGCTTCGAGTCCAGGGCAGGGTGGTTCTGCTGGTTGCGCTTGCGCAGCACGCGCACCGGCGGCACCGGGTTGTCCTCGATCAGCCCCGTGTCGATCGCGTACTCGAAGATGCGCCACAGGTGATTTCGCAGGTTGCGAGCCACTTCCGGCGCTCGCGCTTCGACTGCCTTGAGCGCCATCGTCAGCTCGAGCCGTGTGACCGACGCGACACTTCGCCCTTGGAAGGTGGGAAGCAAGTCTTTCTCGATCTCGCGTCGGCGCTGCACTGCGGTGCCCGCGCTCAGCGCGGCGCTGGTCGCTTCGTCCCACTCCCCATACACCGCTTCGAAGCTCTCCTTCGTTCGCCGCACGTCGTCGAACGCACGCGACTGGAGCGCGGCGCGTCGCGCATGCACGGGGTTGATACCCTTGGCGACGAGGTGCCTCGACGCCGTGTGCGCAGCACGCGCGTCAGCCAGGCCGACCTCGGGAAAGGCGCCCAGCGCCTGCAAGCCTTCGACGCCGCCGATCCGAAACTTGTAGCGCCACAGCTTCGACCCGTTCGGCTGGACGAGCAGGAACAGCCCACCGCCGTCGGCCAGCTTGTAGGCGCGCTCCGCGGGCTTCGCGGTCTTGACCTTTACAGCACTCAACATCGACAAGTCTGCACTCGCAGCCCAAACAGTACCGCCAAAACTACCCCCGGGATGATCGGATTGGGTGGGTTGTTGGTGGACTTCAAGAGACACCGGCACAACCCAAGTCCTTGATCCGCAAGAAACGCGAGATGCCCTGGGATGACCCGGGACGCCGCGTCTCTTTCAGGTCGCGAGTCGCATGAGACTGAAGATCCGGTGCAGATCAGTGGCCGGCAATCCGGCATCGTGGGCTGGCCACGCCTCGGGCGGCACGAAGCGTCATCGCGTCACGGCCCATTGTGCCTGCCGCGCCGGTTGCTTCGGGTGCCGCCCGACCACGGCGCGGCTGCAGCGGCAGTGAAGGCGCCACGCATCGACGGACCGCGGCACCGGGCACTGCATGGCATCGCTCGCCACCGGCTCGATTCCGTCAGCTTCCGCCTCGCGGCATGGCCGCCGTCGAGGCCCACGCGCGCCTCGCCGCATCGGGACTTCCGGCTGTGCGTGTCCTCGGCGGGTGTGCCCGTCCGGCGTGGATCGGGTCACGACGACTGCGCGAGCTTGCGCGCGGTGTCGCGGTTCCTGCCGATCTGCGCGACCAGCGACTCCTCGCCGTCCACTTCCAGCGCGCGCTCGAACAGCCGCACGCCCAGCGCATGCCGGCCGGCGGCGCAGGCTTGCACGCCGGCCAGGTTGAGCCAGCGGCGCGGCCCGCCGCCCAGACGCAGCGCCGCCTCGAAGTCGGCGGCGGCGTCGTCGTGCCGGTGCAGCACCTTGGCCAGCGTCGCACCGCGCTGCAGCAGCGCGTCGGCGCCGGGGGCCGCGTCGATGTCCTGCGTCAGCTGTGCAACGCGCGCATGGGCGCGGCGTTCGATGCGCGACAGCACCTGGTTCGCGTTGATCCAGCCCGCCGCGTAGATCGCCGCGGCCAGCGCCAGCGCGGCGTACGAGCCCTGCTGGCCCAGCCACACCACCAGCGTCACCGCGGGCAGCGCGTACGCCCAGCCGTGCGACTTCTTGCCCAGCTGGTCGAAGGCCACGACGAGCAGCCAGCCCAGCGTGACCACGCCCAGCGCGCACTTGAGGTTCAGTGCGGCGCGGCCGATGCCGGCTGCCTGCAGCAGGTAGGTGTCGAGTTCGTCGTCTATGCGGGCCATGGGGCGGGCGAGGTGGCGGCGTGATCCGCCATCGAGCGCAGGTCACTGCGGGCGCAGTCTATCGCCCGCAGTGCATCGACCTGCCAGGGCGGCCACCGGCGCGTGGCGAACCGCGGCGGTGGGCGCCTGACCGTCGATGGACCCCGGGGCCGGCCGGGCGCGACGTTCACGCTCCCGGGCCCGCTCAGCGGGCGCGTCGCCTGGCCAGCACCGCCTGCGCCAGCTCGCGCAGCACCGGTTCGGTCTGCTCCCACCCCAGGCACGCGTCGGTGATCGACACGCCCCGGCGCAGCGGCTGGCCGGGCACCAGGTCCTGGCGGCCTTCGTGCAGGTGGCTCTCGATCATCACGCCGGCGATGCGCCGCTCGCCGGCGCGCAGCTGCGCGGCCAGGTCGCGCGCCACGTCGGCCTGGCGGCGGTGGTCCTTGCGGCTGTTGGCGTGGCTGCAGTCGACCATCAGCCGCTCGCCGAGCCCCGCCGCGCGCAGCAGCGCGCAGGCGCCATCGACGTGTTCGGCATCGTGATTCGGCTCGCGCCCGCCGCGCAGGATCACGTGGCAGTGCGGGTTGCCGCGCGTTTCGAACACCGCGGCCTGGCCCATCTTGGTCATGCCGATGAAGGCGTGCGGCGCACGCGCGGCGACGATGGCGTCGGCCGCCACCTTGACGCTGCCGTCGGTGCCGTTCTTGAACCCGACCGGGCAGCTCAACCCCGACGCCAGCTGGCGGTGGCTCTGGCTCTCGGTGGTGCGCGCGCCGATCGCGCCCCAGCTGACGAGGTCGCTGATGAACTGCGGGCTCAGCAGGTCGAGGAACTCGGTGCCGGCAGGCAGGCCCAGCGCCAGCACGTCGAGCAGCAGCCGGCGTGCGCGCTCCAGGCCCTCGTTGATGGCGAACGTCCCGTCCAGGTGCGGGTCGTTGATGTAACCCTTCCAGCCGACCGTGGTGCGCGGCTTCTCGAAGTACACGCGCATCACCACCAGCAGCTCGCCGGCGAGCTCGTCGGCCAGCGCCTTCAGCCGCGCGGCGTACTGCAGCGCCTGGTCGTGGTCGTGGATCGAGCAGGGGCCCACCACCGCGAGCAGCCGGTCGTCGCGGCCGTCGAGCACCGCGGCCACCTGCGCGCGGGTGTCCTCGACCAGCATCAGCGCCGCCTCGAGCACCGGCAGCTTCTCCTGCAGCAGTGCGGGCGTGATCAGCGGGCGCACCGCGTCGATGCGCACGTCGTCGATGCGCGTGGTGTCGCGTGTGCTTCCCGGGGCGATGCGGCGGCTGCCGATCTCGTGGTCGTGGGTGGGGTCGTCGAGGGCCGTCATGGGGGCGATTCTGCGCTGCCGCGACGAAGTCGCCGGTACGTGACGAAGGCAAAGCGCGTGCCGTCGCGGCAGGTGCGCGGCTCGCGTGCGATCTCGTCGAAGTCGGCGCGGTCCCAGGGCGGGAAGTGCGTATCGCCGTCGAGGTCGGCGTCGATCTCGGTCAGCACCATCTCGTCGGCCCAGGGTAGCGCGGCGGCGTACAGCTGCGCGCCGCCGATGACGAACACCTTGGGCGTGCCGGCCAGCCGCGCCAGCGCGTCGGCCAGCGACGCCGCGGCCTCGGCACCGTCGGCGTGCCAGTGCGGATTGCGCGTGACGACCACGTTGCGCCGGCCGGGCAGCGGGCGGAAGCGCGGTGGCAGCGAGTCCCAGGTACGACGGCCCATCACCACCGGGCAGCCCAGCGTGGCCTGGCGGAAGTGCGCCAGATCCTGCGGCTCGCGCCACAGCAGGTTGTTGTCGCGGCCGATCGCACCGTTGCGCGCCACCGCGGCGATCAGCGCGACGACCGCGGGCCGGCGGGTCACGGCGCCTTCGCGCGTCGTCGCATCATCCGCGTCACGCCCGCGACCCCCCGGCCGCGCTTCACCGAGGCGGCCTCTCGGCGCCGCGGCGGCCTGCGGCACGCCGTCGCCGACCGTCGGCGCGGACGACCCCGGCGGCGACCTCACACCGCGACCGGCGCCCTGATCGCCGGATGGTGGCGGTAGTCGAGCAGCTCGAAGTCGTCGAGCTCGTAGTCGAAGATCGACGGCGGGCGCCGGCGCAGCCGCATCACCGGGTACGCGTGCGGCACGCGCGCGAGCTGCGCCTCGACCTGCTCGAAGTGGTTGCTGTAGATGTGGCAGTCGCCGCCGGTCCAGATGAAGTCACCGGGCTGCAGGTCGCACTGCTGCGCGAGCATCAGCGTCAGCAGTGCGTAGCTGGCGACGTTGAACGGCACGCCGAGGAAGATGTCGGCGCTGCGCTGGTACAGCTGGCAGCTCAGCCGGCCCCCGGCGACATAGAACTGGAAGAACGCGTGGCAAGGCGCCAGCGCCATCTTCGGCAGGTCCGCGACATTCCATGCGCTGACGACGATGCGCCGGCTGTCGGGATCGGTCTTCAGCTGCTGCACCACCTGCGCGATCTGGTCGACGTGGCCGCCGTCGGGCGTCGGCCAACTGCGCCACTGCACCCCGTACACCGGTCCGAGTTCACCGTCGGGGCGTGCCCACTCGTCCCAGATCGTGCAACCACGTTCCTGCAGCCAGTGCACGTTGGAGTCGCCGCGCAGGAACCACAGCAGTTCGAGCACGATGCTCTTCAGGTGCACCTTCTTCGTGGTCACCAGCGGGAAACCTTCGGCCAGGTCGAAGCGCATCTGGTGGCCGAACACGCTGCGCGTGCCGGTGCCGGTGCGGTCGGACTTGGCCACGCCGTGCACGTAGACGTGGCGCATGAAATCTTCGTACTGCGAGCGCACGGGGCGCTCGCCGGCGGCGGGCATCGACACGGTCAAGGGGCGCAAACGAAGGCAGCAGGGCGCGGCGCGCCGGGCGCCGCGGGCAGGCCGCGATCATGCCATGCGCGCCGCTGCGCGGCCGCCGGCGCCGCGTCAGCCGGCGGTCTGCATGTCGCGCAGGAAGATCTCGACGCGCCGGTTCTTCGCGCGGCCCTCGGCGGTGTCGTTGGTCGCCACCGGCTCGCGCGAGCCGCGGCCCGACACCTCGACGCGGCTGGCGGCCACGCCGCGGTCGCTCAGGTAGTCGCGCACGCTCTCGGCGCGGCGCAGCGACAGGGGGTCGTTGATCGCGTCGCTGCCGGTGTTGTCGGTGTGGCCGACGACGCGCACGCGCATCTGCGGCTCGCTGCCGAGCCCGTTGGCGAACGCGTCGAGCACCGGGCGCAGGCGCGGCTCGATGGCTGCGCTGTTGACCGCGAACGAGATGTCGCTGGGCACCTCGAGCTTGAGCTGGTTGTCTCCGGTGCGCACGACCTCGACGCCGGTGCCGGCGGTGGCGCGCTCCATCTCGCGGCGCTTGTCCTCCATGCGCTTGGACCACAGGTTGCCGGCCACGGCGCCCACCGCGGCACCCACCGCGGCGCCGGTGCCGGTCCTGCCGCCGGTGGCCGAGCCGATCACGGCCCCGGCGACCGCGCCGATGCCCGCGCCGGTGGCGGTGCCGCGCTGGCGTTCACTCATCGACTCGCAACCGCTGGCCAGAACCAGCACGGCGGCCGCCGCTGCGACGGCGAGGGGGGTGGCGGGATGACGTTTCATCGTGGGACTCCTCAGGGGCTGGATGCCGGCGGCTCGCCGGCCGCGGTGCCCGCATCGTACGACCGTGGCGCGATCCCTCCGTGTCGGACGCCGCGGCGACGCGGCGTAGTCCACGTCCGACACGCCGCGGCGCCGGCCTCAGCCGCCCGACTCGAGGCCGAACTGCATCGACGCGAGCCGCGCGTACAGCCCGCCGCGCGCCACCAGCGCGGCGTGCGTGCCGGTGTCGACGATGCGTCCGGCGTCGAGCACGACGATGCGGTCGGCGCGCTGCACGGTGGCCAACCGGTGCGCGATGACGAGGGTGGTGCGGTCGGCCATCGCCGCCTCGAGCGCGGCCTGCACCATGCGCTCGCTCTCGGCGTCGAGGGCGCTGGTGGCCTCGTCGAGCAGCAGCAGCGGCGGATTTTTCAGCATCGCGCGCGCGATGCTGATGCGCTGGCGCTGCCCGCCCGACAGGCGCACGCCGCGCTCGCCGAGGAAGGTGCGGTAGCCGTCGGGCAATGCGACGATGAAGTCGTGCGCGAAAGCCGCCTTCGCAGCCGCGATCACCTCGTCGTCGCTGGCGTCGGGGCGGCCGTAGCGGATGTTGTCCATCGCGTCGGCGCTGAACACGGTGCTGTCCTGCGGCACGATGCCGATGCGCTGGCGCAGCACGGCCAGCGCCACGCGGTCCACCGGCACGCCGTCGACCGCGACGGTGCCGCGCTGCGCGTCGTAGAAGCGCAGCAGCAGGTGGAACAGCGTGCTTTTGCCGGCGCCGCTCGGGCCGACCACCGCCACCGTCTCGCCGGGGCGCACGTCGAGGTCGACGTCGGCCAGCGCCGCGTGCTGCGGGCGCGACGGGTAGTGGAAGGTCACGCCGCGCAACGTCACCGCCGAGCCGCCGCGCGCCTGCGGCAGCGTCACCGGGTGCGGCGGGTCGGCCACCGGCGACCGCGCGGCGAGCAGCTCCATCAGGCGCTCGGTGGCGCCGGCCGCGCGCAGCAGATCGCCGTACACCTCGGACAGCACCGCCACGGAGCCGACGAGGATGATCACGAACACCACCGTCTGCCCGAGGTGGCCAGCGCTGATGCGCCCGGCCATCACGGCCTGCGTGCCCTGGTACAGGCCCCACAACAGCGCGCCGAACGTGGCGCTGATCATGAACGCGACGAGCAGCGCACGCACCCGCGTGCGCCTGCGGGCGGTGTCGAACGCGGCCTCGGTGGCGCGGTCGAAGCGTTCGGCCTCGCGGCGCTCCTGCGTGTAGCTCTGCACCACCGGAACCGCGTTGAGCACCTCGGCGGCGATCGCGCTGGTGTCGGCCACGCGATCCTGGCTGGCGCGGCTGAGCTTGCGCACGCGCCGCCCGAAGTACAGGCTGGGCAGCACGACGAGCACCAGGATGCCGAGCACCTGCGACATCACCCAGGGGTTGGTGACGACCAGCATCGCCAGCGCGCCGGCGCCCATCACCGCGTTGCGCAGGCCCAGGCTCAGGCTCGATCCGACGACGGTCTGCACCAGCGTGGTGTCGGTCGTCAGGCGGCTGAGCACCTCGCCGGTCTGCGTGGTCTCGAAGAACGCGGGGCTTTGCTGCACGACGTGGCGGTACACCGCGTTGCGCAGGTCGGCGGTGACGCGCTCGCCGAGCCAGGTGACCATGTAGAAGCGCGCGCCCGAGAGCAGCCCCAGCGCCGCGCCCACCGCGAACAGCGCGAGGAAGTGGCCGCGCAGCGCCATCAGCTGCTCGCCCGGATCGGCGCGCACCAGTCCTTCGTCGATCAGCGACTTCAGCGCCAGGGGAAACAGCAGCGTGGTGCCGGCGGCCAGCAGCAGGAACAGCAGCGCCAGTGCGATGCGCCCGCGGTACGGCCGCAGGAACGGCAGCAGTCCCGACAGTGAGCGCACCCGCTGCGCGGGCGGCGCGTCGTCGGCGGTGGTCGCGAGGCGTTCGCGCCGTGTCGTGGCCGTCATGGGGGCGCAGTGTAGGCGGCGCGAGCGTGCGCCCCGGCCGACGCCGGGCGCATCGGGTGCGCCGACGAACGGCGCACCCCGCCCGACCGTGGGGGTCGTGCGCGCCCGGCGCTCGTGGCGGCGCCCGCTTTGTGGTCGAATCGGCTGTCGGTGCGGCACAGGCCGCCCGGCGGCTTCGATGACCGACTCCCCGAACGACCCGTCCTGGCTGCCCCGTCTGGGTCGCCTCGTCGTGCGCCTGGGCCCGTGGCGGGCGACGGCGCTGCTCACCGCGCTGATCCTTGCCGCGACCGTGTCGCTGGCGGCGGCGCTGGTCGCGCTGGGCGGCGGCGACGTGGGGCTGGCGGTGGCCGTCGCCGCCGCGTGTGTGCTGCTGACGGCGCCGGTGGCCGGTGGGGTGATCGTGCATCTGGCGTACCGGCTCGAGCTGGCGCGGCGGCGGCTCGCGGTGGCCGCCACGTGCGACGAACTCACCGGGCTGCCGAACCGGCGCCACTTCACGACCGAGGCGGCTCGCGTGTGGGCGCAGTGCCGTCGCTACGACACCGACGCCGCGCTGCTGCTCGTCGACGTCGACGACTTCAAGGCCATCAACGACAGCCACGGCCACGCGGCCGGCGACAACGTGCTGCGCGAGATCGCGCGCGTGATCTCGCAGGCGCTGCGTCAGGCCGACCTTCCGGCGCGCTTCGGCGGCGACGAGCTGGTGGTGTTCCTGCCGCACACCGACCCGCTGGGCGCACTCGACGTGGCCGAGCGCATCCGCGTTCACGTCGGCGACTTGCGCGTCGACTGGCAGGGCGAGCCGCTGAAGGTCACGGTGTCGGTCGGCGTCGCGGCGGCGAACCACACGCACGCCACGCTCGACGCGCTGGTGCACGATGCCGACGTCGCTCTGTATGCCGCCAAGCAGGCCGGGCGCAACTGCGTGCGCTGCGCGCCGGCGCCCTACGGTCGCGCGCCGGCGGACTCGTCGGTCGGTGACCGCCGTCCGGCCGGTCCGGTGTAGGTCGGACCCGATCGTTCACAGCCGCAGCGGCGCCGCGTATCCGGTCATCTCGAGGTAGCCGGCACCGACGCGGCGGCCGCCCGCGTCGCGCAGCTCACTCAGGCCCTCCCAGTAAACGGCGCCGGTCGAACCCCGGCTGTCGAGTTCCTGCGCGTCGAGCAGCGCCTGGACCTGGAAGGTTCCGGCCGGGGTGTCGACGCGCCACTGCACCGGGTAGCTCGCGCGCGTGGCCGCACTGGTCCAGCGCCGCCCGGGCGAGAAGTGCACCGCAGCGGCGTCGAAGCTGCGTGCCACGCCACCGGCGCGGCGGAAGCTCCCACCGGCCCACACCGCGCTGCCGTCGGCGCGGCGCAGCCGGAACGCCGTGAGTGCGCCGCCGTCGTCGAGGTTCATGCCGATCCAGTCCCAACCGACGGCCTCGGGGTGCAGCAGCGTCTCGCTCCATTCGTGGTCGAGCCAGGCGCGTCCGTGCACCGCGGTCGACACCGCGCCGAGCTGCAGCCTCCCGAGCACCGCCAGCTGCGGCTGGCTGTAGTAGTGGCTCGCCTGCGACGGGTCGGGGCCCTTGCGACTGAAGCCGGCGTCGCCCTGCAGCAGCAGCGGTTGGGTGGTGGCGAGCTCGAGCTCGAAGGCGAAGCCGGCGTCGGCATCGCCCAGCCGCGCGAGGTAGCGGCTGCGTTCGGGCTCGCCGTCACGTGCCAGGCGCCAGTCGCCCAGGTGCACGCGCGTGTCGTCGTGCGCCGCGGCGGCCGGTGCGGCCCGCGCATCGCCCGTCCAGCGCGCGATGCGCTGCGCGTGCCGCAGGCGGCCTTCACGCAGGTCGGTCAGCGCCGCGTGCGCGAACAGCAGCTGGCGCGGCGCGAAGCGGCTGCGGCTGTCCGCCCAGGCCGCGGCGTGCGCGGCGCGCGTGCGGAAGAACGTGAGCTGAAAGCCGAGCGGCGGCGCATCGCGTGCCGCGCCCTCGGCGTGCAGCCAGCCGGTGGCGTACCACCACTCGGTGCGGAACTCGGGGTGAGCGCCGAAGTCCCGCGGGAACTGCAGCGGCCGCGGCGCGACCCGCGGCGGCGCCTCGGCCGTCGGCGCCGCGGCGGCGCGGCCGGCAGCCAGCGCGGGCAGCGCCAACAGCAGCCGGCGGCGCGCGAGTGCGATCGTCACCAGTCCTCCTTGACCGCGAGCACCGCGTCGCGGCCGGCCGCGGCGCGTGCGCTCAGTGCCGCGGTGACGCCGCCGGCCACGCCGACCGCGGCGGCGAGCAGCGCGAGCCGCCCCCAGGGCAGCAGCAGCTCCATCGTCCAATGGAAACTCTGCGGGTTGACGACCTTGACCAGCACCACCGCCACCGCGATTCCCAGCGCCAGACCGACCAGCGCACCGGCGCCGGTCCACGCCAGCCCTTCGCCGGCGACCACGCCGACGATCTGCCGCCGCGTCAGCCCCAGGTGCACCAGCAGCCCGAACTCGCGCCGGCGCGCCAGCACCTGCGCCGAGAAGCTCGCCGCGATCCCGAACAGCCCGATGCCGATCGCCACCGCCTGCAGGTAGTAGGTGACGGCGAAGCTGCGGTCGAAGATGCGCAGCGAGGCGGCGCGGATCTCGCCGGGCTGTGCGAACTCGAGCGCCGCCTCGTCGGGGGTGAGCTTGCGCACGGCGGCCTGCACCGCGTCGGCGCGCGCGCCGGCGGCGAGCCACAGCGCGAGGTCGTTGACGCGCGTGTCGCCGCTGGCGCGCCGGTAGTCGTCGACGTCGACGGTGATCGCGCCGAACTGGCGCGCGTAGTCGCGCCACACGCCGCGCACCTCGAAGGCCACCGCGGCGCCGCCCGGGCCGATCGGCAGCGACAGCGTCGTGCCGGGGGCGGCGCCGTACAGCGCGACCATCGCCTCGCTGACCCAGACGGCGGGCAGTGCGCTGCGCGGCGGGGCCGGGACGTCGATCAGGGGCAGCGCCTGCGCGGCAGCGGGCAGCGGGCGGGCGATCAGCGTCACCGCGGGTCGCACGGCGTCGAGCTGCAGCGCGCGCAACCGCGACGCCTCGACGCGCGCGACGCCGGGCAGCGCGGCCACCGCGTCGGCGAATCCCGGTTCGAGGAATGCCGTGTCGGCGGCTGCGCTGGTGGCAGCGGTGCGCGCGTACAGGTCGGCCGGCAGCACGGTGTCGAGCCAGCGCGCGACGCCGTCGCGAAAGCTCGCCACCATCACCGTCAGCGCCACGGCCAGGCTCAGGCTGGCGACGACGCCGGCCACCGCCACGGTCGCCACCTGGCGCTCGTGGCGCGCGCGCTCGACCGCGAGCAGCGCCAGCGCGTGCCGGCGCGGGCGCCAGCGCCCCAGCACCGCTTCGACCGCGATGGGCACGCCAGCGATGCCACCGAGCAGCAGCGCGGCCACCGACGCGTAAGCGGCCAGCGGCACTCCGCGCCACGGCGGCAGCAGCGCGAGCAGCACGCCGGCGGCCAGCAGCGCCGCTGCCCAGGCCGGATGCGCGGCGGGCCCCGCGACGCCGCCCAGCCCCTTGAGCGCCTGTGCCGGCGCTAGCGCGCTGGCCTGCCACGCCGGCACCCAGCCGCCGGCCAGCGCGGCGGCGACGCCGAGGGCGCCGAACGCCGCGGCTGCCGGCCAGGAGAACTGCAGCGCCGGCGCGATGCCGGGGAAGTAGCCGCCCCCCAGGTCGCCGGCCAACCAGCGCAGCGCCAGCATGGCCATCGCGGTGCCGGCGAGCAGCCCGAGCGCGGCGCCGAGCGCGCCGACCAGCGCCGACTCGGCCAGCACCAGCCGCCGCCGTTCGGCCGCGGCCAGCGCGAGCACGCCGAGCAGCGCGAGCTGCGGCGTGCGCTGCGCCACCGACAGCGCGAGCACCGAGAACACCAGGAACGCGCCGACGAACAGCGCCACCAGCGCGAGCACCGTCAGGTTCACACGGTAGGCACGCGACAGGTTCGACACGCGCTGCGCCGCCGCGTCCGGCGCGGCGGCGGCGACACCCGGCGGCAGCGCCAGCGTGCGCAGCCACGCTTCGGCGTCGACTCCGGGCTCGAGGCGCAGGTCGATGCGGCCGAGGCGGCCGTCGAACCCCAGCAGCTCTTGCGCCGCCGCGACGTCGAGCACCGCCAGCGGCAGCCCGCCGGCGGCGATGCGGCCGGCCACGCGCAGCTCGACGCGCCTCAGGCCGACCTGCAGCGCCAACGTGTCGCCCGCGGCCAGCGCCAGGCGCTGCCGCGCGGCGGGGTTGACGAACACCGCATCGGGGGCGAGGAAGGCGCTGCGCTCGCCGCCTGCGTCGACGCGCGGCAGCAGCCCCGGTGCCACCGCGGCGACGCGCAGCGCGTCGACGCCGACCAGCTTCAGCGCGACGCGCCGACCGTCGGCGGCGTGGGCCTGGGCCTCGGCCTCGACCACCGGGCTGGCCACGCGAACGCCGGCGGCGCTGGCCACGCGCTCGTACAGCGCGTCGTCGAAGCCTTCGCGCTGCGTGCCGCGCAGGCTCAGGTCGGGTTCGCCGTTGGCGGCGCGCACCGCCGCCGAGAACTCCGACAGCGCCGACGCGTTGATCAGGTGCACCGAAAACGCCAGCGCGACGCCGAGCAGGACCGCCAGCACCGCGGCGGCCTGGCGCCACGGGTGGTGGCGCCACTCGGGCCAGGCCAGCGTGGCCAGCAGCGCGGGCAGTGGTACGTTGGCGCCGGCGGCGCTCATCGGTTGCCCCTGTGCACGGCGTGCGCCGCGGCGCGCGCGGGGCGGTGGCCCGATGCGCTCATGCCGCGACGATCCCCGCGGCGGTCAGCCGCAGCACGCGATCGGCGTGCGCGGCCGCCTGCGTCGAGTGCGTCACCATCAGCGCCGCGGCGCCGGCGGTGCGCACCTGCGCAGCGAGCAGCTCGACGACGCGCGCGGCGGTGTCCGGGTCGAGGTTGCCGGTGGGCTCGTCGGCCAGCAGCAGGCGCGGCGCGTGCACCAGCGCGCGGGCGATGGCCACGCGCTGCAGCTGGCCGCCCGACAGCGTGCGCGGCAGCCGCGGCTCGAACCCCGCGAGGCCGACGGTGTGCAGCATCCGCGCCACCCGTGCCGGGTCGCGCCGGCCGAGCAGCAGCAGCGGCAGCGCGACGTTGTCGCCCACCGTCAGGTGCGGCAGCACGTGGAATGCCTGGAAGACGAAGCCGACCGCGGCGCGGCGCCATGCCGCCTGCGCCGGTTCGGCGAGCGCACCGACGTCGACGCCATCGACCCGCACTTGGCCGCGCGCCGGCTGGTCGAGCCCGGCGATGCAGTTCAGCAGCGTCGACTTGCCGACGCCCGACTCGCCGAGCAGCGCGACGACCTCGCCGGCGGCCACCTGCAGGTCGACGCCGGCAAAGACCACGTCGTCGCCGTAGGCCTTGGCCAGGCCACGCACGTCGAGCACCACGCGGGCCCCGTCCACGTCATGCACCCGCCGCGGCGGCAACGGCCTCGCGCAGACGCGTGGCGACGTCGGCGGCGTCGCAGGCGACGACGCGGCGCTGCGGCATGCCGCGCAGCCAGGTCAGCTGGCGTTTGGCGAGCTGGCGCGTCGCCGCCACCCCGGTGGCGGCGACGCGTTCGCGCAACGCGTCGCCTTGCAGCCCCTCGTCGAGGGCCTGCCAGACCTGGCGGTAGCCGACGCAGCGCATCGACGGCAGCCCCGCGTGCAGGTCGCCGCGAGCGCGAAGGGCGAGCACCTCGTCGACCAGCCCGGCGTCGAGCATCGCCGCGAAACGCTGCGCGATGCGCTGGTGCAGCCAGCCGCGCGACGCCGGCTCGAGCGCGACCAACGCGGCCGCGCGCTCCGGCGCCGCGCTGCGGCGGTGGTAGCTCGACAGGGGCCGCCCGGTGGCGCGCCATACCTCGAGCGCGCGCTGGATGCGCTGTGCGTCGTGGGGCGCCAGGCGCGCCGCGCTGGCCGGGTCGACGCGCGCCAGTTCGGCGTGCAGCGCGGGCCAACCGTGCGCGGCGGCCTCGGCGTCGAGCGCGGCGCGCAGCGCCGGATCGGCCGCGGGGATCGTGTCGAGTCCCTCGATCAGCGCCTTGAAGTACAGCATCGTGCCGCCGACGAGCAGCGGCAGCGCGCCGCGCGCCGCGATCTCGGCGATGCAGCGCGTCGCATCCGCGACGAACCGCGCCGCAGAGTACGACTGCGACGGCTCGATCAGGTCGATCAGGTGGTGCGGCACGCACGCGCGCTCGGCCGGCGAGGGTTTCGCGGTGCCGACGTCCATGCCGCGGTAGACCAGCGCCGAGTCGACGCTGACGATCTCGACGGGTTGCGGGCCATGCGCCGTCCACTCGGTGGCCAGCTCGAGCGCCAGCGCGCTCTTGCCCGAGGCGGTCGGCCCGGCGATGCCGATCCAGCGCGGCGCGGGCATCATCCCGGGCCGGCTCATGCGGCGCGCTGCGCGGCCAGGTGCGGCGCGCCGTGGCGCTGCACCATCGTCCACGCGACGGCGGCGGTGGCGAGCGCCCAGAAGGCGAGGGTGTAGGCCATCGGGCGCACCGTGTCGTCGAGCGCGACGCCGAGCCACAGCCCGGCGACGAATGCGGTGGCCGCGAGCACGAACCCGCCCAGTGCCGCGGCGACCCCGGCGGTCTGCGGGAACGGGCCGATCGCGCCCGACTGCCCGCAGGGCTGGTGGATCCCGTGGCCGAAAAGGAACAGCCAGTGCGGCACCAGCATCGCCCACACCGAGCCGACGCCGGCGAACGCCAGTGCCGCCATGCCCAGCCCGCCGGCGAGCGTGAACACGCCGCCGCGGCGCACCGCGCCGGTCAGCCCGTGGCGGCGCAGCCAGCGGCGGCACACGACGGTGCCGGCCAGGTAGGCGATCGAGCCCGAGCCGAGCGCAACCCCGTACAGCGCCGGGCTCAGGCCCAGTACTTCGACGTAGACGAACGGCGACGACGCGAGGATCGTGAACAGCCCGCCGTAGGTGCACGAGGTGAGCGCGGTCCAGGCGACGAAGGTCGGGTGGCGCAGCACCCCGCGCGAGGCGCGCCACAACGGCCCGGGGCGCGTGGCGTGCGGGTCGCGGCGGTGGTGCGTCTCGGGCAGCGCGCGCCAGACGAACAGCAGCGTCGCCGCGACGATCAGCGCCACCGCGCCCAGTGCCGCGCGCCAGCCACCGAACGCGGCGAGCACGCCGCCGAGCAACGGGCTCGACAGCGCGATCAGCCCGAGACCCGACAGACCTTTGGACATCACGTGCGCGCCCTGCTGCGGCTCGTACAGGTCGCGCACCATCGCGCGGGCGCACACCACCGCGGCGGCCATCGTCGCGCCTTGCGCGGCGCGCCAGCCGACCAGCACCTCGATCGAACCGGCCAGCGCGGCGCCGACGCTGGCCAGCGTGAACAGCGCCAGGCTGCCCAGCAGCACCGGGCGGCGCCCCCAGCGGTCGGCCACCGGCCCCCACACGAGCTGCGCGACGCCGAACGCGAAGATCAGCGCCGACATCGTCAACTGCGTCGCGCCCATCGGCGCGTGCAGGTCGCGCGCGAGCTGCGGCAGCGCGGGCAGGTACAGGTCGGTGACCACCGGCTGCAGCCCCAGCAGCAGCGCCAAGGACAGCGCGACGATGTGCGGCGCCACGGCCACGGCGGGCGCCGCGGCGGCGGCGTCGACGGAAGACGGCATGGCCGCAGGTTAGCAGGCCGCCCGCGGCCACTTCGGCGCGGGGGCGCCCGCGCCGAAGTGGCTAGGCGCGCAGCGTCCAGCGCCCGTCGACGAACACCTCGTGCGGGCGGAACTGCGCCTTGTACGACATCTTCGCGCTGTCGGCGATCCAGTAGCCGAGATAGACGTGCGGCAGCTTGAGCTGGCGCGTCTGCGCGACCTGCCACAGCACGCCGTAGGTGCCGTAGCTGGCGCGGGGGTCGGGGTCGTAGAACGTGTAGACCGCCGAAAGACCGTCGTTGAGCACGTCGAGGATCGCGACCATCTTCAACGCACCGGGCGAGCCGTCGGGCCGCGGCTCGCGAAACTCCACCAACCGCGAGTTGACGCGGCTTTGCAGCAGGAACTGCGTGTACTGGTCGACGCTGTCGTGGTCCATGCCGCCGCCGGCGTGGCGGCCGGCCTGGTAGCGCAGGTACAGCTGGTAGTGCTCGGGCACGAAACACAGCCGCAGCACGCGCGCCTTCAGGTCGGCGTGCGCCATGGCGGCGCGGCGCTGGCTGCGGCTGGGGCGGAAACGGTCGACCGGGATGCGCAACGGCACGCAGGCGCGGCAGCCGTCGCAGTACGGGCGATAGGTGAACAGCCCGGAGCGGCGAAAGCCCGCGGCGACCAGCCCCGAGTACGCGTCGGCGTGGATCAGGTGACTGGGCGTGGCCACCTGCGAGCGCGCCTGGTGGCCCGGCAGGTAGCTGCACGGATACGGCGCGGTGGCGTAAAACTGCAGCGAGGCGAGCGGAAGCTCTTTCGGGTGGGTCACGCGTCGTCGTCGGAAGTGGGGCCGGCCTCGGCTGCGCGCAGCCCGAGATGCGCCCAATGCGAGGCATGATAGGTCCAATCGCACACCGGAGCGGCCCCCAGGGTGCGGGAAAGGTGGCGCTCGAAGTCGGCGCGCGGCACCTCGCGGGCGCCGAACGACGCCAGGTGCGCGGTGTTCTGCTGGCAGTCGATCCACGCGATGCCATGCGCGCGGCAGAAGGCGACCAGCGCCGCCAGTACGATCTTCGACGCGTCGGTGCGCCGCGCGAACATCGACTCGCCGAAGAACATGCGCCCCAGCGCGACGCCGTACAGCCCGCCGGCGAGTTCGCCGTCGACCCAGCATTCGAAGCTGTGCACCTCGCCCATCGCGTGCCAGTCGCCGTAGGCGGAGATCATCTCGGGCACGATCCAGGTACCGTCCTGCCCTTCGCGCGGCACGCGCGCGCACTCGGCAATGACGCGCTCGAACGCGGCGTCGATGCGCACCGTGCAGCGCGGGTCGGCGACGAAGCGGCGCAGCGTCTTGCGCAGCGAGCGGCTGATGCGGAACTCGGCCACCGGCAGCACCATGCGCGGGTCGGGCGCCCACCACAGCACCGGCTGCCCCGACGAGAACCAGGGGAACACGCCGTGGCGGTAGGCCTCGCGCAGCCGCTGCAGGCTCAGCCGCCCGCCGACGGCAAGCAGGCCAGGCGCCAGCGTGCCCGGGCCGAGCGCCTGCGACGTCGGCGGCAGCGGCGTCGCGTCGTCGTCGATCCAGGGTACCGGCGAGGCGCGCATGGCGTGTCAGTACACCAGCCGGTCGGGGCGGATGTCGCGCAGGATCGTGGTGGCGATCTCCTCGATCGACTTGTGCGTCGAGCTCAGCCACGCGATGCCCTCGCGGCGCATCATCGACTCTGCCTCGCGCACTTCGTAACGGCAGTTGTCGATCGCCGCGTAACGGCTGCCGGGGCGGCGCTCGTGGCGGATCTGCGACAACCGCTCGGGATCGATGGTCAGCCCGAAGCACTTGCCCTTGTACGGCGCCAACGCCGACGGCAGGCGGGCGCGCTCGAAGTCCTCGGGGATCAGCGGGTAGTTGGCGGCCTTGATGCCGTGCTGCATCGCCAGGTACAGCGAGGTCGGCGTCTTGCCGCTGCGGCTGACGCCGACGAGGATCACGTCGGCGGCTTCGAGATTGCGCGCCGACTGGCCGTCGTCGTGCTGCAGCGCGAAGTTGATCGCCTCGATGCGGTGGTGGTACTCCTCGCTGTGCGCGGCGTCGGAGAAGCGCCCGATGCGGTGGTTCGACTTGACGCCGAACTCGCGCTCGAGCGGCTCGACGAAGGTGTGGAACATGTCCATCACCATGCCGCGGCAGCCCGGGTCGTCGATCACGCTGCGCGTCGCCGGGTCGACCATCGTGACGAACACGATCGGCGACTTGCCCTCGCGTGCGGCCGTTTCGTCGATCTCGCGGCGCACCTGCCAGGCCTTGTCGACGGTGTCGACGAAGGGACGGCGCACGTGGCGCGGCTTGATCGGGAACTGCGCGAGGATCGAGTTGCCGAAGGTCTCGGCGGTGATGCCGGTGCCGTCGGAGACGAAGAACACGCTTCGGTCGGGCATGGTGGCAAATGCGGCTGACGACACGGCCGCATCATAGGCAATCCTTCTTAGAATCCCGGCCATTGCCGTCGCCGCGCGCCAACATGCCCCCCCGCGTATCAAGAACACCTCTCCGACGCCTCGAGGCGGGGCTGCGCGCAGGCTGGTCGATGGCCCCCGTTCCTCGTCATCACGGAGTGCTTGCATGTCATCGACCTCATTGGCGACCGCCCTGGTCGTGCCGTTCGAACAGCTGAGAATGACCGACGTCGAGTCGGTGGGCGGCAAGAACGCCTCGCTCGGCGAAATGATCAGCCAACTGGCCGCCTCGGGCGTGCGCGTGCCCGGCGGCTTTGCGACCACATCGACCGCGTACCGCCAGTTCCTTCGGCACAACGCGCTGACCGCGAAGATCGAGCAGCGACTGGCGGGCCTGAACATCGACGACGTGCGTGCGCTGGCCGCCGCAGGCGCCGAGATCCGCCGCTGGGTCGTCGAGGCGCCGCTGCCGGCGGACCTCGAGGCGGCGGTGCGCGCCGAGTTCGCGCGCCTGGCCGCCGGGCAGCCCGGTGCGTCGTTCGCGGTGCGCTCCTCGGCCACCGCCGAGGACCTGCCGGACGCGTCGTTCGCCGGCCAGCAGGAGACCTTCCTGAACGTCGTCGGCATCGACGACGTGCTGGCCAAGATGAAGGAGGTGTTCGCGTCGCTGTACAACGACCGCGCGATCGCCTACCGCGTGCACAAGGGCT
>CAZUBF010000065.1:0-18753 GCA_964618555.1 uncultured Azohydromonas sp.
GCACGTCGGGCTTGTCGATGCCCATGCCGAAGGCGATCGTCGCGACCATCACCAGCCCGTCCTCGCGCAGGAAGCGGTCCTGGTGCGCGCGGCGAGTCGGCGCGTCGAGCCCGGCGTGGTACGGCAGCGCGGCGATGCCCTCGGCGCGCAGCCACTCGGCGGTGTCGTCGACCTTCTTGCGGCTGGCGCAGTAGACGATGCCGGCGTCGCCGTCGTGCTCGTCGCGCAGGAAGCGCAGCAGCTGGCGGCGCGGGTCGTCCTTCTCGACGATGGCGTAGCGGATGTTCGGGCGGTCGAAGCTGGCGACGAAGGTGCGCGCGTCGCCGAGCTGCAGCCGCGCGACGATGTCGGCGCGCGTGGCGGCGTCGGCGGTGGCGGTCAGCGCGACGCGCGGCACCGCGGGGTAGCGCTCGTGCAGCACCGACAGCCCGAGGTACTCCTCGCGGAAGTCGTGCCCCCACTGGCTGACGCAGTGCGCCTCGTCGATCGCGAACAGCGACAGCCTGCCGCGCTCGTGCAACGCGTCGAGCATGGCCAGCAAGCGCGGCGTGAGCACGCGCTCGGGTGCGGCATACAGCAGCACCAGCGCGCCGCTGCGCAGCTCGCGCTCGGTGGCCATCGCCTCGTCGGCCGACAGCGTCGAGTTGAGGAACGCCGCGTGCACGCCGGCCTCCTCGAGCGCGCCGACCTGGTCGTGCATCAGCGCGATCAGCGGGCTCACGACCACCGCGACGCCGTGGCCGGCGCGATGGCGCACGATCGCCGGCACCTGGTAGCACAGGCTCTTGCCGCCGCCGGTGGGCATCAGCACCAGCGCGTCGCCGCCGGCGGCCACGTGTTCGACGATCTGCGCCTGCTCGCCGCGGAACGCCGCGTAGCCGAACACCTCGTGCAGCACCTGCAGCGCGGGGGTCGTGGGCGTGGTGGGCGAGGGGGTCATCGGCACTGGACAGCACGAGGCGGGACTGTCATGTTACGGGCCCGTTCCCGACCGGAGCCTCACCGATGGACGACCCCGCCCCCGCGACGAGCGCCGACCCCGCCGAGCTGCGGCGCCTGCTGATTCGCCACGTCGACGACGTCGAGCTGCAGCGCCAGCAGCGCGACCCGCTGTACGACACGCGCTGCGGCAGCCTCGCCGAAGGCACCGCGGCGCGCAAGCTCGGCGCCGGCGTCGACGTGCTCGCGCCGGGCAAACGCGGCTGCCCGTACCACTACCATCTGGCGCAGGAGGAGCTGTTCGTGATCCTCGAGGGCGAGGGCACGCTGCGCGTGGCCGGGCAGAGGCTGCCGGTGCGCGCTGGTGACGTGGTGTTCATCCCGCCCGGGCCCGAGTACCCGCACCAGTTCGTCAACACCTCGGACGCCCCGCTGCGCTACCTCAGCATCAGCACGCGCGAGCAGCCCGAGCTGTGCGTCTACCCCGACTCGGGCAAGGCCATGGCCTACGCTGCCGGCCACGTGCTGCTGCAGCGCTGCGACGCCAACCTCGACTACTGGGACGGCGAGCCCTGACCACGCTGCGGCGGCACGGCGGGCGACGGCATCAGCAGCGACGCCAGCTCGCCGTACATCGGCCGCGCGACCATGCGCGACACGCCGCTGGACAGCAGCGCGGTGGCCATCAGACTGAGCACCATCGCGTGGCCGGCGACCATCTCCATCACGATGATGAAGGCGGTGATCGGCGCCTGCGTCGTCGCGGCGAGGAAGCCGACCATGCCCAGCGCGATCAGCGGGATCGCGCGCTCGGCGCCGACGCCGGCGAACACCGCGACGTCGTGGCCGATGCCCGCACCGATCGACAACGACGGCGCGAACACGCCGGCGGGCACGCCGGTCCACGCCGACAGCCAGGTGGCGCAGAACTTGAGCACGGTGTACACCGCCGGCCCCTGCGCGTCGCCTTCGAGCAGGCTGCGCGTCGCCGCCGCGCCGGCACCGGCGGTGGCGCCGTGCGTGACCAGCCCGATCAGCGCCACGCCGAAGGCGCAGCCGGCGGCGAAACGCAGCGGGTGCTCGCGCCGCCAGCGGCTGAATCGGTCGCCCTGCCCCTGCATCGACACCACGATCAGGCGCGAGAACAGTCCGCCGGCCAGCCCGGCGATCAGCGCCACCAGCAGCCCCGGGCCGAACAGCCCCCAGTCGAGACGCTGCACCGCGAGCCGCCCGAAGTAGGTGATGTTGCCGAACACCGACACCGCGACCAGGCCGGCGGTGACGATGCTCACGATGACCAGCGCGCTGTGCGACAGCCCGCGCCGGCGCGACAGCTCCTCGAGAGCGAACATCACGCCGCCCAGCGGCGTGTTGAACGCCGCGGCGATGCCGGCGGCGGCGCCGGCGACCATCAGGTCGTGTGCGTCGACGCCGGCGCCGGGCGACAGCCAGCGTCGGGCGTGCAGCATCACGCCGGCGCCGATCTGCACCGTCGGACCCTCGCGGCCGATCGACAGCCCGGCGAGCATGCCGGCGGCGACCAGCCAGGTCTTGTGCAGCGAGACCTTCAGCGACACGAGCCAGCCCGCGCGCGCGTCGTCGCTGCGCGCGTCGAGCGCGGCGATCACCTGCGGGATGCCCGAGCCCATCGCCGCCGGCGCGAGACGCCGCGTAGCCCACAGCACGGCCACCGTCAGCGCCGGCGTCCACAGCAGCGCCAGCCAGGGGCCGGCCGGTTGCAGGCCGCGGCCGTGCATGTACAGCTCGTAGGCCCACTCCGACAGCAGCGTGCAGCCGACCACCACCAGCCCGGTGGCCACCGCGTAGGCCAGCACCACCGCGCGGTCGATCCACTGGGGGCCGCCGACCAGTTCCTGGCGCAGGTTGCGCCAGAAGTCGGGGTGCTCGTCGCCGGGCGGGCGTTCCTGCATGGCGCGACGATAGCAGCAGCACTTGCCGCCATCCGGGGCGTGCAGGCCGCTGCGGCACAATGCAGCGCTCCCCGTTCTGCAGCGCCGGAGGCGCCCATGGCCAGCGTCAACAAAGTGATCCTCATCGGCAACCTCGGCAAGGATCCCGAGGTGCGCTACACGCCCAGCGGCGCGGCGGTGTGCAACCTGCGCATCGCGACCACGCGCAACTGGAAGAACCGCGACAGCGGCGAGCGCCAGGAGGAGACCGAGTGGCACTCGGTGGTGCTGTACGACCGCCAGGCCGAGGTCGCCGGCGAGTACCTGCGCAAGGGCCGCCCGGTGTACATCGAGGGCCGGCTGAAGACGCGCAAGTGGCAGGACAAGGACGGCAACGACCGCTACACCACCGAGATCGTCGCCGAGTCGATGCAGCTGCTCGGTGGCCGCGAGGGCATGGGCGGTGGCGACGACGCCGGCGCAGGCGCGGCCGGTGCGCCGCGCAGCGCGCCGGCCGCGCGGCCGGCGCCGAAGCCGCCGGCGACGTCGAAGACCGGCTTCGACGACATGGACGACGACATCCCCTTCTAGGGCCCGCGCCGCGGCCGTGGCGTTGGCGTTTGCCCCTCCTACCCATGTGGGCTATGACCGGTCACCCATCGCGGTAATAGACGCGGCAGCGCCCTTCGCCCGTAATAGGCACAGTGTGGCGCGACCGTGCCGGCGCCGCGGCCATGGGCACGGTCGGCTCAGGATCGACGCGATCGGCGTGCTCACGCATGGAGAACTCTGCATGAACTTCGACAAGGAATTCGACGCCTCGGGCCTGTCGTGCCCGCTGCCGATCGTCAAGACGAAGAAGTCGCTCGCCGACATGGCCCCGGGCCAGGTGCTGCGCGTCGTCGCCACCGACCCCGGGTCGGTGTGCGACATGGCGGCGTTCGCCGAGTCGACCGGCAACGCGCTGCTGGGGTCGAGCGAAGAGGGCGGCAAGTACGTCTTCTTCCTGCGCAAGGCCTGAGCCGGCCGGGTACCTCGTGACGTGCCGTGACGCCGTGCGGCCGGTGCCGCCGCGGCGGGATTTCGCGCGCCTGCGCGCACCTGTTTTAGCTTGACCCGGAGCAACGATGGCTAACAAGAAAATGGCGATCATCGCCACCAAGGGGACGCTCGACATGGCGTACCCGCCGTTGATCCTCGGGTCGACCGCGGCGTCGCTGGGCTGGGACGTGCAGGTGTTCTTCACCTTCTACGGCCTGCAGCTGCTGCGCAAGGACCTGAGCGGCATCGCGATCAGCCCGCTGGCGAACCCGGCGATGCCGATGCCGGTGCCGATGCCGGTCATCGTTTCGGTGCTGCCCGGCATGGAGGCGATGGCGACGATGATGATGAAGAAGAAGATGAAGGACAAGGGCGTCGCGTCGCTCGAGGAGCTGCGCACGATCTGCCTGGAGTCCGACGTCAAGTTCATCGCCTGCCAGATGACCGTCGACCTGTTCGAGTTCGACAAGAGCGAGTTCATCGACGGCATCGAGTACGGCGGCGCGGCGACCTTCCTGAAGTTCGCCGGCGACACCGACGTGTGCCTGTTCATCTGATCCACCCCCGCCGCTGGACGAGGCCGAAGCCATGGAGCAAGCCGCCGGCGACACCAGCAGCCTGGTCGTGTGGGGCGGCTTCGCGCTGGCGTTCGTGTTCGGCGCCATCGCCAACCGCGCCAACTTCTGCACCATGGGCGCGGTGTCGGACGTCGTCAACATGGGCCACTGGGGCCGCATGCGCATGTGGCTGCTGGCGATTGCGGTGGCGGTGGTCGGCACCAACCTGCTGTTCCACGCCGGGCTGATCGACCTGCCGAAGAGCATCTACCAGCGCCCGACGCTGAACTGGCTGTCGCTGCTGCTCGGCGGGGTGCTGTTCGGCGTGGGCATGTCGATGGCCGGCGGCTGCGCGAACAAGAACCTGATCCGCGTCGGCGGTGGCAGCCTGCGCTCGCTGGTGGTGCTGACTTTCCTCGCCATCTCGGCGTACATGACGCTCAAGGGCCTGTTCGGCCAGTGGCGCGCGAGCTGGCTCGACCCGGTGTCGGTCGACCTCGCGGCGGTGGGCCTGGCCGACCAGAGCCTGGCCAGCGTCGTCGCCGTTGCCACGGGCATGGCGCCGAAGACCGCGCTGATGGTCACGCTGTGGGCGGTCGCGCTGGCGCTGCTGGCCTTCGTGTTCGCGGACCGACGCTTCCGCGCCACCGCGACGCAGTGGGTCGCCGGGCTGGTGATCGGTGCGATCGTCGTCGCCGGCTGGTACCTCACCGGCCACCTCGGCTTCGGCGAGAACCCCGACACGCTCGAGATGACCTACTTCGCGACCAACACGCGCACGCTCGAGTCGATGAGCTTCGTCGCGCCGACCGCGTTCACGCTCGAGCTGCTGATGCTGTGGACCGACAAGTCGCTGCGCGTGACCTTCGGCATCGCCACCGCGCTGGGCGTGATCGCAGGCTCGTTCGCCTGGGCGATGCTGTCGAAGACGTTCCGCTGGGAGGGATTCGCGTCGTTCACCGACCTGCGCAACCAGCTGATCGGCGCGCTCCTGATGGGCTTCGGCGGCGTCACCGCGATGGGCTGCACCGTCGGCCAGGGGCTGACCGGCGTGTCGACGCTGGCCATCGGCTCGTTCATCGCGCTGGCCGGCATCCTGGCCGGCTCGGCGGCGACGCTCAGGTACATCACCTGGCGCGCCGAACGCGACGCCTGACCCGCTTGCGCCGCGCGACGCATCTCTTGACCCCGAGGAGACCGACGATGGACCGACGAAACCTGCGCACCGCGATCGCACTGATGCTGATGCCGCTGGCGGCTTCGGCCGCCGACCCGGCGTGGATCGGCGAGGCGCGCACGGTGGCCACCTCGGTGCCTCCGAAGCTGCTCGCGGTGTTGCGCGCCGAGATCGACAAGGGCGGCCCGGAAGGCGCGATCGCGACGTGCAGCGAGGTCGCGCCGCAGCTCGCGCGCCAGGCGTCGCAGGACACCGGCTGGGCGATCCGCCGGGTCAGCCTGCGTCAGCGCAATCCGAAGGCGGTGCCCGACGACTGGGAGCGCACGACGCTCGAGGACTTCGACCGCCGTGCCGCCGCCGGCGAGAACCCGGCCACGCTCGAACGCGCCGAGGCGGTGACGATGAACGGGCAGACGGTGTGGCGCTACATGCGCGCGCTGCCGACGCAGGAGTTGTGCCTGAACTGCCACGGGCCGGCCGACAAGCTCGGCGCCGGGGTGCGCGCGCAGCTGCAGTCGCGCTACCCGAACGACCTCGCGGTCGGCTACGCGGTGGGCCAGGTCCGCGGCGCGATGACGATCCGCAAGCCGCAGCCCTGAGCGCGCGCCGCGTGCTGCCGGGGCCGGGTCAGCGGCCCTTGGCGCGCGTCGCCGCGCCCGCGGGCGCGGCCGGGGCCATCAGGTAGACGTCGACCCGCAGATCCTTCTGGGCCGGCGCGGCACCCCCCGGGAACGGGCGGAAGGTGCCGACGAAGATCGCGCCTTCGGGCGGCGGCGCGCCCTGCTCGCGCAGCAGCAGCGCGCCTTGGCCTGCGGTGCGCTGCGCGAGGTCCGCGTGCATCTGGCTGAAGGCGGCGAACTCCTCGTCGAACTGCTGCCCCAGCGCGTCGACGCGTTCGCCCAGCGCCCCCAGCTGACTCGACAACGAATTCACCGCTTCCCGCAGCGATTCGACCTGTGCCCCGAGATCCGCCTGGTCCTGACCGATCTGGATCGTCAGGTTGTGCAGCTGGACTCGCCCCTGTTGCGTCGGATACCGCACGAGCTGGCGGTCGTGATGAAAGTTCGCGAGCGCGGCGAGCCTCCCCGACGCGGTGGCCGTGGCGAACGCAGCCAGCTGGAAGCGGTAGATCTTGCCCCGGCGCACGGACGTGCTGAAGGTGATCAACTGGGTCGTCGTGGCGGCGTCGAAATTCGGCAGGGGGAGCGGCACGTTTGCCACGCTCCTGATCTGGCCCCCGCTGGCCGAGATGCCGCCGAGGTCCCGGTAAGTCAGGTACTCGCTGCGATCGAGGTCGATCAAGGCGGCGCTGGCGCCGTAGCTGGCCTTCGTCAGGTACTGGGAGATCACCTCGCCGACCATGCCGTACCTGAACGTCACGTTCACCGGGAGGTCGGGCGCGTTCGGATCCGGCACGTTGTCGCACTGCCCTGCGCCTGGGCGCGGGACGCAGAAGTCGACATAGAGCGCCCCCCGTGCCCTGGCCGTCGTGGTCTGGATCGCCTCGGCGTAGGCGTGGAGATGGATGTTCTGCGTCAGCGCATCGGCGCGGCTGAAGTTGACGAGGCCTTCGACCTTCGGCAAGCAGGCGAGGCAGGGGCCGATCGTGGAGCCGGTCGCCTCGATCACGCGCACCGTCGCGGTGACGTTCTCGCGCACCTCACCCGGCTGGAGCAGCAGCTGCGCCGCCACCGGTGTGGCGACGAGCAGCGCCGCGAGTGCGGTGCCGGCGGCGAGGCGGCGGGCCGGTGGGCTGTGCATGACTCTCTCCAGCGTGGGGGCCGGTGCAGTCTGCGGCCGCTGCGCGCCGCTTGCCAATGCGAGAGCCGCTAAGCAATGCGACTAAGCGCTTCGTCGACCGCCTCGAGCAGCCGGTGCGCCGGCACGGGTTTGAACAGCAGCGGCAGACCGAGCGCCTGCGCCTCGCGGATGCGTCGCGGATGCGTGTCGCCGGTGATGACGATCGCCGGCACGCGGCGCCGCGTCGCGGCGCCGATCGCCTCGATCGCATCGAGGGCCGTCTTCTGCCCGGGCAGGCGATAGTCGATCAGCGCCAGGTCCGGCGGCGGGCCCTCGCCGGCGACGCGTCGGGCTTCGTCGACGCCGCCCGCCAGCCGCACCACGTGGCCGTGAGCCGACAGCAGCGCCGCCAGCGCGTCGCGCACCAGTGCGTCGTCGTCGACGACCAGCAGCGTCGCGCGGCGCAGTGCCGCCGGCGCCTTGCCGGCGCGCTGCGCGTCCGGCGGCGACGGCTGCCCCAACGGCAGCGAGAAGGCGAACACGCTGCCGCGCCCGGGAGTCGAGCGCACCGTCACGTCGGTGCCGAGCAGGCGGCACAAGCGGCGCACGATGGCCAGTCCGAGTCCGGTGCCGCGCAGGCGGTCGCGTTCGGCGTTGTCCAGCTGCGTGAATTCGTCGAACACCGACGCCTGCTGGGCAGGCGCGATGCCGATGCCGGTGTCCCACACCTGCACCAGGCAGGCGCCGTCGCGCCGGCGGAAGCCGATCAGCACGGCACCGCGCTCGGTGTACTTGACCGCGTTGCCGACGAGGTTGACCAGCACGCGCTGCACCAGCGCCGGATCCGAGTGCAGCCACAGCCCGGGCGGGCAGCGCAGCCCCAGCGCCAGGCCCTTGCGCGCCGCCACCGGCTCGAACATCTCGATCAGTGGCTGGCCGGCCGTTTCCGCCGGAAAGGTCGTGTCGGTGCGCTGCACGGCGCCGGCGTCGAGCAGCGACACGTCGAGCAGCGTGTCGAGCATCTGCCGCGCCGCGCCGAGCGCGGCCTTCAGGCGATCGAGGGGCGGCTCGGCGCGCGTGCCCGGCCCGACGGCGCCGAGCAGCAGCAGCGCGGCGTGCATCGGCTGGCGGATGTCGTGGCTCGCGGCGGCGAGGAAGCGGTTCTTGGCCTCGTGGGCGCGCTCGGCCGCTTCGCGCGCTCGCTCGGCCTGGTCGCGTGCGCGCGTCAGCTCATCGACCAGCTGCTGGTTGCTCAGGCGCAGCGCGACCGACTCGCGGATCACCGCCAGGTTGCGCCGGCCGAAGTGCAGCGTGGACAGGTAGTAGAAGACCGCCAGCGCGCCCATCGTCACCTGCTCGTCGATGCCCGACGCGAGCAGCAGGCCGACCAGCGGCCCCATCGTCAGCACCGTGTTGACGAGCAGGATGCGCGGCGTGCCGATCAGCGTCTGCGCGCCGCCGGCGATCAGGCCGCCGGCGAACAGCAGCTGGATCAGCAGCGCCGCGGTGTCGTCGCGCGGCGTCAGCAGCGGCAGCGCCGACCAGGCCAGCGGTGCCAGCACCAGCCCCAGCGCCAGCAGCGGCAGCCGGCGCCGCAGGTCTTCGCCCGACCGCGGGCGCCGGCGGTACCACAGCGCCACGTGCAGGCGCACCAGCGAGACGAGCACGTAGCCCGCCACCCACCAGGCCAGCGCGTTCGTCGGCACGTGCCTTGTCATCAGGGCCGCGAGCACGGCGACCATCAGCGTCGTGGCTCCGGTCACGTACAGCAGGTGCGCGTACGACAGGCGCAGGCATTCGTCGTCGATCGCGCGACGCAGCGCCGGATCCGGCGCCGCGTCGCGCGCCGTCGCGTTCACGCGCCGTCGCCGCGTCGCTGCGCGGCGACGTCCGGCCGGGCCAGCAGCGCCGCGCGCGAGCGCACGTCGTAGCGTCGGAAGATCGACGTGACGTGCACGCGCACGGTCGACTCGGCGATGTCGAGTTGGTCGGCGATGGCGCGGTTGCCGTGGCCGGCGACGAGCAGGTCGAGCACCTGCCGTTCGCGCTGCGTCAGCCCTTCGGCGCCGCGGCGCAGCGCGCCGTCGTGAAGCACGACGTCGGGCACGTAGACGCCGCCGGCCAGCACCAGGCGCAGCGCGCCCAGCATCACCTGCGCGCTGGTCGACTTGGGGATGAAGCCGCTGGCGCCGGCGCGCAGCACGTCGGCGATCACCTGTGGCCGCTCGTCCGCCGAGACGGCGACGATGGGCACGCCGCGCGCGCGCGCCGCCAGCAGCGCCAGGGCTTCCAGGTGGCGCGCGCCCGGCAGCATCAGGTCGAACAGCAGCAGGTCGGGCGTGCCGTCGGCCAGCGGTCCGGCCAGCGCCGCCTCGCAGCTCGGTGAACGCGTCACGTGCACGTTGCCGCCCAGCTGCTTGAGCAGCAGCGCGAGCCCGTCGGCGAACAGCGCATGGTCGTCGACGATCAGCACCTGCAGCGCAGGTGCGGCGGGCCGTCGCGCGGGAGGGCCCGAAGCGTCGGTCATCCGCGTCCCGTGGCGCGGCCGCGGGGGCCGCGCGCCGCGCCGCGACGGCGTCGCCGCGACCCATGCCGGAATGCCTCGCGCATCGTCGTCTCCCACCAGGCTGCGCGCCGGCCCGCGGGCGCACCGGGGGGCGGGCTGCCGCTCGGCCTGCTCGAAGGCCCGGGTGCGCACCATAAGGCGGTGCGGCGCGGCCCCGGTATGGGCAATTTCCCGCGTTCGACGCGCGTCATCCCGCCAGCCACGTCGGCCGACGCGGCGCCACGCGCGCCGACGCTCAGCGCACGAACACCGACGCGGGGTCGCCCAGTCGCGCGGCCACCGGTGCCGCAGCGCCGTCGCCGTGGCGCGCGTGCAGCGCGAGCAGGTCGTCGGCCAGCGCGGCGAAGTGCGTGCCGCCGTCGCGGCACACGCGTGCCAGCGCACGGCCGGCGTCGCCGTCGCGCCACGCGGCGTAGGCGCCGGGCAGCGCCGGGCACAGCGCGGCGCGCAGGCCGTCGAAGGTGGCGAACCAGAAGTGCAGCGCGCGATCGTCGCCGCGCTCGAGCAGCGTCGGCAGCGTCGTCTCGAGGTCGGCGATCAGGTCGCGCACCGCGCGCAGCTGCAGGTCGGTGCGGCGGTCGATGCCCGGGGCCAGGCGCAGCGCGGCCCAGCCGGGGTCGAGCCGCCGGCCGGCGCGGTGCTCGCCGATCTCGTGCAGCACCAGCGTGGCGCCCTGCTCGTCGAGCAGGCGCGGCAGCGCGGCGTGGAAGTCGCGCTCGAGGCCATAGGCGTCCACGACGGCCTTGAACGCGCCGTCGGCGCGGCGCACCGCGAAGGCCTCGAACTTCTCCCACACCCAGCGCGCCAGCGACTCGCGGCGCAGCACGACGGTGTCGCCGATCAGCGCCGCCGGCGGCGCGAACAGCCCGCGCGCCAGCTCGCGGCCGCACACCTGCAGCGTCAGGCCATCGTCGAGGGGGCGCAGCGCCTCGAGCTCGGCGAGGAAGAAGCCGGGCCGCTCGCGCGCGGCCAGCGCGGCCCCGTACGCCAGCCCGCGGGCGGCCATCGGCGGTCCGATCGCATCGACGTCGAAGGCGTCGAACGCGGCCGGCGCACCGGGCGCGGGCGACGGCAGGGCGACGAAGTCGCTGCCGTCGAGTCGCTCCCACTCGCTTTCGCGCTGCGCGATCCAGGCGCCCACCGCCTCGCGAGGCAGCGGGGCGCCCAGCGGCAGGCCTTGTTCCCAGCGGTAGAACTCGCGCATCTGCAGCAGGTAGGTGCACAGCGTCAGGTCGGCGGCGTGGCGCGCGTCGGCGATGTGGCAGTTGGTCTGCACCGCGGCGGCCAGCGTGGCGACGGCGGCCGAAGTCATCGCGGCTGCGGGCGGTGGCGCCGCCGCGGTTGCCAAGCGGCGAGTGCGGGCACGATGTCGCCCCACGGCGCGTCGAGCAGGCTGCCCCAGCGCCGTTGCGCCAGCGCCACCATGCGGTGCACGTCACCCGCTTCGTTGGCCGCATCGGCGCCCAGCACGCGCTGCAGCGCGAGCAACCCGCCGCACTGCAGCTGCAGCGCCTTGGCGTGCACCAGCGGCGTGCCGTGGCGCGGCAGCTTCAGCGCGAAGGTCGCGCGCTCGCGCAGCAGCGCGGCCAGCGTGCCGCAGTTGGTGCGCGCCACCGGCGACGCGCAGGTCACGAGCTCGCTCTCGCCCATCGTGCCGCGCCGCGCCAGCTCGCAATCGACGCTGCGCGACACCACGGCCTTCGCGAACACGCAGGCGTTCGGCCCGCCGCCGCAGCAGCTCCCGCGCGCGGTGGCACCGGTGGTGTCGGCGTCGCCCATCGCCGTCGCGCGGCGTCAGTCGTCCTCGCCGACCATCGGGCGGGGTTCGCGCACCTGGCCGAGCAGGTCCTCGGCGGCGAGCTCGTTGTCGGCGAACATCACCTTGACGCGTCCGGGGGTACCCGGCGCGTCGGCGGCGCGCAGCGCCTTGGCGTGCACCGACGCGTCGCGGAACGACGCAAATTCGGCCAGTTTGGTCAGCACGCCGAGCGTGCCGACGCGGTAGACGTAGTAGGGCATCGCGAGGCGCCTCTGCAGGGTCAGACGTATCGTTTGGACGCGCGCCGCCGCCCGGGCAGCGCCTTCTGGATGATGACGCCGCGCACCGCCGACAGGTCGGGCAGCGGCAGGTCGGGCCAGGCCGGGTCGAGCGCGTGCAGACGCCAGCGACCGCCGCCGTCGTCGCACAGCTGGCGGAAGATCCACTCGCCGTCGTGCTGCGCGAGCACGTACGACCCGTCGCGCACCGCGCCGTCGGGCTCGACGACGATGATTTCGCCGTCGTTGAACTCGGGCGCCATGCTGTGGCCGATCACGCGCAGCGCGAACGACTCGCCGCCGCTGCAGTCGGCCTCCACGGTCCGCGCGGGCGTCGGCGCGTTCACATCACCTCGGCGAAGCGCTGGATCTTCGGCACGCCGGCAGCGGCGAGTTGCGCGTCGAGCGTGGCGACGAAGGCCTCGGGGCCGGCGAGGTAGAAGTCGCAGTCGATGTCGAACAGGTCGGCGCGCATCGCCTGCGCCATCTGGCGCGCGCCCTCGGCCGGGTCGTCGTGGCGGCTGAGCGTGACCTCGAAGGCGTCGAGCGCCTCCGACCAGGCGCGGCACTGGTTGGCCAGGAAGTGCCCGTCGGGCCGCGTGGCGAGCCAGAACAGCGCCAGCGACGGCGCCGCGTCGAGCGCCAGCGCGTGCTCGATCAGGCTCTTGACCGGCGCGAAGCCGGTGTCGCAGGCCGCGAACACCAGCGCGCGCGGGCTGTCGGCGAGCACGAAATCGCCCAACGGGCCCCACACGGTCACCGCCTGCCCGGTGCGCAGCGCCCCGGTGAACAGCTGGCGCGCGAACGCGTCGTCGTCGCGGCGTGCGACGTAGAAGTGCAGGTTGCGGTCGTCGCAGGGGCAGCTGGCGACCGGGTACGTGGCGTGCGCGTCGTCGCCCCCCGGGGCGGCCAGCCCCAGCGTCACCGACTGCCCGGCGAGGAAGCGCAGGCGGTGCGTGCGCGGCGTCTGCAGGTGCAGCAGCCGGGTGTCGGGCGCCAGTTCGGTGACCGCGCGCACGATGGTGGTGATCTGCTGCGGCGCGATGTCCTGCGGTCCGCGCGCCTCGAGCGTCTCGAGCACCAGGTCGCTGCTGGCGGCGGTGTGCGCGCACATCAGCGTGTAGCCGGCGAGCCGCTCGGCCTCGGACAGCGGGTAGTCGAAGTGCTGGACCTTGGCCACCTCGCCGCTGATCACGCGCACCTTGCACATGCCGCAGCTGCCGTTGCCGCAGCCGTAGTTCAGCTTCAGCCCGGCGCGCAGCCCGGCCTGCAGCAGCGTGTCGTGCCCCTCGACGCTGAACTCGTGTCCGCTGGGGCGCAGCGTGACCTGGGCCGTCATCACCTTGAGCATGTCGTCCATCACGTCGAGCACGTCGACCGATTCGGTGGCCAGCACGCGCGCCAAGCCGCGGTCGGCCTCGCGCTGCAGCGCCTGCCAGCGCACATCATCGCGCGCCGCCTCGGCCTCGGTGCGGATGCGCCCGCGCAAGTCCATCACCAGCGCGTGGTAACGCTCCAGGTGCCGCCGTACGTCGGCCAGTTCCTGCGTCTGCGCGAACAGGCGCTGCGCGAGCACCTCCTGGCTGGGCAGCAGGCGCTCGCGCACGCGCCGCCCGAAGGCCTCTTCCTTGATGCGCGCAACCCGCTCGAGCATGCCGGTCTCCTCCAGCTGGGCCTGCGGATACAGGCGCAGCAGCGCCTCGGTGGGCACGCGGCCGTCGTCGCTGACCTGCAGCTCGCCGTCGCGGATGCGCTGCTGCAGCGCCCCGCGCGACACGCCCACCAGCTGCGCGGCGCGCCACACGGTCACCCACTGCGCCATGCGTGGGCTCCGGGGGTGGGCACGCGGTCGAGGAAACGCGCGCGGTACAGCAGGCGCGGGCGTCGGGGGTCGTCGACGAAGGCGCTGCGCGCGTGCAGCACGTTGTGGCCGACGATGCCCATGCCGGATTCGAGCCGCAGCCGCAGCACCTGCGGCGCGCCGCCGGCGAGCAGCGCCTCCAGGCAGCCCAGCGCGGCGCGCGTCGCGGCGTCGTCCTTCCAGGCGATGCTACGCGTGCGCGCCGTGTAACGCATGTGCAGCGCGTCCCCGTCGAACGAGAACACCGGGCCGGCCTGCGGCGAGCGCGCGACCCCGCCGTCGTCGGCCTGGCGTGCCGGGATCGTCATCGCGTCGCCGGCGCTCAGTGCGGCGACGTGGCACGCGTCGGCGTCGCGCAGCGCGATGTAGGCCACCTCGGGGTCGAGCAGCGCGTTGACGCCGCCCTCGGCCGCCGGGCGCACGCAGTGCAGCAGCATGCCGTGGATGCGCCGGCCCGCGGGGTGGTAGTAGCCGTCGGTGTGCCAGCCGATCGCGCGGTCGGTGTAGGGAATGAAGTCTGCGCGCGTGGCCTCGTGCGCCGAGACGGTGATGTGCGACACGCCGTCCTCCTCGGCGAGCCAGTTCGCGTCCAGCCGCACCAGTCCGAGCTGCCGCCCCAGCGCGCGCGGCAGCGACGCGTCGACCGCGGTCGGCGGCGCGCGGTAGACGGCCATGTTGGCGCGCGCGATGCGCTCGAGCAGCGCGTCGCGCTCCGACGGCGTCAGTGCGAACGGGTCGGCGACCTCGACGACGAGGTCGTCGGCGCTGCGCGGGTGCACCGCGAGCTTCCAGTCGCGCCAGCGGCGGTACGCGACGTCGTCACCGAGGTCGAACGGGCTGGCGACGGCGGTGGGCTGCGCGGCCATCTCAGTCAGCGCCGAGCGCCGATGCGCGGCGCGGGCGCTTTTCGGTCGAGAACACGCCGTCCATGCCGCGCGTGACCAGCGTCACCGCCTCGGGCACCTCGATGTCCATCACCTGGTCGAGCACCCAGCGCCGGTCCTTCTCGGGCAGCAGCGGCTCGATGCGGCTGCCCAGGTAGCGGCGGAACCCGAAGTCGGGGCCGTCGTCGCCGAAGCCGAACTCCGCGTAGTGCCCGGCCAACTCGTTGCAGAGGTCGATGAAACGTTCGCGGTACGACGGCGCACCGGCCGCGACCGGGCCGAGCAGGTCGGCTTCGTTCTCCTCGAGGTAGTCGGCGCAGCGCAGCACCAGCGCGGTGGTGAACGCGGTGCGTGCCTGGACGTCCAGCCGCGCGAAGGCGATGCGGTCGGCGACCTGCACCAGGAACGCCAGCACCTCGCGCATGAACGCGAAATACGGCACGCCGACGTCGATGTCGAAGCCGGCCTGGCGCATGCGATCGAGCATGTTGCGCGCGACGCGCCAGACGATGAAACCGATCGCCCCCGCGTTCTGCTCGGGCGACTTCGGCTGCTCCGGCTTGAACCAGTGGGTCTTCAGGCGCATCGCCACGTGACGAGCCCTCCGGCGCAGTGCGCACGGGTGCCGAGTGCAAGCGAAGCGCAGCGTCCTTGCAGCGGCCGCCGCGGATCCGGCTTGGGCTGCGGCATCACATCGCCGCCGCGATGTGATGCCTGCGCCGAGGCGCGGGCGCCTTCGCGGTGCGCTGGCGGTGCCCCTGGGGGGGGAGCGCCGAAGGCGCCACGGGGGGGAGCCATCAATACCCACCCTTGCCGAGAGGCTGCGGCAACCCGGCCACTTTGGCCCCCTGCTTGGCCGGGCCCAGCGGGAACAGGTCGTACAACGCCTTGCTGTCGCAGCCCGGCAGCACGTCGTCGGCGACCGCCTTGAGCATGTTGCGGAAGTTCGGCGTGTGGCCGTGCTCGCGGAACTCGTCGCGCAGGAAGGCGATCACCTTCCAGTGCGCGTCGGTCAGCGCGATGCCCTCGGCGGCGGCGATCACGCGCACGATCTCGTCGCCGTAGTCGGGCTCGAGCAGGTAGCCCTGGTCGTCGGTCTCGAGTTCCTGCCCGTCGACGACGTATCCCATGTCGGTGCTCTCCTGGTGGCGGGGGTGTGTGGCGCCGCGGCGTCGGTGATCAGACACCGACCGCGGCCGCCGAGCGGTGCGGCACGAACAGCCCGCAGCCGAGGCGACGGTGTGCTCCGACGCCGGCCTCGAGCACGCGCAGCGATGCGGCCACGGCCAGGCCGTGCAGCATGAGGCTGAACCCGCCGAGCGGCGCGACGCTGCCGCGGATCAGCTGGCGCCGCCCGCACACCCGGCGGCACGCCGCGCCCAGCGCGTCGAGCTCGGCGTCGACCGTCGCGAGGAACGCGGCCTCGTCGTCGCCGTCGGCCGCCGCGCTGGCGACGAAGTGCGCGTACAACGTGTTGTGCGGCAGCAGGTCGCGCAGGTGCGGCGCGCCCAGGCGAACGCGGTGGCTGCCGACGTCGAGCTCGCGCCCGGCCAGCGCGCGCTGCAGCGCGTCGGCGTGCGTGCGCGGCACGCGCAGCAGCAGCCGCGCGCGGCCCGACAGCAGCGCCGGGTCGCCGCCGCCGTGCACCAGATTCACCGGGTGCAGCCCGGCGCCTGGCACTTCGCGCAGCCACGGCGCCGCGGCGTCGAGCGCGTCGGCCAGCGCCAGCCGGTGGTCGCGCGGCAGGCTGCGCCCCTCGAGCGGGAAGGCGACGTCGACCATCGTCGCCGCCGGCGGCGTGTCGTCGTCGGGGTAGTCGACGAGGCGGCTCACGGCGGGGCCCCGGGCTGGCCGCGCGCCCACGCCAGCAGCGCCTCGCCCCAGGCGCGCGCGGTCAGCGGGTCGACGTCGAACACGGTGAACCGGCTGCCCTCGCGGATGCGGGTGCGCAGCAGGCTCATGCCGCCGGCGTCGTGGTCGACCTGCTGGAGCTCGATGTGCTGGCCGCCCAAGGGCACGCGCAGCTGGGTGACGGGGGTGACGCGGGGCATGGCGGTGCGGCCCGCAGACGGCGGGCCGAAGGAGGCATTGAGCGCGGCGGCGGGGGGCGCCGTCCATACCCGGCACGGGGGATCGGCGCATAACCCTTCCGGGTAGTGTCCGCACCCCCTATACGGTCTATCGTTGGCTACCCGACGCGGGTGATAGCGCCGTGCGCCGGGTCGCCCGCAGAATCGCCCGACTTTCCGCGCGCACCGAACCCCCGGCAAAAGCGGCCACAGAGCCACCGCGGGGCGCGCACAAGCTTCCGTCGCTGGCCACCCAAGGAGACCCACGCATGGCCAAGAAGATGCACGACACGCCGATGCTCGACGAGCTCGAGAGCGGCCCCTGGCCGAGCTTCGTCAGCGGACTGAAGCGGCTGGCCCAGGACAAGGACTACGTCGTCGACCTGCTCGGCACGCTCGAGACGAGCTACCGCACGCGCAAGGGCTACTGGAAGGGCGGCACCGTGGGCGTGTTCGGCTACGGCGGCGGCGTGATCCCGCGCTTCACCGAGCTGAAGAACGAGGACGGCACGCCGGTGTTCCCCGACGCGGCCGAACTGCACACGCTGCGCGTGCAGCCGCCGCCGGGCATGCACTACACGACCGACATCCTGCGCAAGATGTGCGACATCTGGGAGAAGCACGGCACCGGTCTGATCGCGTTCCACGGCCAGTCGGGCGACATCATGTTCCAGGGCGCGACCACGCCGAAGGTGCAGGAGGCGTTCGACGAGCTCAACGAGCTGGGTTTCGACCTCGGCGGCGCCGGCCCGGCGGTGCGCACCTCGATGAGCTGCGTCGGCGCGGCGCGCTGCGAGCAGAGCTGCTACGACGAGGGTCGCGCGCACCGGCAGGTGATCAACACCTTCACCGACGACATCCACCGCCCGGCGCTGCCTTACAAGTTCAAGTTCAAGTTCAGCGGCTGCCCGAACGACTGCATGAACTCGATCCAGCGCGCCGACATGGCCGTGATCGGCACCTGGCGCGACAACATGCGCACCGACGAGGCGCTGGCGCGCAAGTGGTTCGACAAGCACGGCATGAACGAGCTGGTCAACGACGTCGTCGCGCGCTGCCCGACCAAGGCGATCCAGCTCAAGGAGGTCAAGGACCTGCGCCAGGGCGAAAAGATCTCGACGGTCAAGGTCAGCGACACGCACGCACTCGAGATCGACAACGGCGACTGCGTGCGCTGCATGCACTGCATCAACGTGATGACCGGCGCGCTGGCGCACGGCACCGACACCGGCGCGACGATCCTGGTCGGCGGCAAGCGCACGCTGAAGATCGGCGACCTGATGGGCACCGTGGTGATGCCGTTCATGCCGCTGAAGACCGACGAGGACTACGACGCGCTCGTCGACCTGGGGCAGCGCGTGATCGACTTCTTCGCCGAGAACGCGCTCGAGCACGAGCGCACCGGCGAGATGATCGAACGCATCGGCCTCGTCAACTTCCTCGAGGGCGTCGGCGTCGAGATCGACCCGAACATGGTCTCCAGCCCGCGCACCAACCCCTACGTGCGCACCGACGGCTGGGACGAGGAAGTCGCGAGGATCAACGCGAAGAAGAAGGCGGCCTGACGAGGAGACCACGATGGCCCATCGCACACCGATCGAGAGCGGAGCGCCGGACAACAAGCAGTTCATGCATCCGACGCTGCTGAAGAACTACGGCAACTGGAAGTACCACGACCGCCCGCGCCCGGGCGTGCTGCACCACGTGTCGCACACCGGCGAGGAGGTCTGGACCGTGCGCGCCGGCACGCAGCGGCAGATGGACGTCTGGACGGTGCGCAAGCTGTGCGACATCGCCGACACCTACGCCGACGGCCACGTGCGCTTCACGATCCGCAGCAACATCGAGTTCATGGTGGCCGACCCGAACAAGGTCGCGCCGCTGATCAACGCGCTGACCGAGAGCGGATTCCCGGTCGGCGGCACCGGCAACTCGGTGTCGATGATCGCGCACACCCAGGGCTGGCTGCACT
>CAZUBF010000066.1:0-18434 GCA_964618555.1 uncultured Azohydromonas sp.
GCGCTACGTTCGGGACGTAGAGGCCGGAGGTTCGAATCCTCTCACCCCGACCAGGGTTCGATGTGCAAGGGTCGCCGCGCGCGACCCTTGTTCGTTTCGGGCCAAGATCTGGGGCGGCGATGCGGTCGCCGGGGTTTCGCGCTCGAGCCACTGCCGCGGCGACGCGCCGAGACGCTGCCGGAACGCCTTCGACAGCGACGACGCACTGGCGAATCCGGTCTCGGCGGCGATCAGCTTGACGGGCCGTCCCGAGCGCATCAGCGACGACGCCAGCGTCAGGCGCCAATCGGTGAGGTATGCGGCCGGTGTCGTGCCCGTCGCAGCCTTGAACGCCGCAGCGAAGGCGCTGCGCGACATGCCCGCGACGCCCGCCATCGTCGACAGCGACCACGCGTCCTGCGGGGCGCGGTGCAGCCCGACGAGCGCGCGGGCGAGCCGCGCGTCCGACAAGCCGGCGATGAGCCCGCCCGAGATGCCGACCCGGCCGGGGTGGTCGACGATCCAGCGCAGCAGCTGGATCAGCACGACCTCGAACATGCGGTCGACGAGCACGCGCGAGCCGCAACGGCGCCGGTCGGCCTCCGCGAACAGCAGGTCGAGCGCCGGCTGCAGGCCGTCGACCTCGGCCAGGGGAACCTGCACGACGTCGGGCAGCGCGCCGACGATGGGGTTGCGCTCGCCGCCGTCGAAGTCGAGCGTGGCACAGGTGAAGTCCGAGCCGTCGCGCGGCGGGTTCACGAACACGTGATGCAACGGTCGCGGGTACAGCAGCAGCGTCGGCTCGTCGACACGCCATTGCCTGCCGGACCCGCCCCGCCCCGGGTGCCGGACCTCCATCGCGCCGCGCCGCAGCACGTGCAGGAAGGCGCGGCCGGGCCTCGCCTCGAAGGGCGTCACACCACACAGCGCGCCGGCGTGGAACAGCGCCGCACGAACCCGGAAACGCTCGAGCAGCGACGACAGACGGTCCTCGACGTGCCCCGGGTCGAACGCGGGCGTGGACGAGGTTCTGGATGCCAGGACAACTTCCTTGGACTTCACGGCACCCATCATCCCGAAGTTGGCCGCAGGATGCAACCGGTCGACCGGACCGTCCGGCGACACCCGAATCACTTGCGGAGATCGAGATGACCACCTCCCACCTGCCTGCCTCGACGCGGAACCGCGTGGGCGTCGACGTGCCGGGCTACGCCTATGGGCAGAGCTCGCTGTCCACGGCGCCCTACACGATGGACGACCTGCGTTCGCTGCAGAAGTGCATGCTGTTCACCGACGACGACGTCAGGGCACTGCGACAGAGCAAGGCGATCCTCGCCGACCAGACCGACGCGATCCTCGACGTGTGGTACGGCTTCGTGGCGTCGACGCCCGAACTCGTCCGCTACTTCAGCGACGCGCGCACGGGCCAGCCCGACGCCGGGTACCTCGACGCGGTGCGCAAACGGTTCGCGCTGTGGATCGTCGACACCGCCGACGCGAACTACGACCAGCAGTGGCTCGACTGGCAGTACGAGATCGGCCTGCGCCACAGCCGCCTGAAGAAGAACCGCACCGACCACGCGCCGAGCGTCGCGCAGGTGGACTTCCGCTACATCCCGGCGTTGACGATTCCGATCACGACCACGCTGAAGCCGTTCCTCGCCAGCCGGGGTGCCGCGGCCGAGGACGTCGAGAAGATGCACGCCGCGTGGGTCAAGTCGGTGCTGCTGCAGACCATCCTGTGGAGCCACCCCTACGTGCGCGAGGACCAGTTCTGAACGCGTGCACGCGCCCCCCGGCAAGCCCGATGCAAACGCTGCCCGAATGGGACGTGGCGCAGTGGCTGAACTGCGACGCCCCGGTGACGCTGGCGTCGCTGCGCGGCAAGGTCGTACTGATCCACGCGTTCCAGATGCTGTGCCCCGGATGCGTGGCCTACGGCCTGCCGCAGGCCGAGCGTGTGCGCCAGACCTTCGCGCCGCAGGAGGTCGCCGTCGTCGCACTGCACACCGTGTTCGAACATCACGCGGCGATGAACGTCGACGCGCTGCGCGCCTTCGTCCACGAGTACCGCTGGAGCTTTCCGATCGGCGTCGACCGCCCGGGCGCCGACGGCGGCGTCCCGCGCACGATGGGCGCCTACGGCCTGCGCGGCACGCCCAGCCACATCGTGCTGGACCGGCGCGGCGTCGTATGCCTGCACCACTTCGGCCGCGTCGACGACCTCGCGCTGGGGGCGCTGATCGGTCGACTGCTCGGCCACGGCACGCAAGGCGGCGACGAGACGGTCGGCCACACCATCAAGGAAGCGCACTGCGCCCGCGACGACGCCGGCATCACCGGCTGCAGCAGCAGCACCTGACGCGCATCGGCCCGGGCCGCACGGGGGTTGTTCGCGACAAACAGAAACGCCCAACCGATAGAGGTTGGGCGTTGAATGGTGGTGGCCAAGGGCGGAATCGAACCACCGACACGCGGATTTTCAATCCGCTGCTCTACCAACTGAGCTACTTGGCCGAACAACGGAGCATTATAGCGGCGAGGCGGTCACAGCCCGCCGCGCTTGTTGCGCGTCAGGTCGACGCCGAGCTGCTTGAGCTTGCGGTACAGGTGCGTGCGCTCGAGGCCGGTCTTTTCGGCCACGCGGGTCATCGACCCGTTCTCCTTGGCCAGGTGAAATTCGAAGTAGCTCTTCTCGAACGCGTCGCGCGCCTCGCGCAGCGGGCGGTCGAGCTCGAACACCTGTTCCGACTGCGGCCCCAGCAACTGCGGGGCCACCGGCAGCATCGGCGGCACGCCGTCGTGCACCTCGACGATGCCGTCGCCGCGCGCCGCACCGGACGCCGGCACCGCACGCGCCGCCGGCTTGGTCAGCGCCTGCTCGACGGCGCGCAGCAGCTTCTGCAGCGTGATCGGCTTCTCGAGAAAGGCCATCGCGCCGAACTTGGTCGCCTCGACCGCGGTGTCGATCGTGCCGTGGCCGCTCATCATGATCACCGGCATCGTCAGCAGCCCGTTGCTGCCCCATTCCTTGAGCAGCGTGACGCCGTCGACGTCGGGCATCCAGATGTCCAGCAGCACCAGGTCGGGTCTCATGCGCTCGCGGACCGCACGCGCCTGCGCGGCGTTCTCGGCCAGTTCGACCGAGTGCCCTTCGTCGCTGAGGATCTCCGACAGCAGCCCGCGTATGCCGAGTTCGTCGTCAACTACGAGGATGGTCGCCATGGGTTGGGAGCGGGCCGGTGTGCTCAGGCCGCGGAGGTCGGAAGGCCCGGCGCGGCGGACGCAGCGGCCACCACGGGGGCGAGTTTGGAAAATGATAACGAAACTTGCGCGCCTGCCGGCACGGCGTCCTCACCGTCGGCGCCGCGCCGGTTGCCGATGCGCACCCGCGCGCCGTGTTCGTCGGCGATCTTCTTGACCACGGCCAGGCCCAGCCCGGTGCCCCGGCTCTTGGTCGTCACGTACGGCTCGAAGGCGCGCTTGAGCACCTTCTCGGCGAAGCCGGGGCCGTTGTCGCTCACCACGAGGCGCACCGAGCGCACGCTGCCGTCGTCGTGGAGCGACACCTCGGTGGCCACGCGCACGCAGCCGTCGGCGCGGTCGGCCACCGCATCGAGCGCGTTCTGCACCAGGTTGTGCACCACCTGACGCAGCTGCGTCGCGTCGCCGACGATTGCCGGCAGGCTCCCGCCGTAGCTCGCACGCAACCGCCCGCTCTCGCAGGCCTGCCCGTACAGCGCGAGCACCTCGGCCACCAGCGCATTCAGGTCGAGCGGGTGCAACTGCGCGGCGGGAAGGCGCGCGTAGTCGCGGAACTCGTTGACCAGCTGCTTCATCGCCTGAACCTGCGCGACGATGGTGGCCACCGAGCGCTGCAGCAGCGCCTGGCCCGGCGCGTCGAGCTTGGACTCGAGCTTGTGCTGCAGTCGCTCGGCCGACAGCTGGATCGGCGTCAACGGGTTCTTGATCTCGTGGGCCAGCCGGCGCGCCACCTCGCCCCATGCCGCGGTGCGCTGCGCGCTGACGACCTCGCTGATGTCGTCGAACACCATCAGCCGCATGTCGCCGGGCAGCGTCGCGCCGCGCACGAGCAGCGTCAGCGCGTCGCTGTCGCGCACGCTCGCGCCGGTCAGCGGCAGCTCGAACGCCTCCTGCCACTGGTCGCGCTCGCCGGGCTCGGGGCTCGCCTGGTGCGTCTCGAATCGCTGCCACACGGCCTCGGCGAAGGCCTCGAGCCCCGGCGCCTCGTCGAGGCGGCGGCCGCGGTACGCCGACAGCGGCAGCTTGAGGATGCGCGTGGCGCCGGGGTTGACGGTGTCGATGCGACGCTCGGCGTCGAACACGATCACGCCGGCGGTCATGTTGTCGAGAATCGTCTGCAGGTGCGTGCGTGCGTTCTCGAGTTCGGACACGCCGCGCTGCACCTGCGTGCGCGCGTCGGCGAGCTGCTGCGTCATGTCGGCGAACGACCGCGTCAGCCCGCCGAGCTCGTCGCCCGAAGCGAACACCGGCTTGGCACGCAGGTCGCCGGCGGCCACCTGCCGCACGCCCTCGGCAAGCAGCAGCAGCGGGCGCGCCAGCTGGTTGCCCAGCAGCGCCGCCAGCAGCACCGCGGCGAACACCGCCAGCACCAGGGCCAGCGTCAGCGTGCCGATGTACATGCGTCGCAGCCCGTCGCGCTCGAGCGCGCGCTGCTGGTACTCGCGATACGCCGCCTGCACCGCCAGCGCCTGCATCGCCAGCGTCGGCGGCACCGCCTGCACGACCATCAGGTAGCGCTCGTCGGCACCCAGCCGCAAGTCGGCGCTGGGCAGCAACGCCAGCGCGCGCACGCGCGCCTCGGGCGCGGCGCCAGCCGCCGGTTCGTCGTCCAGCCCCTCGAGCCGGCTGACGACACGCGCATTGCGCGCCTGGCGCAGCAGCGCCGGGTCGACCCGCTCGGCGCCGAGCAGCGTGGCCACCCCGCCGGCGCCGAGCAGCGTCTGCCCGGCGGCGTTGACCACCGCCACCTGCTGCGCATTGAGCTGCTCGCGCAGCCGCTCCAGTCCCAACGGGGTCGGCGACGTGGCGGCATCGGCCAGTCGCTCGGCGGCCAGCCGCGTCTTTGCGGCCAGGTCGCCCACCTGCGTGTCGAGCGTGCCGCGCCCCAGCGCCAGACCGGCGTCGAGCGCACCTTCGACGCGCACGTCGAACCACGCCTCGATGCTGCGCGACACGAACTGATAGCTCACCGTGTAGACCAGCACGCCGGGCAGCACGCCGACCAGCGCGAAGATCGCCGCCAGCTTGAGCAGCAGCCGGCTGCCGAACTTGCCGCGCCGCGTGCGCACCGCCAGCCGCACCGCGGCCAGCACGATGACCAGCGCCAGCAGCGCCGCCACCGCGACGTTGAGCCAGAACAGCCACACGAAGTGCCGCTCGTACAGTCCGCGCTCGCCGCTGGACAGCGACAGCACGAAACCCAGCACCAGCGCGACACCGGTGGCAGCCACCAGCGCCACCACCCAGGCCCAACGCGTGGACTTCTTCATCGCGGCAGTTCGATCCGGCGCTCGACCTCGAGTTGCCACTCGGGCAGGTTGCCGATGCCGATCTGCATCGGCCGCGGCAGCTCGCCGGTGTCCAGCCGCCAGCTGAACTCCAGGTAGTGGTCCTCGCTCGGGTCGACCGCCGCTGCGTCGGCCACGGGCCAGCGCGAGATGCGGGTGATCGCCGACATGGCCTCCGGCAGCGAGGCGTAGCTCTGGTGCAGCGCGCCGGTGCTGACGCGAAAGCTGTTGGACAGCGGCTGGTAGGTCAGGCGCCAGCGCCGCCGCGCGCGGCCGACGCGCTCGTCGCGCCAGTACCAGCGCGGGCGGTACAGCGCGGCCTCGGCGCGGAAGTGCAGCGCGATGCCGCGCCGCAGCGCGTCCTCGACCGGTGCAGGCAAGGCCACGCGCAGTGCGAAGTCGAGCGTGACCGCGCCGTCGACGCGGCCCGGCTCGAGCAGGAGCAGCGCGACGGCCGGCGGCTGCGCCGTCACGGGCGCGACCCGCCCCAGCCAAGGCGCCAGGCCGGCCGCGAGCGCGACCCGCCCCCACGAGCGCCGGTCCATCGAGGGACGGCCGCTCGCGGCGCGGTCCGTGGCGATGGCACGCTGGCGAGGCTGGGTCAAGGACGTTGCAGCAAGGCGTAGTAGAAGCCGTCGGGATCGGCGGCCGGCGCGAGGGCCTGCGGATCATTGTCCGGCAGCGGCAACAGATGCCCCGGCGAGGCCGGATCGAGCCGTGCCGTCCCGGCCGGCTGGCGTTGCAAAAAAGCGTCGATCTGCGCTTGCCCCTCGGCCCTGAACAGCGAGCAGGTGGCGTACACCATCCGCCCGCCGGGCTTGAGCAGCGGCCACAGCGCGTCGAGCAGGCGCGCCTGCTGGCGCGCCAGCGAAGCGACGTCGCCGGGGCGGCGCAGCCAGCGCACGTCGGGGTGCCGGCGCACGATGCCCGAGGCGGTGCACGGCGCGTCGAGCAGGATCGCGTCGAAGACACGGCCGTCCCACCACGACGCCGGTTCGCCGGCGTCGCCGGCGCGCAGTTGGGCACGCAGGCCCAGACGCTGCAGCGTCTCGTCGACGCGCGCCAGCCGCAGCGCGTCGTGGTCGAGCGCAACCAGGTCGATCTCGGCGAGCTCGAGCAGATGCGCCGTCTTGCCGCCGGGCGCGGCGCAGGCGTCGAGCACGCGCGCGCCGGCCGGCAGGGTGACGGGCGGTATGTCGCCGAGCGTGGTCACGCCGCCGAGCAGCAATGGCGCGGCGAGCTGAGCCGCGGCGTCCTGCACCGAGACGTCGCCGTCGTCGAAGCCGGGCAGCGCGCCGACCGCGCAGGGCTCGCGCAGCACCACGGCGTGCGCGCCGACGGCCGTGGCGTCGCGCCCCTGCGCCGCCAGCCGCCGCACGTAGCCGGTGGCGTCGCCGCGGCGCGCGTTGACGCGCAGCGTCATCGGTGCGCGCCGGTTGGCCGCGTGCAGCAGCGCCTGCCACTGCGCCGGCCAGTCGGCCTTCAGCCGATCGATCCACCACGCCGGGTGGTTGTACGCGCCTTGCGGCCGGCGCCTTGCCGCCGCCGCCAGCGCCTCGCGCTCGCGCACGAAGCGGCGCAGCACCGCATTGACGAACCCCGCTGCGCCCGGCGTGCGCTGGCGCGCGGCGCGCACCGCCTGGTCGACCAGCGTGTGGTCGGAGTACGGCGGCGCGGCCGGCGTCTCGGGAGGCCACAGCAGCGCCAGCGCGACGAGCAGCAACGCGTCGACCGCCGGCGGCGGCGCCTTCGGCGCGACGATCTCGCGCACCGCGATGGCGCTGCCGAGGACGCGCGCGGCGTGGAACGCCAGCGCCTGCGTGCCCGCGCGCGCCGGCACTGGCACCGCGGCGATCGCCTCGGTCAGCGATCGCCCGCCGCGCACCGCCGCCACCGCGTCGGCGGCGTGCGCGAGCAGGCGCGCCAGCGGCAGCGCGGGGGCGTCGGAGTCGCTCGGGGCCATGCGCCGCAGTCTATGCGGCGCGTTGTCGCAGCGGTCACAATCGGCGCTCCCTGGGCCCCGGAGGCGGCTGCATGACCTCGCAAGCGACACCGATCTTTCGCAGCGAAGAGGAGCTCGCGCGCCTGCCGGCGTCCGAACGCATCCGCTACCGCCTGCTCGGCGCCGACTGCCGCTTCCACGCCAACGACAACATCGCCGAGCACGTGCGCGACGGCGAACTCGACGAACTCAAGGCCGAGGTGCAGGCCAAGATGCACGAGGTGTTGCGCGCGCTCGTCATCGACACCGACAACGACCACAACACCAACGACACCGCCAAGCGCGTGGCGAAGATGTTCGTCGAGGAGGTGTTCCGCGGCCGCTACGTGCCGATGCCCTCGGTCACCGAGTTCCCGAACGCCGAGCGGCTGAACGAGCTGATGATCGTCGGCCCGATCAAGGTGCGCAGCGCCTGCTCGCACCACCTGTGCCCGATCCTCGGGCGCGTGTGGATCGGCATCCTGCCCAACGAGTTCTCGAACCTGATCGGGCTGTCCAAGTACGCGCGCATCTGCGACTGGATCATGAGCCGCCCGCAGATCCAGGAGGAGGCCGTCACGATGCTCGCCAACGAGCTGCAGGAGCGCGTCAAGCCCGACGGCCTGGCGATCGTGATGGAGGCCGACCACTTCTGCATGCATTGGCGCGGCGTCAAGGACGACGAGTCGATGATGGTCAACTCGGTGATGCGCGGCGCCTTCCTGAAGGACGCCAACCTGCGGCGCGAGTTCCTCGCGCTGCTGAGCAAGAAGACCGCCTGAAGGAGAGTGCTCCATGCTCGTGCGCCTGATGTACGCCAGCCGTGCCGTCGCCGCGGTCGGCGACGACGAACTGCACGCGATCCTGCGCAGGTCGAAGGCCGACAACCCGAAGCACGGCATCACCGGCGTGCTGTGCTACTCGCAGGGCATCTTCATCCAGGTGCTCGAAGGCGGGCGCGGTGCGGTCAACCAGCTGTACAACCGCATCGTCGCCGACCCGCGCCACGCCGACGTCGTGCTGCTGAGCTACGACGAGATCGGCGAGCGCCGCTTCGCCGGCTGGTCGATGGGCCAGGTGCACATGAACCGGCTCAACCCGGCGCTGCTGCTGAAGTACTCCGAGACGGCCACGCTCGACCCCTACGCGGTCAGCGGCAAGGTGTCGATGGCGTTGTTCGAGGAACTGGTGTCGACGGCGTCGGTGATGGGCCAGTCCTGACGGCGCGTGGGCGTCAGCGCCGCGGCGCCGCGCCGAGCCGCTGCACCGGCAGGCACAGCCCGTCGGCGCGCACGAACACGCCGCGATCGAGGCCGCGGTCGGCGAAGTAGAAGCGGTCGACGCCCTCGGCGCGCGGCTCGGAGACGAACACCGCCTCGCCGGCGGCCGACTCGCCCTCGTAGAAGAAGTCCATCGTCCGGTGGCCGCGTTGCCAGCGCAGCGCGTAGCTCATGCGTGCCGGGGCCACCGTGCAGCGGGTGCGCCCGACGCGGTAGACGCCCTCGAACTCGCCGCGGGCGTCGGCCGGCGCGGCCGACGCGACGCCCCATTGCGCGCACGGGTGCGCCGGCGGCGTCGTGGCCGCGGCGCCGTCGCCCGACGCCGCGGCCGGGGCGAGCGCCGTGGCGAGCAGCAGCGCCACCGCCGCCCGCGTGGCGCGGCGCTCAACCCCCCAGCGCACGGGCATGCCGCTCGGCGAGCCGCGCGATGTCGTGGGCGCGGTCGAGCCCGTTGATGCAGCGGCGCGCGTTGACGTAGTCGCAGCGCATGTCGTCGATGTAGTCGGTCAGGCGGCGTCCGGTGAAGGTGCCGGTGCGGAACCCGTGCACGAGGATGAAACACGCGTGCTGCGGCACGCACGCCAGGTCGGGCTGGCGCACCAGGTCGACGCCCAGCAGGTCGGCGTACTTCTGGTAGTTGTTCTTCCAGGTCAGCTGCACGTAGCCGCGCCCGTGGTACGGCCAGTAGCGCAGGTTGCGCTTGCGCCAGGCCTCGGCGTTGCGCAGCCAGTACGCCTCGACGACCGGCTTGAAGGTCTTGTTGGTCTCCCACTCGGTGGTCGCGAGCACGTAGGCGATCTGCGTGGTCAGCGTCAGCGCCTGCGCGCGGCACTGGCGCACGATCGCGGCGATCGTGCCGTCGCGCGTCGAGAAGTCGTCGACGCCGCCGGCGTGGATGCGCCCGACCAACTGCTCGAGCATCGCGACAGTCTGCGGCCCGACGGTGTCGGGGTGACCCTCGACGACGTCGGCCTTGAACTCGGCCAGCGCCGATCGCGTCTTCGGGCCGACCAGCCCGTCGATGTCGCCCAGCGGGTAACCCAGCGTCGACAGGGCGTGCTGCAACTCGCGCACCTGCGCCTTGGCCAACTGCGCGAGCGGCAGCGGCCGCTCGATCTCGAGCAGGTGGGTGAAGCTCATGCGGCGCTCCCTGCGCGGTCCCGACGGGCGCGCAGTGTGGCGCGCCGCAGGGCACGCCACAACCCCTAGTGCCGGGACAACCGGCGCACGGCTTTCAGGTCAGCGAATCGGCCCAGATCGTGCGCGCCCAGTTCCACGCGTACAGGCCCTCCTTCTCGTTGGCCTCCGGCGACAGCCCGCCGGAGCCGGGCACGCTCTTGTAGGTGCGATCGGCGTTGTCGAAGGCGTGCACGCTGGCCACGTGCACGACGTTGCTCGCGTCGACGAAGCTGTAGCAGGTGTTGGTCAGCATCGGCGCCGGGTTCACCGGCCAGCCGGCGAGCTGCGCGACCACCGCCGCCGCCGCGACCTTGGCGTGGCTGTTGGCCATGTGACCGCTCTTGGGCATCGCCGGGGCGAGCAGGATCGAGTCGCCGATCACGTGGATGTCCTTGGCCACCGTCGACTCGAACGTCAGGTAGTCGATCGGGCACCAGCGCGCGTTCGCGGTGGCCAGCCCGGCCTGCGCCGCCACCGCGCCGGCGCGCTGCTGCGGCACGACGTTGAGCACGTCGGCCTTCAGGTCGTCGTTGACCTCGAACTTCAGCGTCATCGTCGCCGCGTCGACGCCGACCACCTTGTGCCCGGGCCGGAACTCGACGATGCCCGGGTAGCGGTCGGCCCAGGCCTTCTTGAACAGCGCCCCCTTGGACGTGACGTCGGGGTTGGCGTCGACGACGATCACCTTCGAGCGCGGCTTGTTCGCCTTGAAGTAGCTCGCCACCTGGCAGGCGCGTTCGTACGGCCCCGGCGGGCAGCGGTACGGCGCCAGCGGCACCGACAGCACGTAGACGCCGCCGTCGCGCATCGCCTCGAGCTGGCGGCGCAGCGCCGCGGTCTCGGGGCCGGCCTTCCAGGCGTGCAGGATGCGCCCGTCGGCGTTGGCCGCACGCAGGCCCTCGACGGTGTCGAGCTGCACGTCGATGCCGGGCGCGAGGATCATCTTGTCGTAGGCGATCGTCGGCCCCGACGCCAGCACCGCGACCTTCTTCGCCGGGTCGATGCTCGCGACCATGTCCTTGACCACGCGCACGCCGTGGTTCTTGGCCAGCGCCGCGTACGGCGTGGTGATGTCGGCCATCGTGCGCGTGCCACCGAGCACCAGGTTGCTGATCGGGCAGCTGACGAACGCCTCGTTCGGCTCGACCAGCACCACGTCGACCTGGTAGCCCGACATCTTGCGCACGTACTTGGCCGCGGTCGCGCCGCCGTAGCCGCCGCCGACGACGAGCACGCGCGCCTTCGACGGCGCGCCGCCCATGCCGGCGCAGCCGGCCAGGCCCATCGCCCCCACGCCGCCGAGCGCTGCCGCGCCGACCAGCCATTCGCGTCGTTGCATCGCCGCCCCCTTCACTTCTTCTGCGCCGCGAACCAGGCGGCAAGTTGCTGGATCTGCTCGTCGCTGAAGCCCTTGGCGAGCTGGTGCATCACGGTGGCCGGGCGTTCGCCCTTCTTGAAGCCCTGCATCTGCGCGACCATGTAAGCGGCCGGCATGCCGGCCAGCCCGGGCACCTCGGACTTGTCGATCGGCCGGCCGTCGGTGCCGTGGCAATTGGCGCAGGTGGCGGCCAGCGCCTGCAGGTGCAGCGCGCGCGCGTCCTGCGCCAACGCACCGCCGACAGCCATGCCACACAGCGCCGCCGCGGCGGCCGCGCTGCGCACCAGTTTCAGGTCGCGGTTCCTGGACATCGTCCTAGCCTCCTTTGCGTTGCGTCGACCTCGCGGTCGGCCGGGATGGGGACACCGCGTCGATCGTACCTGCTGCGCGCTCGCCGGCCCACGAGGGTCAGCCCCAGTCGCGCACCCTTGCCGAACGCAAGGCGGACGACACCACGGACGCGACACATCGGGCGGCCGGCGCGCATGCGCTCGGCGCATATCGACAGACGAATCGCTTCGTTCACGCGCGCCGGTGGCCCTCCTAGCATCCTCTTCCATCGACCACCCTGCGCACCGCGCCCCACTGCGATGACCCCCCGACGACACGCCCTGCTCCTCGCCTCCGCGCTGGCCCTGCTGCCGGCCGCGGCCCCCGCCCTCGCCCAGGGCATGACGCTGCTCAATGTTTCCTACGACCCGACGCGCGAGCTGTACCAGGACTTCAACAAGGCCTTCGCCGCCCACTGGAAAGCCGGGACCGGTGCCGACCTGACGATTCGCCAGTCGCACGGCGGGTCGGGCAAGCAGGCGCGCTCGGTCATCGACGGCCTCGACGCCGACGTCGTCACGCTGGCGCTGGCCTACGACATCGACGAACTGCACCACAAGGCGAAGCTGATCCCGGCCGACTGGCAGAAGCGCCTGCCGCACAACAGCAGCCCCTACACCAGCACCATCGTGTTCCTCGTGCGCAAGGGCAACCCCAAGGGCATCAAGGACTGGGACGACCTGGTCAAGCCCGGCGTCGGCGTCGTCACGCCGAACCCGAAGACCAGCGGTGGCGCGCGCTGGAATTACCTCGCCGCCTGGGGCTTCGCGCTGAAGAAGCACGGCAACGACGCGGCGCGTGCCGAGAAGTTCGTCGCCGACCTGTTCAGGAACGTGCCAGTCCTCGACAGCGGCGCCCGCGGCACGCTGACCACCTTCGCCGAGCGAAACGTCGGCGACGTCTTCCTGAGCTGGGAGAACGAGGCCTTCTTGGCGGTCAGGGAACTGGGGCCGACAAAGTTCGACATCGTCGTGCCCAGCCTGAGCATTCTCGCCGAGCCGCCGGTGGCGGTGGTCGACAGGAACGTCGACCGCAAGGGCACGCGGGCCGTGGCGCAGGCCTACCTCGAGTTCCTCTACACCCCGCAGGGCCAGACGATCGCCGCCGAGAACTACTACCGCCCGCGCAATGCACAGGTGGCGGCGAAGTTCGCCAACACGTTCACGAAGGTCGACCTGTTCACGATCGACGAGGTGTTCGGCGGCTGGACGAAGGCGCAGGCCACGCACTTCAACGACGGCGGCGTGTTCGACCGCATCTTCACGCGCAAGTGAGCCGCCCGGCCACGCGCCGGTCCTCATGCGGTTTGCGCATGAGCTGACGCGAATCGCTTCGTTGGCGCACGAGCCGCCGCCGCCTAGATTGACCTGACCCGGGGTGCACGGACGTCGCACCCCGGTCACCCCCATGTTCCTCTCACGCACCCTGCTCAAGCGCCACACCGTGCTGCCGGGCTTCGACCTGGCGCTCGGCTTCGCGCTGCTGTACATCGGCCTGATCGTGCTGATCCCGCTGTCGGCGGCGTTCCTGAAGACGTTCACGATGACGTGGCCCCAGTTCCTCGACGCCACCACCACGCCGCGCGTGATGGCGTCGTACCGATTGACCTTCGGCGCCTCGCTGGCCGCGGCGCTGGTCAACGCCGTGTTCGGCCTGCTCGTGGCGTGGATGCTGGTGCGCTACACCTTCCCCGGCAAGCGCCTCGTCGACGCGCTGGTGGACCTGCCCTTCGCCCTGCCCACCGCGGTGGCCGGCATCGCGCTCACCGCCCTCTGGGCCGAGAACGGCAGCCTGGGCCAGTGGCTGCCGTTCAAGGTCAGCTTCACGCCCATCGGCATTTGGGTCGCGCTGGTGTTCATCGGCCTGCCCTTCGTCGTGCGCACGGTGCAGCCCGTGCTCGAGGACGTCAGCCGCGAACTCGAGGAGGTGGCCGCCACGCTGGGCGCGAACCGCTGGCAGACCTTCAGCAAGGTCGTCTTCCCCATCGTCATGCCCGCGTTGCTGACCGGCTTCGCGCTGGCCTTCGCGCGCGCCCTGGGCGAGTACGGCAGCGTCATCTTCATCGCCGGCAACATGCCGATGATCAGCGAGATCACGCCGCTGCTGATCATCACCAAGCTCGAGCAGTACGACTACGCCGGCGCCACCGCCATCGCCGTCGTGATGCTGGTGGTCAGCTTCGTGCTGCTGCTGGGCATCAACCTGCTGCAGACCTGGGCGCGGCGCCGCCAGGGGGGGTTGGCATGAGCGCGCCGGGCCGCTCCCAAGCGCTCATCCCGCAGCGCGCAGCGCGCAGGGTCGCCCGATGAGTGCGGCGAACCCGACCCGGCCGCTGCCACTGGGCATCGGCGACGACGAGGGCGCCCGCGCCCGCAGGCCCCGCCGCGGCGCGACCACCGAAGCGGCGTGGGTGCGCAGGCTGATCATCGGCCTGGGCCTGGGCTTCATGACGCTGTTCCTGTTCGTGCCGCTGGTCACGGTGTTCTACGAGGCACTGAAGAAGGGCTGGGACGTCTACCTCGCCGCCATCGTCGAGCCCGACGCGCTGGCGGCGGTCCAGCTCACGCTGATCGCCGCGGGCATCAGCGTGCCGCTCAACCTGACCTTCGGCGTCGCTGCTGGCTGGGCCATCGCCAGGTTCGAGTTCCGCGGCAAGAACGTGCTGCTGACGCTGATCGACCTGCCGTTTTCCGTCAGCCCGGTGATCGCCGGCCTGATCTACGTGCTGGTGTTCGGCCTGCAGGGCTGGTTCGGCGCGTGGCTGATCGAGAACGACCTGAAGGTCATCTTCGCGGTGCCGGGCATCGTGCTGGCCACCTTGTTCGTCACCTTCCCGTTCATCGCGCGCGAACTCATTCCGCTGATGCAGGCGCAGGGCATCGAGCAGGAAGAAGCCGCGCGCGTGCTGGGCGCCAGCGGCTGGCAGATCTTCTGGCGCGTCACGCTGCCCAACGTCAAGTGGGCGCTGCTGTACGGCGTGATCCTGTGCAACGCGCGCGCCATGGGCGAGTTCGGCGCCGTCAGCGTGGTGTCGGGCCACATCCGCGGCCAGACCAACACGATGCCGCTGCACATCGAGATCGTCTACAACGAATACCAGTTCGCCGCCGCGTTCGCCGTGGCCTCGCTGCTGGCGCTGCTCGCGCTCGTCACCCTCGCGCTGAAGTACGTCGTCGAGCAGCGCGTCAAGGCGCAGGTGCGCGGCGCGAGCGACCGCGGCGAGTGAACGCCCTCACCCTGGAAGTGACTCCATGAGCATCGAGATCCGCGACCTCAACAAGCGCTTCGGCGCCACCGTGGTGTGCGACCACATCGACCTCGACGTGCCCTCGGGCGAGCTGGTGGCGCTGCTCGGGCCCTCGGGCTCGGGCAAGACGTCGCTGCTGCGCATCATCGCCGGGCTGGAAGCGCCCGACAGCGGCAGCGTGCGCTTCCACGGCGAGGACGCGACCTTCGCCGACGTGCGCGAGCGCAACGTCGGCTTCGTGTTCCAGCACTACGCGCTGTTCGGCCACATGACGATCTTCGAGAACGTCGCCTTCGGCCTGCGCGTGCGGCCCCGCCGGGCTGCGCCCGGCTCCAACGTTCGCACGCGCCCGACCGAGGCAGCCATCCGCCGCAAGGTGATGGACCTGCTCACGCTCGTCCAGCTCGACCCGCTGGCCGACCGCTACCCGCACCAGCTCTCGGGCGGGCAGCGCCAGCGCATCGCGCTGGCGCGCGCGCTGGCCGTCGAGCCCAAGGTGCTGCTGCTCGACGAGCCCTTCGGCGCGCTCGACGCCAAGGTGCGCAAGGAACTGCGCCGCTGGCTGCGCCGCCTGCACGACGAGGTGCACGTGACCAGCGTGTTCGTCACGCACGACCAGGAGGAGGCGCTCGAAGTGGCCGACCGCGTCGTCGTGATGAACCAGGGCCGCATCGAACAGGTGGGCACGCCCGACGAGGTCTACGACCGACCGGCCACGCCGTTCGTGCTGCAGTTCCTCGGCGACATCAACCTGGTGCCGCTGGAGGGCGGCCAGGGCTACGTGCGCCCGCACGAGCTGACGGTGCTCGACGCCGACGCCGCAGCGAACGGCGGCACGATCCGCGCGACGCTGGCGCAGACGCTGACCGTGGGCGCCAACACGCGCTTGGAGTTCCGCCGCGGCGACGGCGGCTGGGTCGATGTCGAGATGCCACGCGAGGCCTACCTCGACCTGCGACGGCGTCTGACGCTGTCCGTGGGGGCGCCGTACGCGCTGAAACCGCAACGCGTGACGCGGTTTGTCGCCGGCGAGCGCGTGTCGGCGGGTCGCTGAGCGGGGCCGGCGCAGCAGCCGGTACGTCGACTCGCGAAGGCCTTCACGGCTCAGGCAGGGCGGGTCCCGCCGCGGTGGCGGCGGCACGGTGAAGGCACTTGCATCGCGCAGCCCACCCGCGGCGCCGCGCAGGACCGCCACAACGGACGGCCACCGCCACGGGTGGGGTGCTGCGCGCGCCGGTGCGCGGTCGGCCACGACCATGCGGCAACGGCGCCAGCTACAGGGGCGCCTCGGGCGTGTCCTGCGGGGCGGCCTGCGCGCGCGCCACGACGTCGGGCGTCAGGTGTGGCGCGAAGGTTTCGATGAACCGGTAGGCGTAGGCGCGCAGCACGGCGCCGCGCCGCACGCCGACATTGGTGGTGTTGATCGTGAACAGGTGGCGCGCGTCGATCGCGCGCAGCGCGGTGTCGCGCCGCTCGTCGAACGCGATCGCGGCGACGATGCCCACGCCCATGCCGAGTTCGACGTAGGTCTTGATCACGTCGGCGTCCATCGCGGTGAGCACCAGGTTCATGTCCAGACCCGCCTTCGCGAAGGCGTCGTCGATCGTGCCGCGGCCGGTGTAGCCGACGTCGTAGGTGATCAGAGGGTGTTGCGCCAGCCGCTGCAGCGTCAGCTCGCCGTCGAGCAGTTCGTGGCCGGCGGAGACGATGACGGCGTGCGTCCAGCGGTAGCACGGCAGCGCGACGAGTTCCGCGTGCTCGCCCAGCACCCGCGTGGCGATGCCGATGTCGGCCGTGCCGTCGCGCAGCATCTGCGCGACCTGTTTCGGCGAACCCTGGTGCAGCTGCAGCGTCACGTGTGGGAACAGCTGGCGAAAGTCGCGCACCGCGGTGGGCAGCGCGTAACGCGCCTGCGAGTGCGTCGCCGCGATCGACAGCACGCCGCGATCGGCGCGGGTGTGGTCTTCGGCGAGCCGGTGCAGGTTCTCGGCGTCGAGCAGCATGCGTTCGACCAGCGGCAGCAGCGCGCGACCGGCCGGGGTCAGCCCGGTCAGGCGCTTGCCGCAACGCACGAACAGCTCGACGCCGAGTTCGGACTCGAGTTCGCGGATCTGCCGGCTGACGCCCGGCTGCGAGGTGTGCATGGCCTCGGCGGCCTCGGTGAGATTGAACCCGCGGCGCACCGCCTCGCGCACCGATCGCAACTGCTGGAAGTTCAATGCGGCTCCGTCGCCGACCCGTGCAAGCGCGGACCGAGGGACCATTGTCGTGCGGCGCCGCGACCGCCCCATCGAAGCATTTCGTGCTTGCTCAGAGCCGACGCGCATAAGCACGTCGTCCCGCCGCGCGCAGCGAGCCTCACAACGGCCCGGCCGGGGCGAATCCGAACAGCGGCCGCAGCAGCCGCGTCGGGAACTGCGCCAGCGCCACGTTGTAGGCGTCAACCGCGTCGTTGAACCATTGGCGCGCGAAGGCCAGCCGCAGGTCGCTGTCGTGCAGTTCGCGCAGGCTGGCGCCGATGTCGTCGCGCTCGCGCAGCGCCGGGTGCTGCGTGAGCAGCGCGAGCAGCCGCTCGACCGCCGACGCGAGCACCGCGTCGTGGCGCGCGAAGGCCTCGACGGCCGGCGCGTCCAGCGGCCGCGCCCCGGTCGCTTCGGCCGCGGCCTGCGCCTGCCTCTGGGCGTCGAGCACCGCGTCGAGGGTGCGGTGTTCTGCCGCCAGCGGCCCGCGCAGCGCCTCGGCCAGCCGCGGCAGCGCGTCGCGGCGGCGGCGCAGCTGCTCGTCGATCTGCGACCACCCGGCGTGGATCGCGTTGCGCAGCCGCACCAGCCGGTTGTATGCGCCCAGCGCCCACAGCACGAGCACCGCGGCGAGCAGCGCCGGGACGAACTCGGCCGGCGTCATCGCGCCGCCGCGCGCGTCAGCCGCGCACCTCGCCCTGTCCGAACACGACCCACTTCAGCGACGTCAGCCCCTCGAGCCCGACCGGCCCGCGCGCGTGCAGCTTGTCGGTGGAGATGCCGATCTCGGCGCCCAACCCGTACTCGAAGCCGTCGGCAAACCGCGTGCTGGCGTTGACCATCACGCTGGCCGAGTCGACCTCGCGCAGGAAGCGCATCGCGTTCGGGTGGTGCGTGGTGAGGATCGCGTCGGTGTGGTGCGATCCCCAGCGGTTGACGTGCGCGATCGCCTCGTCGATCGAGTCGACGACCTTCACGCTGACGACCGGTGCGAGGTATTCCTCGGCCCAGTCCTGCTCGGTGGCGTCGACCAGCGTCGCGCCGGGCACCGCCTGCAGGGTCGCCTTGCTGCGCGGGCAGCAGCGCATCTCGACGCCCTTGGCGGCGAACACCGCGCCGATGCGCGGCAGGAAGGCGTCGGCCTGCGCCGCGTGCACGAGCAGGCTCTCGGCCGCGTTGCACGGGCTGTACTTCTGCGTCTTCGCGTTGTCGGTGACCTTGACGGCGAGTTCGAGGTCGACCTCGGCGTCGACGTAGACGTGGCAGTT
>CAZUBF010000067.1:0-18176 GCA_964618555.1 uncultured Azohydromonas sp.
CCTACACGCACAACCGCGTCGAGGGCCGCACCGAGTACACGCAGCTGCTGTACGTCCCGGCCAAGGCGCCGTTCGACCTGTGGAACCGCGACAAGCACGCCGGCGTGAAGCTGTACGTCAAGCGCGTGTTCATCATGGACGATGCGCAGGCGCTGATGCCGGTGTACCTGCGCTTCGTCAAGGGCGTCGTCGACTCGGCCGACCTGCCGCTCAACGTCAGCCGCGAACTGCTGCAGGAAAGCCGCGACGTCAAGGCGATCCGCGAGGGCTGCACCAAGCGCGTGCTGGCGATGCTCGAGTCGCTGGCCGACAGCGACGACGCCGCCGAACGCGAGAAGTACCTGAAGTTCTGGCGTGAGTTCGGCGCCGTGCTGAAGGAAGGTCTCGGCGAGGACCATGCCAACCAGGAGCGCCTGGCCAAGCTGCTGCGTTTCGCGTCGACGCAAGCCGACGAGGGCGTCAGCTTCGCCGACTACGTGAGCCGGATGAAGGACGGGCAGGAGGCGATCTATTACGTGACCGCCGACAGCCTGGCCGCCGCCAAGGCCAGCCCGCAGCTCGAGGTGTTCCGCAAGAAGGGCATCGAGGTGCTGCTGCTCGTCGACCGCGTCGACGAGTGGATGCTCGCGCACCTTTACGAGTTTGACGGCAAGCCGCTGCAAAGCGTCGCCAAGGGCGCGGTCGACCTCGGCAAGCTGCAGGACGAGGCCGAGAAGAAGCATGCCGAGGAGGTCGCCGAGGCGTTCAAGCCGGTGCTCGAGCGCCTGAAGTCGGCGCTGAAGGACCGCGCCAAGGACGTGCGCGTGACGACGCGCCTGGTCGAGTCGCCGGCGTGCATCGTCGTCGACGAGGGCGACATGAGCGCGCACCTGGCTCGGCTGCTCAAGCAGGCCGGGCAGGGCGCGCCGAAGTCGCAGCCCATCCTCGAGGTCAACCCCGAGCACCCGCTGGTCAGGCGACTCGACGCCGACGAGCGCTTCGACGACCTGGCACAGATCCTGTTCGACCAGGCGTGGCTCGCCGAAGGCGGGCAACTCGATGACCCTGCCGCCTACGTGCAGCGCGTGACGCGGTTGCTGAGCGCCTGAGGCCGCGCGGCGCGGCCCTCGGGTCGTCGCCGGGCCGCCTCGAGACGACTCGACCTCCGCGGGGGCGGGGTCGGCGCAGCAAGTCCCGTGGGGCGCTCAGGCGGACATCAGCTCGATCTGCTCGCGCAGCTGCGTCGTCTGCTGGCTCCAGTACGCCGGCGTGCCGAACCAGGGAAACGCGACCGGAAACGCCGGGTCGCCCCAGCGGCGCGCGATCCAGGCGCTGTGGTGCAGCATGCGCAGCGTGCGCAGCGGCTCGATCAACGCCAGCTCCCGATCGTCGAACGGCATGAAGACGCGGTAGCCGTCGAGCAGCGCGGCCCAGGCGGCGGTGCGCTGCGGTCCTTCGGGCTCGAGCATCCACAGGTCCTGCACCGCGGGGCCGTTGCAGGCGTCGTCGAGGTCGACGACATGGGGCCCCTCCTCGCGCCACAGGATGTTGCCGAGGTGGCAGTCGCCGTGCACGCGCAGCAGGCGCAGATCGGGCAGGCGCTCGAAGGCGGCGTGCACCAGCGCCAGAGCGGCGTCGGCCGCCGCGCGCCAGGCGTCGAGCTCGGTGCGGGTCACGACGTCGTGGTCGAGCAGCCACTTCCTCGAGGCGTCGCCCCAGGCGTCGACGCCGAGCGTGCGTCGATGTGCGAAGCGGCGGCGCTTGCCGACCGCGTGCAGGCGCCCGATGAAGCGGCCCAGCCACGCCGCGACCGCGGGGTCCTCGAGCTCGGGCGAGCGCCCGGCGTGGCGCGGGCTGACGCTGAAGCGGTACCCGCTGGCCAGGTCGGTGGCCAGCGTCGTCGGCGTGCCGGCCAGTGTGCACGCGCCCGGCCACGCCGGTGTGCCCTGCAGCGCGAGCGGCGCAACCACCGGCACGTCGTCGTCGGCCAGCTCGAGCGCGAAGGCATGCTCCTCGAGGATCTGCGCGTCGCTCCAGCGGCCCGGGCGGTAGAACTTCGCGACCACGGCCGCGCCGTCGTCGAGGAAGACCTGGAGCACCCGGTTCTCGTACGAGTTCAGTTGCAGCAACCGGCCGTCGGGGTGCAGCCCGGCGCCGGCCAGCGCGCCGAGCACGGCGTCGGGGGTCAGCGCGGCGTAGCCGTCGGCCGCCGCGGCAGGGCGAGACACGTTCAGCGGCCGCCCGATGCGCCGAGCTGCGGCGGTTGCTCGTCGTCGCCGACGCCGGAGTCGTCGCGGCGACGTTCCGGCCAGGGAGTGGGCCACGCCGCGTCGAGCGGCGTGCGCGAACGCTCGTCGTCGGCGCCGTTGGCGCGCCGCATTGCGGGCGGCGGAGGCGAGTACGGGCTGAACTCGCTCGGGAAACTGGCGTCGTTGCGGGTCTCGAGGCCGAAGAACGAGTCGTGGAAGAAGCCCGAGTCCTGCCACAGCGTGGCGCGGCGGCGTCGACGGGGACCGGCGCCGGGCGCGGCGCCCAGCGCGTCGCGGGCCGGCTCGGGCATCGGCGGGGCCGCGTGCACGGTCACCGCCGCGGCACTGACCTGCGGACTGCGCGCCGGTGCGCCGGCTTGCGGCACGAGCAACTGCAACTCGTGCACCGTCGGCAGGTGGTCCAGCGGGCAGCGCAGGTAGCGGATGCGGCAGGCGCCGAGCACCGACTGCTTGATCTGCAGCGTGCGTCGCGACCCGCTGCGTTCGTGGTCGAAGTCGATCGCGGCCAGCACGCGGCCGTTGGCGCTGCAGATGGCGAAGGTGACGTGCGTCGAGCCGAGCAGCTCGTACCAGTAGCGCACGTCCTGCGGGTCGGCCGGCTGGCAGAACCGCACGAGCGGCAACTTGGCGAGCACGATGTGGTGCGGCAGCGCCTCGCGCAGTTGGCGGTACAGCCGCCGTTCCTCGGTGTTGAACACCGGGCGGGGCGTGAGCGCCCATTCGGTCGGCAGCGGCTTGGGGCGCTTGCTGCGCCGCGAGCGCCACCACAGGCCCGCGGCGATCCCCACCGCGACCAACGTCAAGGTCGCGAGCGCAAACAACCAGGGCAATGTCGTCGAGGTCATGCAGCCGTGTCGGGTCGTGTCGCGGGGGCGCCACGACCGCCGGCGCAGTTCCGCATTGAAAGCCGAGGCATGTTACCGCCGGTCACAACCGCAGGCAGCCCCGCAACCGTGCGGTTTCGCCGCGTCGGTGGTCCGGGGGTCAGTCCATCGCCGTGTGCCCGCTCTGTCCACTCACCCCCGCCTTGACGTCGGCGATCGCGTCGAGCAGCCCGTCGATGCGACGTGCCTGGGCCTTGAGCCGGTAGTCGATCTCGGCGGCGCCGTCCTCGACGATCTCGCTGACGTGCGACGCCATGTCGTCGGGCGGCAGCTTGAGCACGGCCTGCGAGTCGGAGCCGGTGCGCTCGATGAGCGCACCGGCGTTGCGCGCGATGCGCAGCATCGCGGTGTTCTCGCTGAGGGCGTGGATGATCATCGTGTCGACGCCACGGTTGCGCGCGTGCAGCACCGCGTGGTCGAACAGCCGAGCGCCGAAACCACGGCTGCGCGCCTTCGGCAGCACCGAGACGCCGAACTCGGCGCTGTGCGCCTCGCCCGCGTGCGCCAGGTGGGCCATCGCGATCAACTCGAGGCGGCGGTTGAAGATCCCGAACACCTCGTCGCGGGCGAAGTCGATGCCGTCGACGTAGCGCCCGATCTGGCTGTCGTTGGCAGGGTGGCCGAAGCGCAGGTAGCGGTCGGTGTCGCCGAGCGCCAGCAGGTGCTTGAGGATGCGCGGGCGATGCCGCTCGGCCAGCGAACGGATCGGGATCCAGTGGAACGCGGGTGCGTGATTCGGTTCCTCGGGACGCGCATGGCGGTGTGCGCGCCATCCGGGCCGGCTGAGGATGTCGCCGGGAAAGCCCATGACGTACTCCTTGTGGGAATCTAGGGTTAACCCGGATCGTACCGGCAGTTCGTGGAGGGCGCTCTCCAACCGTGACGCCGCACGAACCGCCGGGACTCTCTGCCACCAGACAAACATGGATATACTACGCGGCTTTCCCGAAAACGGCGGGGAAACAGGGCGCGCAACGCGCGGCGTCGGCGCCCGGCTGGCGGCGCGAAGGCGCCGCCCCGGCGCACCGGAACAGCACCGAGAGGGGGCCAGCACGAGCCCGCACCGAGGTGGCCGCGGCGCCTGCACAGCCGTGACGAGGCCTGCGCAGCGCACCCCGACGGGGTTCGCGGGCGGCCGCAACGAAAGACCCTCATGAAGACCTTCAGCGCCAAGCCGGCCGAGGTGAAGCACGAGTGGTTTGTGATTGACGCCACCGACAAGGTGCTCGGACGTGTTGCCAGCGAAGTGGCACGTCGTTTGCGCGGCAAGCACAAGGCCATCTACACGCCTCACGTCGACACCGGCGATTTCATCGTCGTCGTCAACGCCGACAAGATCCGCGTCACCGGCAGCAAGGCCACCGACAAGGTGTACTACCGCCACTCGGGCTACCCGGGTGGGATCTACGGCACGCCGTTCAAGGACATGCAGGCCAGGCATCCCGGGCGTGCGCTCGAGAAGGCCGTCAAGGGCATGCTGCCCAAGGGCCCGCTGGGCTACGCGATGGCCAAGAAACTGAAGGTCTACGCGGGCGGCGAGCATCCGCACGCAGCCCAGCAGCCGAAGGCGCTGGAAATCTGAGGAGCGGCGGGATGATCGGAAACTGGAATTACGGCACCGGCCGCCGCAAGTCGTCGGTGGCCCGGGTGTTCATCAAGAAGGGCGACGGGCGGATCGTCGTCAACGGCAAGCCCGTCGACGAGTACTTCGGCCGCCAGACGTCGATCATGATCGTCAAGCAGCCGCTGCTGCTGACGAACAACGGCGAGGCGTTCGATGTCAAAGTCAACGTGCACGGTGGCGGCGAGTCGGGTCAGGCCGGTGCCGTGCGCCACGGCATCACGCGTGCGCTGATCGACTACGACGCGGCGCTCAAGCCCGAACTGAGCCAAGCCGGGTTCGTCACGCGCGATGCGCGCGAGGTCGAGCGCAAGAAGGTCGGCCTGCATGGTGCGCGCCGCCGCAAGCAGTTCAGCAAGCGCTGAGGTCGCCCGGCAGGATCCGCGACGAGGCCGCCGCCGTGCGGCCTCGTCGCATTTTGGACGCTGCCTCCACGACGCATCGCCACCCGCCTTGGCCACCGCGCCGGGCTCGACCGCGATCTGCACGCCGTGGTGCGCGAGGCGCGGCGTGAACTCGTGCGCTCGCGCGGCGAGCTTGATGCGGAGCAGGCGGTGGCCCACACCGCCGAAGGCCTGCTACCGCGCCGAGAGCGAGAACCTGGCGCTGAAGGTCGACCTGGGCCACATGGTTTCGCCGGCGCCGGCAGTCGCCGGTCCGCAGCCTGTTTGGCGAGGGCAGCCTCGTGCGTGGCGGGTTGCGCTTGTGCGACGGGCCGCGTGTCGACGGCGCGTCGACGCGGTGGGCGACACCGCCAGCATCGTGATCGTCAGCGAGAATGCCCGGGTCCGTCGCAAGGTCAAAGCAGGCCATGTGATCATCGTCGGGTCCGGGACCGGCCCGGTCGAGGCGCCCGAGCGGGTCGAACTGCAGGCGAAGGCGCGCATTCGCGGCGACGTGCGCGACGCGGCATTCGACCTGCATCAGCGCGCCGTGATCGACGGTGAGTTGCGGCGCTTGCAGTTCGAAAGTCGGGTGGCGTTGAAACTTGCCGCCTCGGGCCCACGTTAGTTCTTGTCATGAATGGAGTACCGATGAACGCGGTTGCCGAGCAGGTCCAAGGTGCGAGCGCAGAGATGCCGGCGCCGCTGGTGTTCACCGACAGCGCGGCCGACAAGGTCAAGGAACTCGTCGACGAGGAAGGCAACCCCGACCTGAAGCTGCGCGTGTTCGTCCAGGGTGGCGGCTGCTCGGGCTTCCAGTACGGATTCACCTTCGACGAGGTGATCAACGAGGACGACACGCAGATGACCAAGAACGGGGTCACGCTGCTGATCGACGCGATGAGCCTGCAGTACCTGTTCGGAGCCGAGATCGATTACAAGGAAGACCTGCAGGGCGCGCAGTTCGTCATCAAGAACCCGAACGCCAACACCACCTGCGGGTGCGGGTCGTCGTTTTCGGTCTGACCCCCAGCCACCGCGCCGACGGCCGCCCACGGGCGGCCGTCGTTGTTTCATGCCCGAGCTTCAGCGCGCCGGGTACAGCGCACCGAGCACGCGTGGCCCGTGCGCGCCGGTGACTTCGGGCAGGTTGCCCGGCTGGCGATGCAGATGCGCGTGCGCGAGCCAGGCGAAGGCCGCGGCCTCGACCTGGGTGGCGTCGATGCCCAGCCGGTCGGCGGGGACCACGTCGACGTGCGGCAGCGCGCGTGACAGCGCGTCGACCAGGTGCAGGTTGTGCGCGCCGCCGCCGCACACCACCAACTGCACCGAGTGCGGCGCGTATCGCTGCAGATCCTCGGCGACGACGGCGGCGGTCAGTGCGACCAGCGTGGCCTGCACGTCGGCCGGGTCGAGCGCGCCCAGGCGGGTCAGGCGTGTATCGAGCCAGGCCGCGTTGAACTGGTCGCGGCCGGTGCTCTTCGGCGGAGGCAGCGCGAAGAACGCATCGGCAAGCAGCGCGTCGAGCAGCGCTGGCTTCACGCGGCCGCTCGCCGCCCAGCGACCGTCGGCGTCGAATCGCCGGCCGGTGTGTCGCTCGCACCACAGGTCGAGCAGCACGTTGCCCGGCCCGCAGTCGAACCCGGCGACGCGCCCGTCGGCGTGCAGCAGCGTCAGGTTGGCGAAGCCGCCGAGGTTGAGCACCGCCACCGCCACGCCGGGGCGCGCGAAGCGCGCCGCGTGGAACGCAGGCACCAGCGGTGCACCCTGGCCACCGGCGGCGAGATCGCGGCGCCGGAAGTCGCACACCACGTCGATGCCGGTCAGCTCGGCGAGCAGCGCGCCGTTGTCGATCTGCACCGTGTAGGGGATCGACTCGCCGGCCGCAGGCGGGCGATGACGCACGGTCTGGCCGTGCGATCCGATCGCGCGCACGGTGGCGGCGTCGACACCGGCGTCGGCCAGCAGCGTGCCGACGAGCCGCGCGGCGAACTCGACCATGCGCTGCGCAGCCCGCGCCGCGCGAGCGAGTTCGTCGTGACCGGGCGTGTTCAGCGCCAGCAGCTCGACGCGCAGGTCGTCGGGGTAGCCGGCATGGTCGTGGGCGACGGTGGCGATGCGCAGCGCATGCGCATCACCCTCGATGTCGGCCAGCACCGCGTCGATGCCGTCGAGCGAGGTGCCCGACATCAGGCCGACGTACAACGGCATCGACTGCCGGCGGGGTCAGTCGCGGTCGAGTGCTGCAGTCGAGACCGAGCGCGCGACGTCGAGCTTGGCGCGCGCGACCTGAGCCTGCTGCTCGAACCCGGCGCGTTCGCCGGCGGCCAGCGTCACGGCCTCCGACGACTTGGCGATGCCCAGCGGATCCTGCTGCGCGCCGTTGACGTGGAACTCGAAGTGCAGGTGGGGCCCGGTGGCCCAGCCGGTCGCACCGACCGTGCCCACGTGTTGCCCCTGCGCGACGCGCTCGCCACGCGTCACGTCGATGCGGCTGAGGTGCGCGTACAGCGTGGTGCGCTGGTTGCTGTGACGCACGATGACCACGTTGCCGTAGCCGTTCTGCCGTCCGGCAAAGTCGACCACACCGTCGCCGACCACGCGCACCGGGGTGCCGGAGGGCGCCGCATAGTCGACGCCCTTGTGCGCGCGCAGCTGCTGCAGGATCGGGTGCATGCGCATCGCGAAACCCGAGGTCACGCGCGAGAACTCGAGCGGGCTGGCCAGGAAGGTGCGCCTCTTGCTCTGGCCGTCGAACGCGTAGTAGCCGCCGCGGCCGTCGCGGCCCTGGTACCACAGCGCCTGGTGCACGCGGTCGCCGTTGACGAACTCGGCGGCCAGCACGCGACCGGTGCCCTGGTTCCAGACGACCGGTTCGCCGTCGGCGGTCAGCGTCTCGTAGACGACGCTGAAGGTGTCACCGCGGCGCAGTTCTCGGTGAAAGTCGAGGTCGGTCGAGAAGATCTCGGCGATCTGGGTGGCGATCGCATCGGCGATGCCGGCTTCGTCGGTGGCGGCGAACAGCGACGAGCGAATCGTGCCGCTGCCCACGCGCACCTGCGCTTCGAGGGGCGCGACCTCGGAGCGCGCGCGCAATTGGTCGCCGTCGCGCTGCACCGTCAGGCGGGTGAAGTGGGTGCGTGCCTGATCGCGCTCTGCCGGATAGCGGGCCACCAGTTCGATCAGCGTGCCGTCGGCGTGCGCGGTGGCGCTGACCAGCTTGCCCGGGCGACCGTGGAGCACGCGCCGCGCGGTGGCGTCGCTGCGCAGGAACGCCGCCGCTTCGGCGTCGGCGATCCCGAGACGACGCAGCAGGCTGTCGGCGGTGTCGCCGACCCGGGTGATCTGGCTGCGCGACAGCGCCAGCGAATGCGCGGCGAGCGCCTCGAGCTGCGCGTCGAGCGGCAGCGCGTCGATCGCCTCGCTGACCACGCGGCGGGGCAGTTCTGCCGCGTCGGGCGCCAGTGGGGCAATGCCGAATGCGGCGGCGGCGAAGCCGACCAGACCGACCGCGACGCCGGCCATCAGCCCGCGGTGGTGCCTGTCGACGAATTCCTGCACGCCTGCGGTGTGGTGACTCAACCAGCCCAACGGATCCACGAGTACGGGTGGGGGCCCAACGCCCCGGCGTCTGCGGTCGACGCACCCCTGCGGTGTGCGCGACACGGTGCAATAGGAAACTCCGGCCGACCGATAGAATTCGCCCGCCGGACCCTGCTCCGGTTGATTTTTTTCTGTGACGGTTTCGTGACCGTCGCCTCAGTATATCCGCCCGAGGGTGGTCCCGAACCAGGGAAATGCCCGCTTTCGGTGCCACCGCCGAGCCATCATGTCAGCGCCTGTGTCCGTCGTTTCACATCACGAGAAGCCGCCGTTTCCGGTCACCGACCGCGCGCGCGAAGCGCTCGAGATCAGTCGCCGCGGCTGCGAGGAACTGCTGCCCGAGTCCGAGTGGCTGGCGAAGCTGGCGCGCGCCGAGGCCACCGGCCTGCCGCTGCGCATCAAGCTCGGGCTCGACCCGACCGCGCCCGACATCCACCTCGGACACACGGTGGTGCTCAACAAGATGCGCCAGCTGCAGGATCTCGGGCACCAGGTGATCTTCCTGATCGGCGACTTCACGTCCACGATCGGCGACCCGTCGGGGCGCAACACCACGCGCCCGCCGCTGACGCGCGAGCAGATCGAGGCCAACGCGCAGACCTACTACGCGCAGGCGAGCATGGTGCTCGACCCGGCTCGCACCGAGATCCGCTACAACTCCGAATGGAGCGACGCGCTGGGCGCGCGCGGCATGATCCAGCTGGCCGCGAAGTACACGCTGGCGCGCATGCTCGAACGCGACGACTTCGCCAAGCGGCTCAAGGGCGGCCTGCCGATCAGCGTGCACGAACTGCTGTACCCGCTGATGCAGGGCTACGACTCGGTGGCGCTGAAGTCCGACCTCGAGCTCGGCGGCACCGACCAGAAGTTCAACCTGCTGGTGGGCCGCGCACTGCAGGCCGAGTACGGGCAGGAGCCGCAGTGCATCCTGACGATGCCGCTGCTCGAAGGGCTCGACGGCGTCGACAAGATGTCCAAGAGCAAGGGCAACTACGTCGGCATCACCGAGCCGCCGGCGACGATGTTCGCCAAGCTGCTGTCGATCAACGACACGCTGATGTGGCGTTACTTCACGCTGCTGAGCTTGCGCAGCGAGCGAGAGATCGCGACGCTGAAGGCCGAGGTCGACGCGGGGCGCAACCCGAAGGAGGCCAAGGTGCTGCTGGCGCGCGAGATCACCGCGCGCTTCCACGGTGCCGCGGCGGCCGACGCGGCGCAGGCCGACTTCGAACTGCGAGCGCGCGGCGGCGTGCCCGACGAGATCCCCGAGTTGCACCTGAGCGGCGCGCCGCTGGGCATCGGCGCGCTGCTCAAGCAGGCCGGTCTGGCGCCGTCGACGAGCGAGGCGATGCGCCTGGTCGACGGCGGCGGCGTGCGCATCGACGGCGGCGTGGTCGGCGACAAGGGCCTGAAGCTGGGCCCGGGCACCTTTGTCGTGCAGGTCGGCAAGCGCAGGTTCGCGCGCGTCACGCTGGCCTGAGCCAGCCGCTCAGCGCACCAGGCCGTACACGAAGTTCAGCGGCGTGGCGCTGGCCGGCGCCAGCGCCGGGGGCAGCGCGAGCGTGCGCGCCGTGCCGGCCGGCCGGCCCAGCGCCGCCTCGACTGCCGCCAGACTGTCACCGCGCGCGATCCACAGCGCCGCGGCGGGCGGCTCGCCGGCGTCGCGGCCGACGACGTGCACGTGCGCTCGCGGAAACTGCAGCCGCAGCACGCCGGCAAGGTGGCGGTCGTCGCTGACGATCGCCGCACCGTCGAAGCCGGCCTCGCGCAACGCCTGCGCCAGCGCGCGCGCCGGCAGGTTGAGCTCGTCGGGCGTGTCGCGCCAGCCGTCCAACGGTGCGCGCAGCGCGATCAGCGCCAGCACCAGCAGGGCCCAGCCGGCCAGCAGGCGGCCCAGCATGCGCAGGCGCGGATGCACGGCCAGCTGCGGCGCGCAACCGAAGAACGCCAGCGGTGCGAGGAACAGCAGCGGCTGCATCCAGCGGTCCTTGAACTGCGTCGCCGCACCGGCGAGCACCAGTGCCAGCAGCAGCAGCGCCAGCGCCGCGAGGTAGCGGCGCAGCAGCCCGCAGCCCGCCCCCGGCGGGGGCGCTGCGGCCGCCGCGCCCCGCCGCACGAACAGCGCCACCAGCACCAGCCACAGCGGCGTGAGAAAGCTCAGCACCGCAAGCGCGCCGCTGCCCAGCCCGCGCACCACGCCCTGCGGCCACGGCAGCCGCGCCTGGGCGCCCATCTTCGCCAGCGTGCCCTGCGTGGCCTGGTCCAGGTGCGCCGCGAGCCACACGCCGTGCGGCAGCACGACGAGCAGCGCCAGCGTCAGCGCCGCGACCGTCCAGCGTGTGGCCAGCAGCGTGCGCGTCTCCGGTGCGGCGAGCAACGCGAACAGCAGCGCCGTGGCGAACACGGCGTAGCTGTACTTGGCGAGCACGCCGAGCCCGACGACCAGCCCGAGCGCCAGGTAGCGCACCGGCGTGGGTCGCTGGCGCAGCGCGAGCACGAGCCACAGCGTCGCCGCCGCGGCCGTCGTGCACACCACCGAATGCGTCAGGTCACGCTGCGACTCCCAGCCGATCTGCGGGATCAGCAGCATGCTTGCCGACGCCAGCGCGGCCAGCGACGCCGGCATCAGCGTGCGCCCCGCGAGGAAGGTGAACACGTAGGTCAGCGAGAGCAGCCCGTTCTTCAGCAGCGCCAGCGACGTCACCGACACGCCGAGCACCTGGAACACCGCCCATTGCAGCCACGTGTACAGCGGCGGCTGCGTGCCGTAGCCCAGCGCCAGCTGCTGCGTCCACAGCACCTGCTCGGCCTCGTCGAGCTCGAGTCCGTCGCCGAGCGCGACGCGCAGCACCACGTGCGCGCCGAAGTAGGCGCACAGCGCGATCCACCAGCCTCCGGCCAGCGGGACTTCGTTGCGCGCGACCGCGGGCCAGGGCGAGGCGGGATTCGACACCGCGCGCAGCATAGCGGCGGGCAGAATGCGCGCATGCCGCTGCCAGCGCCCCTGTTGCCGCCGAACGACGTCCTCGCCGCCGCGCCCGACGTGTCGATCGTGATCCCGGTCTACAACGAGGTCGACAACCTGCGCGAACTCGTCGAGCGCATCGGTGCGGCGATGGCGTCCAGCGGGTACCGCTTCGAGCTGATCGCGGTCGACGACGGTTCGACCGACGGCAGCGCCGGGCGGCTCGAGCAGCTCGCGCGCGAGCACGCCTGGCTGCGCCCGGTGCCGCTGTCGCGCAACTATGGCCAGTCGAGCGCGCTGCAGGCGGGGTTCGATCGCGTGCGCGGGCGCTACGTCGTGACGCTCGATGCCGACCTGCAGAACGACCCGCTGGACATCCCGGTGCTGCTGCAGCGGCTCGAGACCGACCCGGGCGTCGACATGGTGTCGGGCTGGCGCCGCGAGCGCCAGGACGCGGCGCTGTCGCGCCGGTTGCCCAGCCGCATCGCGAACCGGCTGATCTCGCGTGCCACGCGCGTGCCGCTGCACGACTACGGCTGCGCGCTGAAGGCATACCGGCGCCACATCATCGACCGCATCCGGCTGTACGGCGAGCTGCACCGCTTCATCCCGTCGCTGGCGCGCGACGCCGGCGCGCGCATCGCGGAGATGCCGGTGCGCCACCACGCGCGCACGCGCGGGCAGAGCAAGTACGGCATCGACCGCACGTTCCGCGTGATCCTCGACCTGGTGCTGATCGTGTTCTTCATGCGCTACCGGCAGCGTCCGCTGCACGCTTTCGGCGGCCTCGGGCTGTGGCTGGCGGCGCCCGGAACGCTGGTGCTGGCGTACCTGCTCGTGCTCAAGCTCGGTGGCGAGGACATCGGCGGTCGGCCGCTGCTGCTGGTCGGCGTCATGCTGGTGCTGATCGGAGCGCAGCTGGTCGTGGCCGGGCTGACCGGCGAGATGCTGATGCGCGTCTACCACGAGGGTCAGGGCCGCCCGCAGTACCACGTGCGCGACGGTGGCGAGCAGCCGGCGGGCGACACGGAGCGCACCGGTTGAGCGCCGCGGCGCGGGCCGCCGCGCGCGTGGTCGCCGCGGCGCTGCTGCTGGCACTGCTGCTGTGGTGGGTCGATCCGCGCGCGCTGTGGCGGGCGCTGCGCGGCGCCGATGCGATGTGGCTCGCGCTGGGACTGGTCAGCGCCGTGGTGGCCAACGTCGCGTCGGCGCTGCGCTGGTGGGCGCTCGCGCGCTGGCTCGGGTCCGGTGTGTCGGCCGGCTGGGCGCTGGCGACGTATTTCCGCGGCGTCGCGATCAACGCGCTGCTGCCCGGCGCGGTGGTCGGCGGCGACCTGTACCGGGCGCAGGCACTGTCGCGCCGCGGACTGCCGCTGCTCGAGGCCGGCGCATCGGTGCTGGTCGACCGCGTCGGCGGCCTGGCGCTGCTGGTCGTGATCGGCATGGTCGGCGCGGCCTTCGGGCTGGCGCACGCCGACGCGACGGCCGCCTCGCTCGACGAGGTGGGCCGGCGCGCCGGCGTGGCCGTCGGGCCCGCCGTGCTGGTGGCCGGCGCGATCGTGGCGTTGCTGCTGCCGGTGCCGCTGCTGTGGGCCTGGCAGCGTGGTGCCGGGACGTCGGCCGCCGCGCCGCGGGCCAGGCGCTCGGTCGCGCGGCTGGCCACGCTCGTGCGTCGCCCTCGGCTGCTGGCGCAGTACGGCGTGCAGGTGGTCGGCTCGTCTGCGGTGCAGTTGCTGTCGATCGGCACGCTGGCCTGCGGCGGCGCCGCGCTCGGCGTCGCGCTGCCGTACTGGGCCTGGGCGGCGGCGTCGGTGCCGGTGTTCCTGATGGCCACGTTGCCGGTGAGCTTCGGCGGCTGGGGCACGCGCGAAGCCGCGGCGGTGCTGGCGCTGGGCGCGTTCGGGATCGCGGCGCCGCAGGCCGTGGCGGTGGCGATGCTGTACGGCGCGGCGGCGCTGGTGCAGGCGGTTGCCGCGCTGGCGCTGCTGGTCGGGGGCGTGCGCGAATGAGCCGACAATCGTCGCGATGCACCACGCGCTGACGGCATGCTCCCACCACCCGCCCTGTTGCTGACCCGCACGGAGGTTGCCGTCGCGCTGGCGACCGTGATGACGGCGTTCGGTCTGCGCGAGCTCGACCTGCACAAGGCGTGGACCGAGATCAGCGTGCTCAAGTCACGCTTCTGGATCGGCGCGCAGCAGCTGGCGCACAAGGCGGCCGCGCTGGCCGTGCTGGCACCGGTCGTCTGGGCGCTGGTGTGGCTGGCGCGGCATCGCGCCGCCATGCTGTGGCGCGCGCTGCGCGGTCGCCACCCCGTGGCAGTCACCGCCACGGTGGTCCTGGTGACGCTGGTGCTGACCAAGGCGGTCGACCGCGGCGTCAACATCCTCTCCGACGACCTCGGCGTCGCCGTGTCGGCGCGCGCGCGTGCGCTGGGGCTGGCGTTCGAGGAGGTGCTGGAGATGGCCCTGCCGCTGCTGGTGCTGCTGGGACTGGCGCAGCACCGCGCGCTGGGGCGCGAGACCGTGGCGACGGCGAGGACGGCATGAGCCCCGCTTCGTATCTGAAGCTGTCGGTCGCCGTGGCGCTGGCGACGATCGCCCTGAAGACCGGCGCGTGGTGGCTGACCGGCTCGGTCGGATTGCTGTCGGACGCGCTCGAGTCGCTGGTCAATCTGGCGGGCGCCAGCTTCGCGCTGCTGATGGTCACCCTGGCCGCGGCGCCGCCCGACGACGAGCACCCCTACGGCCACCACAAGGCCGAGTACTTCTCCAGCGGTTTCGAGGGCGTGCTGATCCTGGTGGCCGCTCTGGCGATCATCTGGGCCGCGGTGCAGCGGCTGCTCGCGCCGCAGCCGCTCGAGCAGCTGGGTTGGGGCACGGCGCTGTCGCTGGCGGCCACCGCGCTGAACGGCGCTCTGGCCTGGGCGATGCTGCGCAAGGCGCACGAGCACCGTTCGATGGCGCTCGAGGGCGATGCGCGCCACCTGATGACCGACGTCTGGACGTCGATCGGCGTGGTCGCCGGCGTGCTCGTCACGGGCGCCGTCGGCTGGCTGTGGCTCGACCCGGTGATCGCGATCGCGGTGGCGCTGAACATCGCGCGCGAGGGCGTGTCGCTGATCCGCCGCTCGGCCGACGGGCTGATGGACCGCGCGCTCGAACCCGAGGTGCGCGCGCAGATCGACGAAGTGCTGGCCGGCTTCGCGCACCGCACGATCCGCTTCGACCACCTGGTCACGCGCCGCGCCGGCCAGCGCCGCTTCGTCGACCTGCACATGCACATGCCGGCGCAGTGGTCGCTGGGGCGGGCCGCGGCGCTGCGCAACTCGGTCGAGCTGGCGCTGATGAGCGCGGTGCCGGGCCTGCGCGCGACGATCCAGCTGCTGCCCAGCGACGTCGAGGCGCATGCCGGCGACACCGAGGACGCGATCTGATGCTGGCGCTGGTGCAGCGCGTCGCACAGGCCCGCGTGGTCGTCGACGACCGCGTCGTCGGCGAGATCGGCGCCGGGCTGCTGGTGTTCGTCTGCGCCGAGCCGGCCGACACCGACGCGCACGCGCAGCGGCTGGTCGACAAGCTGCTCAAGCTGCGCATCTTCGGCGACGGGGCCGGTCGCATGAACCGCAGCGTGTGCGACGTCGGCGGCGCGCTGATGGTGGTCAGCCAGTTCACGCTGGCTGCCGACACCAGCGGCGGCAACCGGCCGAGCTTCACCGGTGCCGCGCCGCCCGAGCCGGGCCGGCGCCTCTACGAACGCGTGCTCGAGCTCGCACGCGCCGCGCACCCGCGGGTGGCCGCCGGCGAGTTCGGTGCGGCGATGCAGGTGCACCTGGTCAACGACGGACCCGTGACGATCCCGCTCACGCTGCGCTGACGCCGCCGACGATGATCAGCTACGTGACCCTGGGCAGCGACGACCCGCCGAGCCTGGCGCGTTTCTACGACGCGGTGCTCGCGCCGCTGGGCCAGCGGCGCTGCTACAGCGACGGCACCTACATCGGCTGGGGCCCCGGCGGCGCCGACGACGCGCCGGCGTCGCTGTGGCTGTGCCGGCCGTTCGACGGCGGCGTGGCGTCGGTCGGCAACGGCACGATGGTCGCGCTGCACGCGGACACGCGCGCGCAGGTGCACGCGGCACATGCCGCGGCACTGGCGCACGGCGCGCGCGACGAGGGCGCGCCGGGACCGCGGCCGCACTACGGTCCGCGGTTCTATGCCGCCTACTTCCGCGACCCCGAGGGGCACAAGATCGCGGTGGTCTGCCGCACAGCGGGCTGAACCGGCCCAACGGGAACTGGCGCGGCCGCGTGGCGGCGTCAGAAGCGGCGCAGCCACTCGCGCACCGGCAACCCGGCGCATGCGCCGAACGCGGCGGCGGCGGCGTTGACGTGCGAGATCACGCCGTGCCGCAGCGTCGAGCCCGCATCGCCGATGCATGCGCTGTCGTGCGACACCGCGCACGCGGCGACGCGGTGCGCATCGAGCAGCGCCAGCGCGGCGATGCCGGCACCGTCCTTGCCGACGCCGGCGTCGTTGAACACCGCCAGCGCGACGCCGGCCTGCAGCGCGAAGCGCCCGGCGCTGAGCCCGCCATGCGACCCGCTGACGACCACCGCACCCTCGGCACGGCCGACCGCCTCGGTGATGCTGTCGAGCACGTGCAGTGCCCGGCGCACGCCGCCGACGCAGACAAAGAGGCCGCCTTCGCGGGCGGCCTCGGAGCTTGCATCGTCGCCGAGTGGGGTCACGCCGTCGCCCGTGGGGGCTCGCCGGGTGCTGCCGTGCCGAAGTCGCGACGACCGCCCGGGCGGTGATCCAGCGGCGGCCGCGGATCCGGCTTGGCCGGCCCGGCGGCCGAGCAGGCCCCTCGGTGGGTCGTCAGTCCGCGTACTGGCCGGCGGCCTTGATCGCTGCACCCCACTTGTCGATCTCGGCGGCGACGAACTTCTTGTGGGCCGCGGGCGACGCGCGGTCGTCGGTGACGACCACCGCCCCGAGGGCTTCCTGGCGCTTGATGAACTCCGCGTCCTTCAGCGCCTCGCGCAGCGCGGCGTTGACCTTGTCGACCACCGCCTTCGGCGTGCCCTTCGGCGCATACAGGCCGTGCCAGATGCTGACGTTGAAGCCCTTCAGGCCGGCTTCGTCGAGCGTCGGCAGGTTCTTCAGCGCCGGCGTGGTCAGCCGGCTGGTGGTCGTCACCGCGTAGGCCTTGACCTTGCCACCCTCGATCTGCGGCGTGGTGTTGGTGGTCTGGTCGCACATGATGTCGACCTGCCCGCCGATCAGGTCGGTCATCGCCGGCGCCGTGCCCTTGTACGGCACCGTGGTCATCTCCATCTTCAGGCTCTGCTGGAACAGCAGGCCGCACAGGTGCGACGCGGCGCCGAGCCCGGCGTTGGCAAGGTTCACCTTGCCCCTGTTGTCGCCCAGCCACTTCACCAGCTCAACGTAGTTGTTCGCCGGCAGCGTCGGGCGGCCGATCAGCGTCATCGGCACGTCGTTGATCATGCCGAGGTACTCGAAGTCGTCGAGCGTCTTGTACGGCAGGTTGCGGTACAGCGACGCCGAGGTCGACATGCCGATGTGGTACAGCAGCAGCGTGTGGCCGTCCGGCGCCGCCTTGGCGACCTTGTTCGCACCCAGCGTGCCGCCGGCACCGCCGACGTTCTCGATGACGATCGACGCACCGCCCAGCGGCTTGCGCAGCGCCTCGGCGAAGTCGCGCGCGACCTTGTCGGTGGGCCCGCCGGCGGCGAACGGCACGACGATCGTGATCGGCTTGTCGGGGTACGCGAACGCGGCACCCGCGGCCAGCGCCAGCGCGGCGGTCAGGGTCTTCTTCAGCATCGGGGGTCTCCAGGGCGAGTTGGTGCGAGGGTCAATGCTAGCGACGCGGTTCGCTGCCGCGCCACGGGAACTACGTAGGGGCGATCCCGCATCGCACGAAGGGGCGTGCCGCCAGCGGGCGGGACGGATCACGCGTAGCGGCGCGTGTCGTCGATGACCTTGCCGTCGTTGGGCAGGCTGCCCGGCGCGACCAGCCGCACCTCGCCGCGCAGCTTGGTGACGTCGCGCATCGTTGACGCCAGCGCCTGCGCCAGCGCGTCGGTGCCGGCGCCGGCCTCGGCATGCAGCGTCATGCGGTCGTTGGCCATCTCGCCGTCGATGACCAGGCGTGCGCGCGCCACCTCGGGGTGGCGGCGCACGATCTCGGCGACCTGGCTCGGGTGCACGAACATGCCTCGCACCTTGGCGGTCTGGTCGGCGCGCCCCATCCAGCCCTTGATGCGTCGGTTCGTGCGGCCGGTCGGACAGCCGCCCGGCAGCAGCGCCGACAGGTCGCCGGTGCCGAAGCGGATCAGCGGGTAGTCGGGGTTCAGCGTGGTCACGACGACCTCGCCGACCTCGCCGTCGGGCACCGGCTCGCCGGTGCCGGGGCGCACGATCTCGACCAGCACGCCCTCGTCGA
>CAZUBF010000068.1:0-18107 GCA_964618555.1 uncultured Azohydromonas sp.
CGACCGTGTGGCGCTTCGACCTGCGCCGCAACGTGACGTTCCACGACGGCACGCCCTTCACCGCCGACGACGTCGTCTTCTCGTTCAAGCGCGCCGCCGGCGAGGGCTCGGACATGAAGGGCTACACCTCGTCGATCAAGGAGGTGCGCAAGGTCGACGACCACACCGTCGAGATCGAGACGGCCTCGCCGTTCCCGATCCTTCCCGACGTGATCTCGCTCGTCTACATCCTCAGCAAGAAGTGGTGCGAGGACAACAACGCGGCGCTGCCGGTCGACCGCCGCAAGGGCATCGAGAACGCCGCGAGCTTCCGCGCCAACGGCACCGGCCCGTTCCGCCTGCGTGAGCGCCAGCCCAGCCAGCGCACGGTGCTGCAGCGCAACCCCGGCTACTGGGGCAAGATCGAGGGCAACGTCACCGAGGTCGTCTTCACGCCGATCGGCAACGACGCGACGCGCGTGGCCGCACTGCTGTCGGGCGAGATCGACGTGATGGAGCCGGTGCCGTTGCAGGACGTCGCGCGCCTGCAGGCCAGCCCCAACCTGAAGGTGATGCAGGGCCCCGAGCTGCGCACGATCTTCCTCGGCATGGACCAGCGGCGCGACGAACTGCAGTTCTCCAGCGTCAAGGGCAAGAACCCGTTCAAGGACCGGCGCGTGCGCCAGGCCTTCTACCAGGCCATCGACATCGAGACCATCAAGTCGCGCGTGATGCGCGGCGCCGCCACGCCGACGGCGCTGATGGTCGCGCCCGGCATCAAGGGTTTCGTGGCGGAGCAGAACAAGCGCCTGCCGTACGACCCCGAGGCGGCGAAGAAGCTGCTGGCGGAGGCCGGCTACCCGAACGGCTTCGAGGTCGGCATGAACTGCCCGAACGACCGCTACGTCAACGACGGCGAGATCTGCCAGGCGGTGGCGGCGAACCTGGCGCGCGCCGGCGTCAAGGTCAACCTGATGGCCGAGAGCAAGACCACGTACTTCCCGAAGATCCTGCGCCGCGACACCAGCTTCTACCTGCTGGGCTGGACGCCGGGCACCTACGACTCGCACAACCCGCTGTCGTCGCTGATGGCCACGCCCAACGACAAGGGGCAGGGGCAGTTCAACCTGGGCTGGTACAGCAACCCGCGGCTCGACGAGCTGACGCAGCAGATCCAGAGCGAGACCGACCAGGCCAAGCGCAACGCGATGATCGCCGAGGCGTTCAAGATCCACGCCGACGACGTCGGCCACATCCCGCTGCACCAGCAGGCGCTGGCGTGGGCGATGAAGAAGAACGTCGACCTGGTGCAGCTGCCCGACAACTTCATGCCGTACCGCTACGTCACGGTCAAGTGACCCGGCACCCGCCGGCGGTGCGGCCGCCGGCGGGCCCCCACGCGTTTCGCTCCCCCACCCGATCCACCCGATGCAAGCCGCCCTGCGCCGGTTCTTCGACGGCGACGTCTGGCACAGTTTCCGCAGTTCGCCGGTGGCGATCGTCGCCGCGGTGATCGCGCTGGTGTGCGCCTTCTGCGCGGTGTTCGCCGACTTCGTCGCGCCGCACAACCCGTTCGACCTGGCCTCGCTCGAACTCGCCGACTCGCGGCTGCCGCCGGCGTGGCTCGAGGGCGGCACGAGCAAGTACCTGCTGGGCACCGACGACCAGGGGCGCGACATCCTGTCTGCGCTGATGTACGGCGCGCGCATCTCGCTGTTCGTCGGGCTGGCGTCGGTGGCGCTGTCGGTGATGATCGGCGTCGCGCTGGGGCTGCTGTCGGGTTTTGCCGGCGGCAAGACCGACGCCTTCATCATGCGCGTGTGCGACGTGATGCTGTCGTTCCCGGCGATCCTGATCGCGCTGCTGATCGACGGCGTCGGCCGGGCGATGTTCCCCAACGCGCACGAGACGCTGGCCTTCGCGGTGCTGATCCTCGCGATCTCGCTGTCGGGCTGGGTGCAGTACGCGCGCACCGTGCGCGGCTCGACGCTGGTCGAGCGCCACAAGGAGTACGTGCAGGCGGCGCGCGTGGTCGGCGTCGCGCCGTTTCGCATCATGCGCAAGCACGTGCTGCCCAACGTGCTCGGCCCGGTGCTGGTGCTGGCGACGATCCAGGTCGCGTCGGCGATCATCATCGAGGCCACGCTGTCGTTCCTCGGCGTCGGCGTGCCGCCGACGCAGCCGTCGCTGGGCACGCTGATCCGCATCGGCAACGACTTCCTGTTCTCCGGCGAGTGGTGGATCACGATCTTCCCGGGCGTGGTGCTGGTGCTGATCGCGCTGTCCGTGAACCTGCTCGGCGACTGGCTGCGCGATGCGCTGAACCCGAGGCTGAGATGAATCCCCCCCGAAGCGCCTTCGGCGCCTCCCCCCCGGGGGGGCACCGCCAGCGGACCGGCGAAGCCGGACCCGCGGCGGTCGCTCGAAAGCCGATCGACGACTTGTCGCGGGTGGCGCCGCCGTGCCGCGGACCACGGCCATGACGGCGCCCCTGCTCGAAGTGAAGCACCTGCGCGTCGAGTTCCCGACGCGCCGCGGCACCTTGCTCGCGCTCGACGACGTGTCGTTCGAGATCGCGCCGGGAGAGATCCTCGGCGTGGTCGGCGAGTCGGGAGCGGGCAAGAGCCTGACGGGCGCGGCGATCATCGGGCTGCTCGAGCCGCCGGGGCGCATCGCCGGCGGGGAGATCCGCCTCGAGGGCCAGCGCATCGACGACCTGCCGTACGAGCGCATGCGCGCGATCCGCGGGCGCAAGATCGGCGCGATCTTCCAGGACCCGCTCACGTCGCTGAACCCGCTGTACACGATCGGGCGCCAGCTCGTCGAGACGATCCGCACGCACCTGCCGGTGTCCGAGGCCGAGGCGCGGCAGCGTGCGATCCGGCTGCTGCAGGAAACCGGCATCCCGGCCGCCGAGCAGCGCATCGACCAGTACCCGCACCAGTTCTCCGGCGGCATGCGCCAGCGCGTGGTGATCGCGCTGGCGCTGGCCGCCGAGCCGCGGCTGATCGTCGCCGACGAGCCGACGACGGCGCTCGACGTGTCGATCCAGGCGCAGATCATTTCGCTGCTGAAGAAGCTGTGCAAGGTGCACGGCGCGGCGGTGATGCTGGTCACCCACGACATGGGGGTGATCGCCGAGACCTGCGACCGCGTCGCGGTGATGTACGCCGGGCGCATCGTCGAGGTGGGGCCGGTGCACGACGTGATCCACCGCCCGCACCACCCCTACACCGAGGGCCTGATGGGCTCGATCCCGGCGATGGACGAAGACCGCGAACGGCTGCTGCAGATCGACGGCGCGATGCCGCGCCTGAACGCGATTCCCACCGGATGCGCGTTCAACCCGCGCTGCCCGCAGGCGTTCGAGCGCTGCCGGCGCGAGCGCCCCGAGCTGATGGTCGCCGGTGCGACGCGCGCCGCGTGCTGGCTGCGCGCGGGAGGCCCGGCATGAGCGAGGCTTCAGTGGCCACGCGCACGCTGGTCGAGGTGCGCGACCTGGCCAAGGTGTTCGACGTGTCGGCGCCTTGGCTGAATCGCGTCGTCGAGCGCAAGCCTCGCCAGTTCGTCTACGCGGTCGACGGCGTGAGCTTCGCGATCGAGCGCGGCACGACGCTGGCGCTGGTCGGCGAGTCGGGCTGCGGCAAGAGCACGGTCGCGCGGCTGCTGGTCGGGCTGTACGCGCCCACGCGCGGCTCGGTGCACTTCGACGGCGTCGACGCCGCCAGCGTGCGCGGCGCCGAGCTGCGGGCGCTGCGCCGGCGCATGCAGATGATCTTCCAGGATCCGTACGCCAGCCTCAACCCGCGCTGGAAGGTGCTGGACATCATCGCCGAGCCGCTGCGCGAGCACGCGCTGGTGCAGGGCGACGCGGCGCTGCGCGCACGCGTCGTCGAACTGCTGCGTTCGGTCGGGCTGGCCGAGGCCGACTGCGAGAAGTTCCCGCACCAGTTCTCGGGCGGCCAGCGCCAGCGCATCTCGATCGCGCGCGCGCTGGCCACCGGCCCCGAGTTCCTGGTCTGCGACGAGCCCACGTCGGCGCTCGACGTGTCGGTGCAGGCCCAGGTGCTGAACATCATGAAGGACCTGCAGCGCGAGCGGCAGCTGACCTACCTGTTCATCTCGCACAACCTCGCGGTGGTGCGTCACGTCTCCGACGAGGTCGGCGTGATGTACCTCGGGCGGCTGGTCGAGCTGTCGCCCAAGCGCCAGCTGTTCGCCGCGCCACGCCACCCGTACACGCGCATGCTGCTCGACGCGATCCCCGACATCCACATGTCCGGGCGCTCGCGCACGCCGGTGCAGGGCGAGGTGCCCAACCCGCTGAACCCGCCGAGCGGTTGCGCGTTCCACCCGCGCTGCCCGCACGCCGACGAGCGCTGCCACCGCGAGCGTCCGGCGCTGCAATCGATCCGCGGCGTGCAGGTGGCGTGCCACGCGGTCGAGGAGGGGCGGATCTGAGCCGCCGTCGTGTTCTTTTCCCGTGACCGCGAACGCCGCACACCCGTCCGTCGCCGACCCGCGTGGTCCGCTGGCGCCGCGTCGGCGGGCTGCGCCGGGCCGTGCGTCGGGGCAGGCGGCGCCCGCTGCGGGCTCGCGTGGGTGACGTGCCCCCGCGCGACCACGCTCGCCGACGCCGTCCGGCCGCTGCGCGACGGTGCATGGCGAGGGTCGGCAACGACCCACTCGTGAACCCCGCGCACGCGCGATCTCGACGGCGGCGCCGCGCGCGACGCCCTGCCGCAGCAGGTCCTCACCCCGGCAGCAGTCGCTCGCCGGCAAAGAGGTCGTGCACGCTCTCGCGCTCGCGCACCAGGTGCGCGAGCTCGCCGTCGACCATCACCTCGGCGGCGCGCGGGCGGCTGTTGTAGTTGCTCGCCATCACCATGCCGTAGGCGCCCGCCGAAAGCACGGCGAGCACGTCGCCGGGCTCGACGGCGAGCGTGCGGTCGCGGCCGAGCCAGTCGCCCGACTCGCACACCGGTCCGACCACGTCCCACACCGTCGCGGCGGCATCGCGCTCGCGGCACGCCACGATCGCCATCCAAGCCCCGTACATCGCGGGGCGCACGAGGTCGTTCATCGCCGCGTCGACGATGCAGAAGTTCTTCTGCGCCCCGGGCTTGAGGTACTGCACCTCGGTGAGCAGCACGCCGGCGTTGCCCACCAGCGAGCGCCCGGGTTCGAGCACGATCTCGCGCGCGCCGTGGCCGCGCGCGTCGATGCGCGCCAGCAGCGCGCGCACCAGCGTGTCGGCGCTCGGCGGGCTCTCGTCGGTGTAGGTGATGCCCAGCCCGCCACCGAGGTCGAGGTGGTGCAGCGCGATGCCCGCGCGCTCGACGGCCTCGACGAGGTCGAGCACGCGGTCGAGCGCGTCCAGGTACGGCGCGACCTCGGTGATCTGCGATCCGATGTGGCAATCGATGCCGCGCACCTCGATGCCGCGCAGCGACGCGGCGCGGCGGTACGCGGCGAGCGCCTCGTCGTGGGCGATGCCGAACTTGTTGTCGCGCAGCCCCGTCGAGATGTAAGGGTGCGTGCGCGCGTCGACGTCGGGGTTCACGCGCAGGCTCACCGGCGCGCGGCGGCCCAGCGCCAGCGCCACCTCGTTCAGCCGCTCGAGCTCGGACGCGCTCTCGACGTTGAAGCAGCGCACGCCGGCTTCGAGTGCGCGCTGCATCTCGGCGCGGGTCTTGCCGACGCCCGAGAACACGACACGCGACGGGTCGCCGCCGGCGGCGAGCACGCGCTCGAGTTCGCCCGCCGACACGATGTCGAACCCGCAGCCCTCGGCGGCCAGCGTCTGCAGCACCGCGAGGTTCGAGTTCGCCTTCATCGCGTAGCACAACAGGTGCGGCCGGCCCTCCAACGCCTGGCGATAGCCGGCGGCGGCGGCGCGCATGGCGGCGCGCGAGTAGACGTACAGCGGCGTGCCGTGGGCATGGGCGAGCGCCTCGAGGTCGACCTGCTCGAGCCACAGCGATCCGCCGCGACGCTGCAGCCAGGGCGCTCCGGGCAGCGTCATCGCGCAGGCGCCGACGCCGCGCCGGTGGGCGCCGGCAGATGCAACGACCCCTTCTGGCCGCATCCGGCGAGCGCGCCCGCCACCAGCGCCAGCGCCAGCAGCGCCATCGCGCGCAGGGGCATCGGCGCGGCCGCTACACTCGGTCGACCTTCTCGTTGCATACCGCAAATTCTATCGACCATGGCCGACCGACCCGCCGTCACGCCCCTGACCGACGCCGAGTACGACCGCCTCAGCGGTGCGCTGCTGGCCGCGGTGGAGGCGCGCGCCGACCGCTGGCTGCAGGACGACGTGATCGACATCGACCCGCAGCGCACCGGTGGCCTGCTCGAGCTGGGTTTTCCCGGCGGGCGCAAGATCGTCGTCAACACGCAGCCGCCGCTGCACGAGATCTGGCTCGCCGCGCGCCAGGGCTACCACTTCCACCACGTCGCGGGGCGCTGGGTCGAGCGCGGCGGGCGCGAGTTCTTCGACGTGCTGTCCGAATGCGCCAGCGAATACGCCGGCCGCGCGCTGCGTTTCGAGCCGTGAGGCGCCCGCTCAGCGCCTGAACAGGTCGAGGATGCCGCGCCGCTCGTCCTCGCTGGGCGCGCGCGGCACCAGGTCCTCCATGCCGATGCTGGTCACCGCGCCGCCGTGCGCAAACTCGGTGTAGACCCAGTCGCCGCCGCCGTTGACGACCCCGGCGGGCACCTGCGGCGCGTACACGGGCACGCCCTTGAGCGCCTGCGCCATGTAGTCGATCCAGATCGGCAGCGCGAGCCCGCCACCGGTCTCGCGGTCGCCGAGTTTGCGCGGCGTGTCGTGGCCGACCCAGGCCACCGCGACCACGCCCGGGCCCCAGCCGGCGAACCAGGCATCCATCGAGTCGTTCGTCGTGCCGGTCTTGCCGAACAGGTCGGGGCGCTTGAGCGTGCCCTGCGCGCGCGCCGCGGTGCCGCTGCGCGTGACCTCCTGCAGCAGGCTCGACATGATGAACGCGTTGCGCTCGTCGATGGCGCGCGAGTTCGCGTCCAGCGGCGGCGGCACGGCCTCGAACAGCACGCGCGAGCGTGCATCGGTGATGCGCTTGACCAGCGTCGGCGCGACGCGGTGGCCGCCGTTGGCGAACACCGCGTAGGCGCTGGCCATCTGCAGCGGTGTCACCGCGCCGGCGCCCAGCGCCATCGTCAGGTACGGTGGGTGGCGCTCGGCGTCGAAGCCGAAGCGCGCGACCCAGCGCTGCGCCGTCTCGGGGCCGATGGTCTGCAGCAGGCGGATCGACACCATGTTCTTCGACTTGGCCAGCGCGGTGCGCATCGACATCGGGCCCTCGAACTTGCCGTCGTAGTTCTTCGGCTCCCAGGGCTGGCTGCCGGTGGTGGTGGCGTCGAAAAACAGCGGCGCGTCGTTGACCACCGTCGACGGCGTCACGCCCTGCTCGAGCGCGGCCGAGTAGATGAACGGCTTGAAGCTCGACCCCGGCTGGCGCCAGCCCTGCGTGACGCGGTTGAACTTGCTCTTGCGGAAGTCGAAGCCGCCGACCATCGCGCGCACGTGCCCGCTGCGCGGGTCGAGCGAGACGAACGCACCCTCGACTTCGGGCATCTGCGTCAGCGTCCACTGGCCCTTGCCGGTCTCGACGGCGCGCACCACGGCGCCGCGGCGGATCTGCTTGTTCGGTGCCGCGCGGCTCGACAGCCCCGACTCGACGGGCTTCAGCCCGGCGCCGGTGACGGTGATCGTCTCGCCCGACTGCAGCGCGGCGACGACGCGCTTGGGCGACGCCTCGAGCACGACGACCGCGCGCAGCTCGTCGTTGTCGGGGTGCTCGGCCAGCGCCTCGGCGATGCGCAGGTCGATCGCCGCCGGGTCGGCGGGCAGGTCGACGTAGGCCTCGGGGCCGCGGAAGTGCTGCCGGCGCTCGTAGTTCATCAGCCCTTCGCGCAGCGCCTTGTAGGCCGCGGCCTGGTCGCGCGTGTCCAGCGTGAGCACCACGTTCAGGCCGCGCGCGTAGGCCTCGTCGCCCCATTGGGCGTACACCAGCTGGCGTGCCGTCTCGGCGGCGTGCTCGGCGTGCACCGACACCTCCGACGGCTGGCGGTAGACCATCGGTTGCGCCTTCGCGGCGGCGAGTTCGGCGTCGTCGATGAAGCCGACCTCGCGCATGCGCTCGAGGATGTGGCGCTGGCGCGCCAGCGCGCGCTGCGGGTTGGCGATCGGGTTGTACGCCGACGGCGCCTTCGGCAGGCCGGCGAGCATCGCCGCCTCGGCGGTGTTCAGCTGCGCCAGCGGCTTGCCGAAGTAGGTCTCGGCGGCGGCGGCGAAGCCGTAGGCGCGCTGGCCGAGGAAGATCTGGTTCATGTAGACCTCGAGGATCTGGTCCTTGGTCAGCTTGGTCTCGATCTTCAGCGCCAGCAGGATCTCGTAGATCTTGCGCGTGAACGTCTTCTCCGACGACAGGTAGAAGTTGCGCGCGACCTGCATCGTGATCGTCGACGCGCCCTGGCTCTTGGCCTCGCCGACGTTGGCCAGCCCGGCGCGCACGATGCCCAGCACGTCGACGCCGTCGTGCTCGTAGAAGCGCGCGTCCTCGATGGCCAGCACCGCGTGGCGCATCACCTGCGGAATCTGCGCGATCGGCACGAAGTGGCGGCGCTCTTCGCCGAACTCGGCCAGCAGCACCTTGTCGGCCGAGTACACGCGCATCGGCAGCTTCGGCTGGTAGTCGGTCAGGCTGTCGATCGGCGGCAGGTTCGGGTACGCGAACGCCAGTGCGATGGCCAGCAGCGACAGCCCCGCCAATGCGGCGGCCAGCGCCAGACCGACGACCCACGCCGCGGACTTCAGCAACCAGGGATAGGGGTTCGATGCGGCCACAGGGGGGCCCGCGCGACGCGGGCGGTCGACGCCGCCACCGGCGTTGGCCGGCACGGCGAGGGCACGGAATCGGCACGGCGAACGCCGAACCTCTGGACACGATTATAGAAACGGGGTGCAGGAACTGCGCCGGCGTGTGAAGTGTGCCGCGAAGCGCGTTGTGCGCGGCCTGCGGCGATGGTCGATGCTACGCATCAGACGGCAGTGAAGGCCTACGGAGCGTCGGTCCGGCGCAACGAGATGCGCGGGGAAGTGCCGGCTTTTCCCTCGGTGCATCAAGGCTTTGCTGCTAGCATTGAATGGACCTATTAAGAGTCGCCGCGGTCCTTCGGGAACCTCGGCACAACAGGCCCGAGGCCGGTGTCCACCGGTGCCGGCCACGCGTTGGGAGATTCGGTCGTGAGCTTTGTCGATGTGCTGCTCGGGCGCAAGCATCCGCCGATGTTCGGGCTGGACGTCAGCTCGTCGAGCGTCAAGCTGGTCGAACTCGGGCGTGGCGCCGACGGCGAGTACGTGCTCGAGCGTTTTGCGTTCGAACCGTTCGAGAAGGGCTGGATCGCCGACGGCCAGATCGAGAAGTTCGACGAGGTCGTCGACGCGGTGCGTCGCGTGGTCGGCAAGAGCGGCACGAAGACGCGCCAGGCGGTGCTCGCGATGCCGCAGTCGGCGGTGATCACGAAGAAGATCATGCTGCCGGCCGGCCTGCGCGAGGAGGAGCTCGAACTGCAGGTCGAGTCCGAGGCGAACCAGTACATCCCGTTCTCGCTCGACGAGGTCAGCCTCGACTTCTGCGTCATCGGCCCGAGCCCGACCTCGGTCGGCGACGTCGAGGTGCTGATCGCGGCGTCGCGCAAGGACAAGGTGCAGGACCGCCAGGGCCTGGCCGAGGCCGCGGGCCTGAAGCCGGTGATCCTCGACATCGAGTCGCACGCGTCGCGCCTGGCGATGGGCCGCCTCGTGCACCAGCTGCCCGGCCACGGCAAGGACGCGCTGGTGGCGCTGTTCGAGATCGGTGCCGACACCACCAGCCTGAAGGTGCTGCGCGACGAGGAACTGCTGTACGACCGCGACCAGGCCTTCGGCGGTTCGCAGCTCACGCACCTGATCTCGCGCCAGTACGGCTTCTCGTTCGAGGAGGCCGAGGCGAAGAAGCTCTCCGGCGACCTGCCCGACGACTACGAGCAGGGCGTGCTCGCGCCGTTCGTCGACACGCTGTCGCAGGAGATCGGCCGCGCGCTGCAGTACTTCTTCACCAGCACGCCGCACCACAAGGTGCACTACATCATGCTCGCCGGCGGCACGGCGACGCTGCCGGGGCTCAAGGAGCGGGTCACCGACCTCACCGGCTTCGCGTCGCAGGTGGTCAACCCGTTCGACCACATGAAGCTGGGTTCGGCCGTGCGCGAGTCGCGCGTGCGGCGCGAGGCGCCGTCGTACCTGACCGCCTGCGGTCTGGCGATGCGGAGGTTCGTGCAGTGATCCTGATCAACCTGCTTCCCCACCGGGAAGAAAAGCGCCGCCGGCGCAAGCAAGCCTTCTTCGCCGGCCTCGGCGCCGCCGCCGTGCTCGGCGTGGTGATCGCCGGCGCGTGGCTGCTCGCGCTGCAGCACCTGACGGCGCAGCAGCTGGCGCGCAACGCGTTCCTGTCGGCCGAGATCGCCAAGCTCGACACGCAGATCAAGGACATCGCCAGCCTGCGCTCGGAGATCGAGGCACTGAAGGCGCGCCAGCGCGCCGTCGAGGACCTGCAGACCAACCGCAACGTGCCGGTGTACCTGCTCAACGAGATCGCAAGGCAGACGCCCGAGGGCGTCTACCTCAAGTCGATCAAGCAGACCGGGAAGGTGGTCGCGATCTCGGGCATCGCGCAGACCAACGAGCGCGTCTCCGAGTTCCTGCGCAACACGCAGCACAGCTCGCCCTGGCTCGAGCGGCCCGAACTGGTCGAGATCAAGGCCGCTGCGCAGAGCGCGGCCAGCTCGCGCGAGGCGGCGCGCGACCAGCGCCGCCTGTACGACTTCGCGATGCGCGTGTCGCTCAAGCCGCTGCAGCCCCCGGCCGATGCAGTGGCACCCGCCCGCGGTGCCGCGCCGTCGCGCGCGCCTGCCAAGAAGCCCTGAGGACGCATGATGGCCACCAAGGCGAACAAGCCCAGCGTCGACGTCTCGCGCGTGCTGCAGGACGCGGCGTCGCAGTTCCGCGGCCTGAACCTGAACGAGCCCGGCCAGTGGCCGCCGCTGCCCAAGATCGCGGCGTACCTGCTGGTCGCCGTGGCGGTGGTCGTTATCGGCTGGTTCCTGCTGCTGTCGGACGCCACCGACGAACTGCAGGCCGCACGCGACCGCGAGCCGGCGCTCAAGCAGGACTACCGCAGCAAGCTGGCCCAGGCCGTCAACCTCGAGGAACTGCGCAAGCAGAAGCTGCAGGTCGAGGAGTACGTGACCCAGCTCGAGAAGCAGCTGCCCGGCAAGGCCGAGATGGATGCGCTGCTGTCCGACATCAACCAGGCCGGACTCGGACGCGGCCTGCAGTTCGAGCTGTTCCGCCCCGGCCAGGTGGCCGTGAAGGACTACTACGCCGAGTTGCCGATCGCGATCAAGGTCAGCGGCCGCTACCACGACATCGGCGCCTTCACCGCCGACGTCGCCAACCTGTCGCGCATCGTCACGCTGCACGACCTGAACGTCGCCGCGCCGACCGGCCGCGACGCGCAGACCGGCAGCGGCGCGCTGACGATGGAAGCCACCGCGCGCACCTACCGCTACCTCGACGAGAGCGAGGTGGCCGCGCAGCGCCAGGCGGCCGCGGCCGCCAAGGCCAAGCCCGGAGCGAGGAAATGACCGCGTCCCTGCAACCGCGCCTGGCGTTGCTCATCGCCGCGGCGGCGCTCGGCGTCGCCGGCTGTGCCGAACAGAACGGCGACCTCGCGCAGTGGATGGAGCAGCAGAAGCGCGAGGTCAAGCCGAGCGTGCAGCCGCTGTCGCCGCCGAAGACCTTCGACCCCGAGCCGTACGCCGCGCTCGACCTGGTCGAGCCGTTCAGCAACCAGAAGCTGACGGTTGCGCTTCGGCAGGAGGCGCGCCAGACGAGTTCGGTGCTGGCCTCCGAGCTGAACCGCCGCAAGGAACCGCTGGAAGACTACCCGCTGGACAGCATGGCGATGGTCGGCAGCGTCAGCAAGCAGGGCCGTCCGCACGCGCTGCTGCGCGTCGACCGGCTGCTGTACCAGGTGGCGGTGGGCGATCACATCGGCCAGAACTTCGGGCGCATCACCGCGATCACCGAGACCGAGGTGCGGCTGCGCGAGATCGTGCAGGACGCGGCCGGCGAGTGGATCGAGCGCCCGATGACGCTGCAACTGCAGGAGGGCAAGCGGTGAAGGCGGCTGCACACAAGGCAACTGAGATGCGGGAGAAGTGCATGACGATCCAATGGCGCGCCTGGGGCGCGGTGCTCGCCCTGGCCGCAGCCTCGCCGCTGGCCTGGGCGCAGGGCGTGATCGAGTCGATCAGCAGCAGCCAGCAGGCCGGCGCCGACGTGGTGCGCATCCAGCTCAGCGAGCCGCTGGCCGCGTTGCCCACCGGGTTCTCGGTGCAGACGCCGCCGCGCATCGCGATCGACCTGCCCGGCGTGAAGAACGCCACCGGCCGGCCCAGCGTCGAGGTCAACCAGGGCAACCTGCGTTCGGTGGCGATCGCCCAGGGCGAGGACCGCACGCGGCTGGTGCTCAATCTGCGCCAGGCCGCCAACTACCGCGCGCAGCTCGACGGCAAGACGCTGGTGCTGGTGGTCGACAGCGGTGCGCCGTCGCCGACGGTGGCCGCCGCCGGCGCCGCGCCGGCCACGCCCTCGTTCGCGCCGGCGCAGAACGCGCAGGCGCAGGCGCTGCGCGACATCGACTTCCGCCGCGGCCCCGACGGCGCGGGCCGCGTCGTCGTCGAGCTGCCGAGCACGCTGGTGGGCGTGGACATCCGCCAGCAGGGCCAGAACCTGGTCGTCGACTTCCCGCGCGCGACGGTGCCCGAGGCGCTGCGCCGGCGCCTGGACGTGACCGACTTCGGCACCCCGGTGAACACCATCACCACCACGCAGGACGGCGACCGCGTGCGCATGGTCGTGCAGCCGCGCGGCTCCTGGGAGCACAGCGCGTACCAGAGCGACACGCAGTTCGTGCTCGAGGTGCGCCCGATGGCCGTCGACCCGAACAAGCTGGTCCAGGGTCCCGGCTACGCGGGCGAGAAGCTGAGCCTGAACTTCCAGAACATCGAGGTGCGCGCGCTGCTGCAGGTCATCGCCGACTTCACGAACTTCAACGTGGTCACCAGCGACACCGTCACCGGCAACGTCACGCTGCGCCTGAAGGACGTGCCCTGGGACCAGGCGCTGGACATCATCCTGCAGGCCAAGGGCCTGGGGCTGCGCAAGACCGGCAACGTGATCTGGATCGCGCCGAAGGAGGAGCTGCTGGCCAAGGAGCAGGTCGAGCTCGAGGCGCGGCAGAAGATCGCCGAACTGGAACCGGTGCGCACGCAGTCGTTCCAGCTCAACTACACCAAGTCCGAGGAAGTGGCCAAGGGCCTGACCGGCCAGGGACTGAGCGGCGGCTCGACCGGCGGCGCCAACAACAACCCGGCGCGCATCCTCAGCCCGCGCGGCAGCGTGATCTACGAGACGCGCACCAACCAGCTGTTCGTCACCGACATCCCGGGCAAGCTCGAGGAGATCCAGGCGATGATCGCCAAGATCGACATCCCGGTGCGGCAGGTGCAGATCGAGGCGCGCATCGTCGAGGCCGACGACCGCTTCGGCCGCTCGCTGGGCGTCAAGCTCGGCGCCACCGACCTGCGCGGGCTGCGCGGCGGCGTGCCCGGCTACAAGGTCGGCGGCAGCAACTACCTGATGCCCGGCGGCAACTACAACGCCGTCGGCGCGCAGTCGCTGCAGGGCCCGGCGTTCAGCTACGGCGACTCGAACTTCGTCAACCTGCCGGCCGCGGCGCTGGCGGGCGCCAGCCCGGCGACGTTCGCGCTGTCGCTGTTCAGCGCCACCGCCAACCGTTTCCTCAACCTCGAGCTGTCGGCGCTCGAGGCCGACGGGCGCGGCAAGATCGTCTCGAGCCCGCGCGTGATCACCGCCGACCAGGTCAAGGCCGAGATCGAGCAGGGCGAGGAGATCCCGTACCAGAACGCCACCAGCTCGGGCGCGACGGCGGTCGAGTTCAAGAAGGCCAGCATGCGCCTGGAAGTGACGCCGCAGATCACCCCCGAGGGCAACGTGATCCTCGACGTCAACGTCACGAAGGACAGCCGCGGCGAGCTGACCCTGGCGGGGCCGGCGATCAACACCAAGCGCGTGCGCACGCAGGTGCTGGTCGAAAACGGCGGCACGGTGGTCATCGGCGGCATCTTCCAGCAGGAGGACCGCACCGACGTCAACAAGGTGCCCGTGCTCGGCGACGTGCCGGTGCTCGGCAACCTGTTCAAGAACACGGTGCGCTCGTCGAACAAGACCGAACTGCTGGTGTTCATCACCCCGAAGGTGGTCACCGAGAAGACGGCGGCGCGCTGATCGCGCGCGCCGGCAAACCATTCCAAGACGATTCCGGTTGGGAGCGAAGATGCGCAGCTTCAAGAGCTGGTTGGCGGCCTGCGCCGCAGTGATGGTCGCGGCCTGCGGGGGCGGCGGCGGCAGTTCCGGCACGTCGCCGTTCGGCGGCGGCCAGGGCACGGCCGCGGTGGCCAACCTGACGATCGAGGCGCCGGTGCAGGTGCCGAACACGACCTCGTCGACGGCCACGGTCACGGTCACCGCCGTCGACGCCGGCGGCCGCACGCTGTCCGGCGTGCCGGTGACGTTCGCCATCGACAACGGCGGCACGATCACCGCGCCGGACACCACCGGCGACAACGGCCAGATCCAGGCCACGCTGTCGATCGGCGCCAACCGCGCCGACCGCATGCTGACCGTCACCGCGCAGTCCGGCTCGGTCAAGCGCACGGCGCAGGTGCAGGTCATCGGCACGCGCATCACCGCGACGCTGCCGCCGGTGGTCGACCCGGGCGCGGCAGCCAGCGTGCAGTACCGCGTCGTCGACCGTTCGGGCACCGCGATGGCCAACCAGGACATCGCCGTGTCGGCGCCGGGCCTGTCGCCCGAGTCGGCGTCGGGCAAGACCGGGCCGAACGGCGAGTTCTCGTTCGGCTTCACCGCGCCGGCGGCGCCGGGCAGCGTGCAGATCGTCGCGCGCGTCGGCGAGGCCAGCGACACGCGCACGCTGCAGGTGCAGCCGGCCAGCCAGGTCGAGGAGGTGCCGGCCGGTGTCGACATCGTCGCAGCTTCGGTCGCGGTCAGTCCCAGCGTGGTGTCGGTCAACGCCAGCGGCCAGACCAACCGCGCCGAGGTGCGTGCGCTGTTCCTCGACAAGTTCAACAAGCCGATCAAGAACGTGCGCGTGCGCTTCGCGCTGCCCGACCCGAACAACGTCGGCGGCAGCTTCTCGACCGGGGCGACGACGCTGTACACCGACGCCAACGGCGTGGTGACGACGGCGTACATCCCGGGCACGCGCTCGAGCCCGACCGACGGCGTCGTCGTGCGCGCCTGCTACGGCAAGTCCGACACCGACCCCGACCTGCTCGACTGCACGGCCTTCCGCGACGCGACGCTGACGGTGGCCAACGAGGCGCTGGGCGTGTCGATCGGCACCAACGAGCTGATCGTCGTCAACGAACTCACCTACGTGAAGCGCTTCCTCGTCTCGGTGACCGACTCGGCCGGCGCGGCCAAGCCCGACGTCGACCTGTCGGTGTCGCTGAACCTGAAGAACTACCACAAGGGCTACTACGTGCTGTCGGGCGACTCGTGGGTCAAGGCGCTCGACGTCACCTGCCCGAACGAGGACCTGAACCGCAACGGCGTGTCCGAGATGCTGCTGGTGGGTCGGGAGGACGCCGACGAGGATGGCCGACTCGAGCCCGGACGCTCGGACGTTTCGATCCGCCTCCTCGAGCCGCGCACCGCGACCGACGGCACGGCCATCGTCGAGATCCTCTACGCGAAGAGCTTCGCGACCTGGATCGACGCCGACCTGACGGTGGCTGCCTCCGGCGTCGGTGGCAGTGAAGGCCGCGCGACGTTCCGCATCGACCCGATCCCGGCCGACGCCGCGGCCATCAAGAACCGCGACGTGTTCCCGGCCTTCGGCCTCAGCCCGTTCGGCACCCAGGTGCCCGACGCGGTGCAGGTCGAGACCTTCGGCGGGGGCACGGTCGTGCTCTGCGGCAAGCCGGCGGGCTGACGACGCGACCGCGCGTCGCCGTGATCGGCGGCCGGATGATCGCGTGATCATCAGCCTGGTCGGCATGCCCGGCGGTGGCAAGTCCACCGTCGGGCGTCATCTTGCCCGCCAGCTGGGGCTGCCGTTCCGCGACACCGACCACGAGATCGAGTCGGTCATCGGCTGCACGATCCGCGACTTCTTCGCCTCGCACGGCGAGGCGGCGTTCCGCGACCTCGAGCAGGATGCGATCGACGTGCTCACGCAGGGCCGGCCGATCGTGCTGGCCACCGGCGGCGGCGCGGTGCTGCGCGAGGCCAACCGGCGTGCGCTGCACGAGCGCACGACGGTGATCTACCTGCGCTCGACGCCCGAGGAACTGTTGCGCCGGCTGCGCCACGACACGCAGCGACCGCTGCTGCAGGGCGGCGACCCGCTGAAGAAGCTGCGCCAGCTGTTCCGCGAGCGCGACCCGCTGTACCGACGCACCGCGCACTACGTCATCGAGACCGGCCGCCCGTCGGTGCCGGCGCTGGTGCAGATGATCCTGATGCAGCTCGAGCTCGCCGGTCTCGTCGACACGAGCCGCGTGCCGTCGCCGATCAACCCCATGCGGCCCGAAGGCGAGGCCGGCGCCACCTGACCGGCACGCTGCGCGGCGGCGTCGCGGCGGCCCGCGCCGCAGGGCACCCGGTACGTACACTCTGGCGCATGAGCGCCTCCCGCCCTGCCGCCGCCGTGCGCGTGCCGATCGAACTCGGCGAGCGCAGCTACGAGATCCTGATCGGCGAGCACGTGCTCGACGACCCGGCGTCGTACGACGGACTGCCGCGCGCGGCCAGCGCGATGGTGGTGAGCAACCCGACGGTGTCGGCGCTGTACGGCGCGCGGCTGCACGCGATGCTCGAGGGCTGGTTCGCGCGCGTGCTGCACGTCGACATGCCCGACGGCGAGGCGCACAAGGACTGGGCCTCGCTGGATCGGATCCTCGACGCCCTGCTCGCACAGGCCTGCGACCGCAAGACGGTGCTGTTCGCGCTCGGCGGTGGCGTGGTCGGCGACGTCGCCGGCTTCGCCGCGGCCTGCTACATGCGCGGCGTGCCGTTCGTGCAGGTGCCGACCACGCTGCTGGCGCAGGTCGACTCGTCGGTGGGCGGCAAGACGGCGATCAACCACCCGCGCGGCAAGAACATGATCGGCGCGTTCCACCAGCCGCTGCGCGTGATCGCCGACCTGGGCGTGCTCGACACGCTGCCCGAGCGCGAGCTCGGCGCCGGACTGGCCGAGGTCATCAAGTACGGCCCGATCGCCGACGCCGCGTTCCTCGACTGGGTCGAGTCGCACCTGGACGCGTTGCTGGCGCGCGACAAGGCGGCGCTGGCGCACGCGGTACGCCGCTCGTGCGAGCTGAAGGCCGCGGTGGTCGGCGCCGACGAGCGCGAGAGCGGGCTGCGCGCGATCCTGAACTACGGCCACACCTTCGGCCACGCGATCGAGGCGGCGCTGGGCTACGGCGAGTGGCTGCACGGCGAGGCGGTCGGCTGCGGCATGGTCATGGCCGCCGACCTGTCGGCTCGGCTGGGGCTGGTGCCGCAGGCGTTCGTCGAGCGCATGCGCCGGCTCGTGTCGCGCGCGAGGCTGCCGGTGGCGGCGCCGGCGTCGATCGGCGCCGGGCGCTTCGTCGAGCTGATGCGCGTCGACAAGAAGGCCGAGGGCGGCGAGATCCGCTTCGTGCTGATCGAGGCGCCGGGCCGCGCGGTGCAGCGTGCCGCACCCGACGCGCTGGTGCGCCAGACGATCGCCGCCTGCAGCGCATGAGCGTAGGCGGCGGCGCGCTGGCGCCCTACGCATGCGACCCCGGGCGATCGCGCGGCCGGCGCCACCCCGAGGCGCCGGCGCCGACGCGCAACGGCCACCAGCGCGACCGCGACCGCATCGTGCACAGCACCGCGTTCCGGCGCCTGGTCT
>CAZUBF010000069.1:0-17850 GCA_964618555.1 uncultured Azohydromonas sp.
ATGAAGGCCGGCGAGCAGCTCGCCGCGATGGAGATGATGGCCATCGACCCGCGCGAGCGCGTGCTGGCGCCGCGTTTCATCGCCGGCGTGATCTCGATGCCGCTGCTGGCGATCCTGTTCTCGGCGGTCGGCATCCTCGGCGCCTGGCTGGTCGCGGTGGGGCTGATCGGCGTCGACGGCGGCAACTTCTGGTCGATCATGCAGAACAGCGTCGACGTCTGGCGCGACATCGGCAACGGCGTGGTCAAGAGCTTCGTGTTCGGCATCATCTGCACCGCGGTCGCGCTGTACCAGGGCCACGAGACCGACGCCACGCCCGAAGGCGTGGCCTACGCGACGACGCGCACGGTGGTCGTGTCGTCGCTGGCGGTGCTGGGCATGGACTTCATCCTCACGGCGATGATGTTCTCGACACCGTGAGACGCACAGGAAGGCGATGACGATGGGCAGGAAGGGTATCGAGACGCTGGTCGGCGGCTTCGTGCTGCTGGGGCTGGTGGGGCTGGCGTTCCTGTCGCTGCAGGCGGCGAACCTGGTGCAGTTCGTCGGCCGCGACGACACGTACAGCGTGCAGGCGCGCTTCGACAACGTCGGCGGGCTCAAGGTGCGCGCGCCGGTGCGCAGCGCCGGCGTCACCGTCGGTCGCATCACCGGCATCGGGCTCGATGCGCAGACCTACGAAGGCGTCGTGACGATGGCCATCGACAGCCGCTACAAGTTCCCGCGCGACTCGTCGGCGAAGATCCTGACCTCGGGTCTGCTCGGCGACCAGTACGTCGGCATCGAGCCCGGCGCCGAGGACGAGGACCTGCGCGCGGGCGACCGCATCGTGCAGACGCAGGGGGCGGTGGTGCTCGAGAACCTGATCGGGCAGGTGCTGTTCAACCGCGCCGCCGAGTCCGGCGCCGACGGCGGCGGCAAGCCGTGACCGCGCGCCCGCTTCCCGGCCGGCACGGCGCGGCGACGGCCGCCGTCGCGCTGGCGCTGCTGCTGGGCGGCTGCGCCAGCGTGCCTGCCGGCGCCGACGGTCGGCCGATCCCGCCGTCGCCGCAGGATCCGTGGGAACGCTTCAACCGCAGCATGTACGCGTTCAACGACGCGGTCGACCGGGCCGTGGTCAAGCCGGTGGCCACGGCGTACCGCGACGCCGTGCCGCAACTGCTGCGCACCTGGGTCGGCAACTTCTTCGGCAACGTCGCCGACGCCTGGTCGAGCGTCAATCACCTTCTGCAGGGCAAGCCCGCGGACGCGCTGCACATGGGCATGCGCGTGGCGACGAACACCGTGCTCGGCCTGGGTGGCGTGCTCGACATCGCCACCGAGGCGCGGCTGGACCGGCGCAGCGAGGACTTCGGCCAGACGCTGGGACGCTGGGGCGTGCCTGCCGGCCCGTACCTGGTGTTGCCGTTGCTCGGCCCGTCGTCGGTGCGCGACACCGCGGCGCTGCCGCTGGACCTGCGCGCGTCGGCCGGGCTGGCGTTCGAGCACGCTGCCGACCGCGCCGGGCTGACCGTGCTCGACGTGGTGCACCGGCGCAGCACGCTGCTCGACGCCGGGCGCGTGATGGACGACATCGCGCTCGACCGCTACCAGTTCCTGCGCGACGCGTACCTGCAGCGCCGGCGCAGCCTGGTGCTCGACGGGCGCGTGCCGCCTGACGACGAAGAATTCGATTACGAAGATTACGAGGACGATGCAGCCGCACCGGCCCCACCGCCCGCGCCGAAGTGAACGCGACGGCACGTGCCGGGTCGAACGATGCTGCGAATCATGGGAAGGATGATGCGATGACCAAGTTCCTGAGCGCGATCGCGCTGGCCTGGACGATGCTGCTCGGCGCGGCGCACGCCGCCGGCGCCGACGCACTGATCCGCCAGCTCTCGGAGGACGTGATCGCCAGCGTCAAGGCCGACCCGGCGATCCAGTCCGGCGACATCGGCCGCATCAACGCGCTGGTCGACGCCAAGGTGATGCCGCACGTCAACTTCCAGAAGATGACCGCCTCGGCGGTCGGGCGCCACTGGCGCAGCGCGACGCCCGAACAGCGCGAGAAGCTGCAGGCCGAGTTCAAGTCGTTGCTGGTGCGCACCTACGCCGGCGCGCTCGCCGAGGTGAAGGACCAGTCGGTGGCGCTGAAGCCGTTCCGCGCCGCGCCGACCGACACCGACGTGGTCGTGCAGACCGAGGTGCGCGGTCGCGGCGACCCGATCCAGCTCGACTACCGTCTCGAGAAGGCGGGCGACACCTGGCGCATCTACGACGTCAACGTGCTCGGCGTGTGGCTGGTGCAGCAGTACCGCACCAGCTTCAACCAGGAGATCGCGCAGGTCGGCATCGACGGGCTGATCGCCCGGCTGGCCGAGCGCAACAAGGCGGCGGCGACGAAGAGCTGAGCCCGATGGACCTGCACCTGCCGGCCACGCTGACGCACCGCGAGGCGACGGTGACGCTGAAGTCGCTGGCCGCCGCGATCGCCGACGGCGGCGCCGGCGGGCTGCGCGTCGACGCGTCGTCACTGCGGCAGTTCGACACCTCGGCGATCGCGGTGCTGCTCGAGTGCCGACGTCTCGCGCAGCAGGCCGGACGGACGCTGCGCATCGACTCGCTGCCGGCGCCGCTGCTCGAGCTCGCCGGCCTGTACGGCACCGAGGGGCTGCTCGCCGACGGCGCCGAGACCGCGGCCGGGCCGTCGGTCCGCGGCGCGGCGCGCGACCCCCACGCGGCATAGGCCTTCGCCGCGGTCGAACCGCGGTCGAATCTCGCCTCGCCCGGCGCACGCCCCGCCGCCCGGGCTACGATCGGCACGCACATGGCCGATCGCCCCCTGTCCGTCGGTGTCGTCGCCAACCCGGCCTCGGGCCGCGACCTGCGGCGCGTGCTCGGTTGGGCCTCGGTGTTCCCGAACGCCGAGAAGGTCAACGTGGTGCTGCGCCTGCTCGGCGCGCTGGGCGCGCTCGGCGTCGACGAGGCCTGGATGCTGCCCGATTCGGCGGGCATCGGCGCACGCGTGCGCGACGCCGCGGCGCTGGCGCGCGCGCAGCGCGGCCAGCCGATGCCCGAGGTGCGGCTGCTCGACCTGCGGCTGCGCGACCGCGCCGAGGACAGCGCCGACGCCGCCGCGGCGATGGTCGCGCTTGGCGTGCGCGCGATCGCGGTGCTCGGCGGCGACGGCACGCACCGCGCCGTGGCTTCGCGCTGCGGCGCGGTGCCGCTGGCGACGCTGTCCACCGGCACCAACAATGCATTTCCCGAGTGGCGCGAGGCGACGCTGGTCGGGCTGGCGACGGCGCTGGTGGCCACCGGGCGCGTGCCCGCCGAGGTCGGCACGCGCCGCCACAAGCGGCTGCGCGTCACCGGCGACGGCATCGACGAGATCGCGCTGGTCGACGTTGCGCTGACGCGCCAGCCGGGCACCGGCGCACGTGCGGTGAGCGACGGCGACGACGTCTCGGACCTGTGGGTCGCGTTCGCCGAGCCGGGCACCCTCGGGCTGGCTGCGCTCGCCGGCCTGAGCCACCCGGTGTCGCGCGACGACCCCTGGGGGCTGCACCTGCGCCTGGGCGGCGGCCGCACGCTGCTCGCGCCGCTGCTGCCGGGAGTCGTGCAGGCGGTGGCCGTCGCGGCGGCGCAGCGTCTGTGGCCCGGCGTGCCGCAGGTGGTGGACGTCGCGGCAGGCACGCTGGCGATCGACGGCGAACGCGAGATCGAACTCGATGCGCGTCGCCCGCTGCACGTCGCGCTCGAACTCGGCGGCCCGCGCACGATCGCGGTCGATGCGACGCTCGCGCACGCGGCGCGCGAAGGGCTGCTGTTCAGCCCGCCGGGCCCGCTGCAGGCGGCCCGCTGACGTCGCCGCCGTCCGCAGCCAGCGCGCGCTGCAGCCGCAGCGCCAGCGCTCCGCGCAGCCGCTCGCGCAGCGTGTCGGCCGGGGTGGCGGCCAGCGTCGCCGCGCCGACGGTGGTGAGCCGCAGCCGCTCGGCCTCGGCGTCGTCGCGCCGCAGCGCGCGGCACAGCGCCGGCCATGGCGGCGCGTCGAGCAGCACGCCGGCGACCAGCAGCACCCCCACGCGCCGCCGCACCTGCGCCAGCCCGGCGATCTTGCGCCCACCGCCGGCGACCACCTCCCAAGGCGACAGGCCGCCGAAGCAGGCCCAGTCGGGCGGCGCGCCCGGGGGCTGCCGCCCGCGCACCGCTTCGGGCGGCAGCGCCAGCGCGTCGCCGACGCCGACCTCGTGCAGCGCATCGGCGACGCCCTCGCCGAGCCAGCGGTAGCTCGCCACCGGCGTGCGGGCGGCCAGCGGGTGCGACGCCGGCAGCAGGGCCGACAGCCCGAGCAGCCAGGGCCCGACCAGCACCGCTCCGCCACCGGCCGAGCGCACGACGACCTCCAGCGGCGACGCCGCGGCCGCCTCGGCGGCCCAGGCACGCTGCGAGCGGCCGAGCACGACCGCAGGCTGTGCGTAAGTCCACAGCCGCCACGCCGGCGCGGCCACCGGCTGCGCGAGTGCCGCTTCGTTCCAGCGCTGCTCGGCGGCGGCGTCCGAGCACGCCGCCGGGTCGGCCGCCGCGCCAGGGGTCACCCGGTCGGCTCGAGGCGCGCCAGCGGCTGCCCCGCGGGGAAGGTCTGCGACGCCTCGACGAGGATGGCCGCGACGCGACCGTCGACCGGCGCCACCACGTCGAGCGTGGCCTTGACCAGCACCACGCGCGCCAGCGGCTGGCCGGCGCGCACGACGTCGCCTTCGCGCACCAGCCACTGGTCGAGCAGCGCCTCGGTGCCGGCTTCGACGTCCTTCCACGCCGCGGGGTCGAGCACGACGTCGGTCATGCCGCGACCCCCTGCGGACGGCGCGCCGCCATCAGCTGCTCTGCCGCGGCGGCGATCGCGTCGACCTGCGGGATCACGAACTGCTCGAGCGGGCGGCTGTACGGGATCGGCACGTCGGGCACCGCCAGGCGTTTTACCGGCGCCTTCAGCGCGACGCTGTCGAGGTTCTCGGCAACCAGCGCAGCGATCTCGCCGGTCAGCCCGAAGCTCAGGTAATCCTCGTCGACGACCAGCAGCCGGCCGGTCTTGCGCACCGAGGCGAGCACCGCGGCGCGGTCGAGCGGCACCAGCGTGCGCAGGTCGATCACCTCGACGCTGACGCCCTGGCCGGCCAGCCGTTCGGCGGCGATCTGCGCCTTGTGCACCATCTGGCTGAGCGTGACGATGGTCAGGTCGGCGCCTTCGCGCACCACCTTGGCCTGGCCGAACGGCAGCGCGTAGCTGGCCTCGGGCACCTCGGTGGTGCTGCCCTCGAAGTACGCCATCCACGGCAGCCCCATGATGCCCTTGTGGTACATGAACAGCACCGGGTTGTCCTCGCGGATGGCCTGCGTCATCAGGCCCTTGGCGTCGTAGGCGTTCGACGGCACGACGACCTTCAGCCCCGGCACGTGGGCGAACGTGCCCCACAGGCACTGCGAGTGCTGCGCGGCGTCGTTGTAGCCGCCGCCGGTGGCGGTCATCAGCACCAGCGGCAGCCTGACGTTGCCGCCGGACATGTAGGTGTTCTTCGCCATGTGGTTGTAGATCATGTCCATGCACACGCCGAAGAAGTCGACGAACATCAGTTCGGCGATCGGGCGCATGCCCTCGGCGGCGGCGCCGACCGCGGCGCCGATGAAGCCGGTCTCCGAGATCGGCGTGTCCATGATGCGGTCGCGGCCGAACCTGGCCAGCAGGCCGCCGGTGGCACCGAAGATGCCCCCGTACTTGCCGACGTCCTCGCCCATCACGAAGACCTCGGGGTCGCGTTCCATCTCCTGGCCGATCGCCTCGGCGATCGCGGCGGCCATGGTCAGCTTGCGTGTCGTGCTCATGTTCGCTTCGCTCCTCGTGCGGGTCGTCGGCGGTCAGTGGAAGACGTGGCGCAGCGCGTCCTCGGGCTGCGGGTACGGGCTCGAGCGAGCGAACTCGTAGGCCCCGGCGACGCGCGCGCTCACGCGTGCGCGCAGCGCCTGGTCGGCCGCGTCGTCGAGCAGGCCCTGGCGGCGCAGGTGGTCGCCGAGCGCCGGGATCGGGTCGCGGCGGCGCAGTTCGTCGACCTCGCCTTTCGGGCGGTAGACCTCGGCGTCGCCCTGGAAGTGGCCCATGTAGCGGTCGGTGTGCACCTCGAGCAGCGTCGGGCCCTCGCCGTGGCGCGCGCGTGCGATCGCCGCGCCCGCGGCCTCGTAGACGGCCAGCGCGTCGTTGCGGTCGACCAGCACGCCCGGCATGCCGTAGCCGGCGGCGCGGTCGCTGACCCAGCGCACCGAGGTCGACTCGGACTTCTCGACCGAGATGCCGTACTTGTTGTCCTCGCAGACGAACAGCACCGGCAGGCGCCACAGCGCGGCCAGGTTCAGCGCCTCGTGGAACGCGCCCTGGTTGGAGGCGCCTTCGCCGAAAAACGCCACCGCGACCCAGTCCTTGCCGCGTTTCTTCGCCGCCAGCGCGGCGCCGCACGCCGGCGGCAGGCTCGCGCCGATGATGCCGCTGCAGCTGAACTTGTGCGCCGGGTCGAACAGGTGCATGTGTCCGCCCTTGCCTTGGCCCAGCCCGGTGGCCTTGCCGAACATCTCGGCGGTCATCGCGTTCAGCGGCACGCCCTTGGCGATGGCGAAGTGGTGCGGGCGGTGCGTGCCGACCACCGTGTCCTCGTCGCGCAGGTGCGCGCACACGCCCACCGCGACCGGCTCCTGCCCGGCCGCGAGGTGCATCTCGCCGGGCACCGGGCCGCTGCCGATGTCGAACGCCAGGCCCTTCTGGATCGCCGGAGGCAGCTTGCCCTCGAGGTAGACGCGGGCCATCGTCTCCTCGTACTCGCGGATCTCGATCATCGTCTCGTACATCCAGAGCAGGCGCTCCTGGGTCGCACTCATCGCGGGTCTCCTGGTTCGGGGCTTCGTGGGCCCGGCGGCGCGCCGCCCGGGGCGCTTCATCGTGCCACCACGGCGCGCGCCGGACAACCCGCGCCGCAGTCGGGTTCTAATGCACTCTGCGCCCGTCGCCGTGCCGTCCGCCATGAACCAGCTCGACCAGCTCCGGCAGTACACCACCGTCGTCGCCGACACCGGCAACTTCAAGCTGCTGGCGCAGTTCGCGCCGCGCGACGCGACGACCAACCCGTCGCTGATCGTCAAGGCCGTGCAGCAGCCCGACTACGCGCCGCTGCTCGACGAGACCGTCGCGCGCTACCCCGGCAAGCCGCTCGAGGCGGTCGTCGACGCGGTGCTGGTGCGCTTCGGCGTCGAGATCCTGAAGATCGTGCCCGGGCGCGTCAGCACCGAGGTCGACGCGCGGCTGAGCTTCGACACCGCGGCGACGATCGCGCGCGCGCACCGGCTGGTCGCGCTGTACGAACGCGCCGGCGTCGACCGCGGGCGCGTGCTGGTGAAGATCGCGGCGACCTGGGAGGGCATCCAGGCCGCCAAGGCGCTCGAACACGACGGCATCCACTGCAACCTGACGCTGCTGTTCTCGCTGCCGCAGGCGGTGGCCTGCGCCGACGCCGGGGTGACGCTGATCTCGCCGTTCGTCGGTCGCATCCACGACTGGCACAAGGCTGCCGCGGGCGCCGCCTGGGACGAGGCGGCCCACGCCGGCGACAACGACCCCGGCGTGAAGTCGGTGCGCGAGATCTGGACCTACTACAAGCACTTCGACGTCCCCACCGAGGTGATGGGCGCGAGCTTTCGCAACGTCGGCCAGATCGCCGCGCTGGCCGGCTGCGACCTGCTGACCATCAGCCCCGAGCTGCTCGCGCAGCTTCAGGCCTACGACGCGCCACTGCCGCGCCGCCTCGACGTCGAGGCCGCGCGCCGCGCGCCGCTGCACGCGGTGACCTACAACGAGCCGGCGTGGCGCTGGGCGCTGAACGCCGACGCCATGGCGTGCGACAAGCTCGCCGAGGGCATCCGCCTGTTCGCCGCCGACGCCGAGCGACTCGACGCGATGATCGAGTCGCGTCGGCCATGACGCGCTGCGACCGCACCGCTGCCTGGGCCGCGCTGGCCGGCCACTGCGACACCCATGCGCGCGAGCTCGACCTGCGCGAGGCGTTCGCGCGCGACGCGCAGCGCTTCGAGCGCTTCGCCGTCGACGCGCCCGAAGTGTTCGCCGACCTGTCGAAATGCCGCTGGGACGTCGCCACGCGCGCGCTGCTGCTCGACCTGGCTCGCGAGTGCGGCGTGCCGCAGCGCCGCGACGCGATGTTCGCCGGCGAGCCGATCAACGTCACCGAAGGCCGCGCGGTGCTGCACACCGCGCTGCGCGCGCCGCCGGGCGCGGCCACGCCGTTCAACGCCGAGGTGCACGCGGTGCTCGACGCGATGCTCGCGTTCGCCGACATCGTGCGCCACCCGGACCGCGGCGTCACCGACGTCGTCAACATCGGCATCGGCGGCAGCGACCTGGGGCCGCAGATGGCGGTGCCCGCGCTCGACGCGTTCGTGCACCCGGACATCCGCTTCCACTTCGTCAGCAACGTCGACGGCCACGACATCGAGCCGGTGCTGCGCACGCTGAACCCGCAGCACACGCTGTTCGTCATCGCCAGCAAGACCTTCACGACGCAGGAGACGATGGCCAACGCGCAGGTCGCGCGCGACTGGTTCCTGTCGCAGCACGGCCAGCACCTGGAACGCCACTTCGTCGCCACGACCACCCACGTCGAGGCCGCGGCGCGCTTCGGCATCGACACCACGTTCGGCTTCTGGGACTGGGTCGGCGGGCGCTACTCGCTGTGGAGCGCGATCGGGCTGCCGCTGGCGATCGCGATCGGCAGCGAGGCGTTCCGCGACCTGCTGGCCGGAGCGCACGCGATGGACCGCCACTTCGCCGAGGCGCCGCCCGAAGCCAACCTGCCGCTGCAGCTGGGGCTGCTCGACGTCTGGTACCGCAACTTCCTCGGCTTCGGCACACGCTGCGTCGCGCCGTACCACCAGGGGCTCAGGCGCCTGCCGGCGTACCTGCAGCAGCTCGAGATGGAGAGCAACGGCAAGTCGGTCGACCTCGACGGGCAGGCGCTGCCGTACGCGACCAGCCCGGTGGTGTGGGGCGAGCCGGGCACCAACGCGCAGCATGCGTTCTTCCAGATGCTGCACCAGGGCAGCGACGTGGTGCCGGTCGAGTTCATCGTCGTGCGAACGCCGTCGCACGGCCATGCCGACCTGCACCGCAAGCTGCTGGCCAATGCGCTGGCGCAGTCGCAGGCGCTGATGCTCGGTCGGACCTTCGAGCAGGCGATGGCCGAGCGCGCACCCACCGCGTCGGCGGCGCTCGACGCGGCCACCGTCGCGCGCCACCGCAGTTTTCCCGGCAACCGGCCGAGCACGACGCTGCTGCTCGACGCGCTGACGCCAAGCGCGCTGGGCGCGCTGATCGCGCTGTACGAGCACCGCGTGTTCACGAGCGGCGCGGTGTGGGGCATCAACAGCTTCGACCAGTGGGGCGTCGAGCTGGGCAAGGCCCTGTGCAGCGACCTGCTGCCGCGGCTGGCCGGCGGCGACGCGACCGGGCTCGACGCGTCGACCGCCGGCCTGCTGTCGCGCCTGCGCGGCGGCTGAGTCGCGGCGCCGGTCCCGCGAGGCGCGAGCGATGCCGGGGCCCATGGGGCCGCTGCCGCGACCCGCGGCCCCGCGCCGGACCGCGGCGCGCGCCCGGCACCCACGGTGCGTCGGCGTGCTCGTGCTGGCGGGCCTGCTGGCCGGCTGCGCCGCCACCGGCCCGGAGCCTGAGCGCGACGGGTGCGACGCGCTGGCGTCGGCGGACGCGGCGATCGACCGCGGCGCGGCCGCCGCCGGCTTCGCCCCCGAACGTGCCAGCGGCTATGCGCCGAAGCCGCTGCGACGCACGGCGCACTTCATCGCGGTGACGGCGAACCCGCACGCCAGCCGCGTCGCCTGCCGCGTGCTGCGCGACGGGGGCTCGGCGGTCGACGCCGCGGTGGCGGCGCAGCTGGTGCTCGGCGTCGTCGAACCGCAGTCGTCGGGGCTCGGCGGCGGTGGCTTCCTGCTGCACTGGGATGCGCGCCGGCGCCGCGTCGATGCCTGGGACGGTCGCGAGACGGCACCCGCGGCCAGCCGCGCCGACGACCTGCGCTGGATCGACGCCGAGCGGCGCGTGCCCCCGCAGCCGAACGCGCGCGAGAGCGGGCGATCGGTCGGCGTGCCGGGGCTGGTGCACCTGCTCGACGCCGCGCACCGAGAGCACGGCCGCAGGTCGTGGGCGACGCTGTTCGAGCCGGCGATCGCGCTGGCCGCCGAGGGCTTCGAGATCAGCCCGCGGCTGTCACGATCGATCGCCGCGTCTCGCGACGCGCTGGCACGCGACGACCTGGCACGCGCCACGTTCCTGCGGCCCGACGGCAGCCCGCCCCTGGCCGGGGATCGGCTGGCGCAGCCGGCACTCGCGCACACGCTGCGCACGCTGGCCACGGGCGGCGCGCCGGCGTTCTACCGCGGCCCCGTCGCCCGCGCGGTCGTCGACGCGGTGGCCGATGCGCGCGGCGGCGCCTCGACCCCCGCGCGCATGACGACAGCCGACCTCGCCGCCTACCGCAGCGTGCGGCGCGACGCGCTGTGCCGGCCGTACCGCCGCTGGCAGGTGTGCGGCATGCCGCCGCCGTCGTCGGGCGGGATCGCCGTGGCGCAGGCGCTGGGCGTGCTCGGCGCGTTCGACCTGCCGGCGCTGGCGCCCGCGGTGCCGGCCGACGACGGCGGCGCGCCCGACCCGCTGGGCGTGCACCTGGTCACCGAGGCGCTGCGTCTGGCCTTTGCCGACCGCAACCGCTACGTCGCCGACACCGACTTCGTGGCGTTGCCCGGCGGCGATGCGTCGGCGCTGCTGGACCCGGGCTACCTGCGACGCCGCGCCGCGCAGGTCGACCCGCGGCGCAGCCTCGGCATCGCGCCGCCGGGCGAGTTCCCCGGCGCGCCGCGCGGCAGCGACGGCGGACTGCCGCGCGGTGGCACGACGCACCTGAGCATCGTCGACCGCGAAGGCAACGTCGCGGTGCTGACCAGCAGCATCGAGGCGGCGTTCGGCAGCGCCCGCATGACGCGCGCCGGATTCCTCCTCAACAACCAGCTCACCGACTTCGCCGCCGAACCGCTCGACGACGGCGGGCGCCCGGTGGCCAACCGCCTGCAGCCCGGCAAGCGCCCGCGCAGCTCGATGTCGCCGACGCTGGTGCTCGAGCCGGGCGCCGACGGCCGTCCCGCCCGCTTCGCGATGGCCACCGGCTCGGCCGGTGGCGCGGCGATCATCGGCGACGTGCTGCGCTCGCTGGTGGCGGTGCTCGACTGGGGCCTCGACGCGCAGCAGGCGGCGTCGCTGGTCTCGTTCGGCGCGTTCAACGGCGCGCCGACCTTCGTCGGCGGCGAGCACCCGCGCGTCGACCTGCGCGACGGCGGCGCCTCCGACCCGCTCGTGGCGGCGCTGCGCGCACGCGGCCACGACGTGCGGCTGAACGCGCAGATCGGTGGTCTGGCGGTGGTCGTGCGCCGCTGCGACGCGTGGCGCCGCTGCCGGCTCGAGGGCGGCGCCGATCCGCGCCGCGAGGGGGCGGCGCTGGGCGAGTGAGGCGGCGCTGCCGTGGCCGCAGACCACGGGTGCGCGATCGACCTAGGGGGTGACTCCCCACGGGCGGCTGCCTACATTCGGCTCTCCTCGAGGCGCGGAGGGCCGGCATGGCAGGGACTTCGGACCGGGTGTTCCTGCGTGCGTTCAGGTGGTTCCAGGCTGCGGTCGACCATCTCCAGGGTGCGCTGCCGCCGGGGCCGCTGCGCGACCCGCTCGCCGATGCGCTGCGCGCGCGCCTCGGGCTGGAGCTCGACCGCTCCGAAGCGACGGTCGACGCCAGTGCCTTCGCCGCCACGCGCGCGGCGGCCCAGTCGCTGGCGCTGGCGACGCTGGTCACCGGCGAGACGCTGGCCGCGCTGAGGACGCTGGGCGGGGTCATCGCCGCGCTGCAGGCCGGCAACGCCGATCTGGGCGACCTGGTCAAGGTGGTGCGACAGATCGACCGCCTCCTCGGTGCCGACCCGGGCAAGCCGCCGTCGGCGTACGCGATCGCCAAGCTGCTGCTGATCGTCTCCGGCGACGCCGACGAGCCCGACAACAGGCCGCCGGCACGTCGGCTGGTCTACATCCTGAAGGGCGAGAACCCGGCGGGCCATGCCATCGCCGACCCGCAGCTGGCCGAGCCGCAGGCCATCCTCGCGCTGGCGATCATGGTCGTCGGCACGGTCATCGACCGCGCCTTCGACACCGGTTCGGCCGACGCCGGCATGTCCGAGGCCGGGCCGGCGAACATCCCGCTGCCGGCGGGGAAGGTCACGAAGAATTTCGAGCTCGCCAAGTCCTCCGACGCCAGCAAGAAGCTGCTGCTGCAGCTCGGCTACGACGGCGATGTCGACCCACCGAAGCTCTACGCGCGGCTGCGCAGCGCGCTGCTGAACCAGCAGACGCTCGGCGACCAGTTCGTGATGGGGCTGACCGCCAGCAACGAAGTCGTCATCGGTTTCGAGCTGCCGCCGCTCGCCCCCCTGCCGGCCAGCTTCCCGAAGCCCGAGTTCAGCGGCGACGTCGAGCTCGGCATCCGCTTCGGCCGCAGGAGCGACGCACAACCTCTGTTGCTGGGGCCGGCCGACGGCACGCACTTCGCGATCGGCGAGCTTGCCGGCGCGATCGTGCTGAGGAACCTCGAGCCGCGCCTGGAGTTCGACCTGAAGGACAGCCGGCTGGTGCTGAAGATCGGCGACGACCCCTTCCTCGGCGCGATCATCGGCGAACAGATCGAGGTCGCGCTCGCCTTCGGGTTGGTCGCGGACCGTGCCGGCGGGCTGCGGCTGAAGGACGGGACCGGACTGAAGGCGACGATCCCGCTCGAAGCGATCCCGAACTCGCCGGTGCAGATCCCGTTCCTCACCTTCGAGTTGAAGAAGGCCGACGGGCTGAACAAGATCGAGGTCGAGCTGTCGGGCTCGTTCCAGGTGCAGATCGGCCCGTTCCAGGGTTCGATCGACCGCCTGGGCACGAAGCTCGAGCTGCGCAACCTGCTCGACGGCGTGGCGGCCGCGAACTGGGGGCTGAAGCCGCCCTCGGGCGCGGGGCTGGCGATCGACGCCGGCGTGATCAAGGGCGGTGGCTTCCTGCTCTTCGACCCCGACCGCGGCGAGTACGGCGGCATCCTCGACATCAAGCTGATGCAGATCGGCGTCAAGGCGATCGGCCTGCTCGGCACCCGGAACCCGCAGGGCTGGTCGCTGCTGCTGATCATCGCCGCCAACCTGCCGCCGATCCAGCTCGGCTTCGGCTTCACGCTGACCGGGCTGGGCGGGCTGATCGGCGTGCAGCACACGATCGACAAGGACGCGCTGTCCAGCGGACTGGCCAGCGGCTCGCTCGACAGCTTCCTGTTCCCGCAGAACCCGGTGGCGAACGCGCCGCAGCTGTTCAACCAGCTGCGCGTGATCTTCCCGTTCCGCGCCGGTGGTTTCGTCATCGGGCCGATGCTCGAGCTCGGCTGGGGCACGCCGAGCCTGGTGACGGCGCGTGTCGGTCTGCTGATCGAGCCGAGTCAGGTCGTCTTCGTCGGCCAGGTGATCGTGCAACTGCCGCCGCTGGTCGACTCCGGCCTGGCGATCCTGCGGCTGCAGGTCGACTTCGCCGGCGGCGTGGTCTTCGACCCGCTGCAGATCTGGTTCGACGGCGTGCTGCGCGATTCGCGCGTGCTGTTCATCACGCTGCACGGGCAGTTCGCGTTCCGCGCGGTGTTCGGCGACAAACCCAGCTTCCTGATCAGCGCCGGCGGCTTCCATCCGCGTTTCACCGACATCCCGCCCGGGATCCCCGCGCCGTTCCGGCGCGTCGGCTGCGAGTTCTCGATCGGCATCGTCGGCGTCAACTTCGACGGCTACTTCGCCGTCACCTCGGCCTCGGTGCAGGGCGGCTCGGCGCTGCGCGTGTGGGGCGACGTCGGCATCGCCAGCTTCGAAGGCGGCTTCGAGTTCAACGCCATCGTCTACCTCGTTCCGAAGTTCCGCTTCGAGACCGACATCCACGTCTTCGCCGGCGTCGAGGTCTTCGGCATCGACTTCGCCAGCGTCGACATCTACGGCATGCTCGCCGGCCCCGGGCGCTGGCACATCATCGGCCGCGCCGAGATCCACACGCCGTGGCCGCTGCCCGACTTCAGCTTCCACGTCGACGAGGAGTGGGGTGACGACCGCGAGACCATCGTGCGCAAGGTCACGCTGGTCGATGCGCTGCGCCCCGAGCTGGAGAACCCGGTCAACTGGTCGGCGCAGCTGGCCCAGGCCGGCGACGCCTTCGCCAGCTTCGCCAAGCTGCCGCCCCCGCCGGCCGACCAGCCCGCACCGCTGATCGCGCACCCCAACGCGGTGCTGCAGTTCGTGCAGAAGCGCTTGCCGCTGGCGAAAAGGCTCGACAAGCTCGGTTCCGACTCGATCGAGGGCGAACGCGAGATCGCCGTCGACACACTGCGGTTCGGCGCGATCGAACGCGCACCCGACCGGACGCTGAGCGACAACTTCCCGGCGGCGCAGTTCCTGAAGATGAGCCAGGACGACCTGCTGGCCAAGCCCTCGTTCGACCGCCTGACTTCGGGCTTCGAGGCGGGGCAGCGCGACTACCAGTTCGGCGCCGCGGTGGCCGAGGTGTTCGACTACGAGGAGGTCAACCTGTCGATCGACAAGAGCGGCGAAGGCAGGATCGCGCTGCCGGGGCTGACGCTGGCGCAGCACCGCGCCTGGGCGCTCGAACTCGGCGCCGCCGGGCGCACTGCGCTGCGGCGCAAGCACCTGCTCGAGCCGCAGGAGCAAGTCAGGCTCAGCGTCAAGCCGCCGCCGCTGGCGACGCTCGACGTGGCCGGCGGCACGATGACCGCCACCGCGCTCGGCGGCCTCGCGGCGAGTTCGTTCTTCCACGCCGAAGACGCGGCCGCCGACGGGCAGGTGGTCGAGCAGTTCGAGGCGGCGTTCTGACGGCCCCGGGGAGGTCCAGCGACATGCCGATCTCTTACCAGTTCCTGCCCTGGGTGCGGCGCGGCCTGACGGTGGCGCTCGACGCCGCCGACAACCTGGCCCACTTGCCGGCGCGCGCCACCGCGCAGGTGGGGGTGCGGCTGGCCGGGCCGCATGCCGGCGAGGCGATCGCGCCGGTGACGATGCAGCTGTACGGGCCCGGCGACGTCGTTGCCATCGACACCGCGATGGTGGTGCGCACCGACCCGCGCCCTGGCACCACCAACTTCGAGCCCAACTATCTGGCCATCGTCGACTTCGATCCCCCCGACTTCCCGTGGATGCTGACGCCGGCACGCGCCAATGCCGACGACCGGCTGCGCCCGTGGCTGGTGCTGGTGGTGCTGGAAACGGCCAAGGTCGGACGACCGCGGCTGAAGAGCCCCGCGCCGCTGCCGCAGATCCGCATTCCCGCGCCTCACGTGACCGACGAGCTGCCGCCGCTGGCCGAGTCGTGGTCTTGGGCGCACGCGCAGGTGGTCAGCGAAAAGAACCCGGGCGACGTGGCCGGCGTCCAGGCCGACCTGCAGCGCGACCCGAAGAGCAACGTCTCGCGCCTGGTGTGCCCGCGGCGTCTGAAGCCCGACACCGACTACGTGGCCTGCGTCGTTCCCGCGTTCGAGCCCGGACGGCTGCGCGGCCTGGGCCTGGCCGGCGACGGCTCGGGGCCGGCGATGCAGACGCTGGCCCCGGCATGGAACCCTGCCGCCAACGCCGACGTCGTGCTGCCGGTCTACCACCACTGGGAGTTCTCCACCGGGCCGCAGGGCGACTTCGAGTACCTCGCGCGCAAGCTGCGCAGCCCCAAGAAGTGGAAGAACGACCCGCAGACGAGCGCGCTGCTGGCGAACATCGGCACCGCGCCGATGCGCGTCGACGACCTGATCAACGGCGACACGCCGGGCCAGCTGACGACGATGGAAGGCGCGCTGGTGCCGCTGAGCTACACGCCGGGGCAGGCGCCGCAAGCCGTGCACGCGCAGAGCCTGGCGGCGATCGTCAACACGCCGGCCGCCCAGGTGGACAACCCGGTGGTCGACGAGCCCGACGGCAGCGTGCGTCGCATCGAGGTCAAGCCCCCGGTCTACGGCGCGTGGCACGCCAAGGCCCACATGGTGCAGCCGCCGCAGACGCCCGACTGGTGGCTCGCCGGGTTGAACCTGAATCCGCGCTACCGCGGCGCGGCCGGCTACGGTGCCGAGGTCGTGCGCACCAACCAGGAGGACTACGTCGATGCCTGCTGGGACCAGATCGGCGACGTGCGCAAGACCGAGATGCTGTTCAACTTCACGCGCTTGGCGATCGAGGTGCAGAGCGCGCTGAAGCGCAAGCACCTCGACCCGCTGCCTCCCGAGCGGCTGCTGCAGGTGATGGGCCCGGCGCTGCCGCGCATCGAGGCGGTCGACGCGCAGGGGGTGGTGGCCTACCGGGTCAACGGCAAGACGGCGTCGCTGGGCGGCCAGATCGACCGCTCGAGCATGCCGGCCGCGCTGGTCGATGCGGCGCTGCGCCGCACGGCCTCGCCGCAGAGGCGGGCGCTGCGCGTCGCGGCGATGCGCGTCGACGCACTGCGTGCCCTGCCGGCGCTGGCGCCGAACTACGTCCAGACGATGGCCGCAGCGACGCACAAGCCGGCCGCCTTCACCGTCAACGACTTCCTCGCCGACGGCATCGTCGGCACGAGGCTGTTCGACGGCATCGCGCTGCCCCTGGCCGACGATGCGCGCGTCGACTTCGCCGCGCGCGGCTTTCGCGGCACGATCACCGCCGGCCAGGTGCGCATGGCCATGGCGGCGGCCGACAAGGCCAAGGGCATCGCAGACCGCGGCGTGGCGCCGCCGCAGGTGCGCGCCGGGCAGACGCGCGGCGTGTTCACCGACCTGCACACCGACCGCTTCGGGGCACTCGCCGGCCGCGCGCAGGGCCTGGCGCCGGCCGACCTGGGGCGGGTCGCGGCGCAGGTCGAGTCGCTGGGCCAGCGCGGCGTCGAAGGCTTCCTCGTCGAAGCGCAACGCAGCAGCGGTGCGCTGCAGTTCAGCGCGCTGCGCATCGACGCACGCAGTGGCGCGCTGCACATCGACCGGCCGCTGCTGCGCCTGTCGCCGCGGCGCACGACGCAAGGGCCCGGGCGCGCGGCGACGCGCGCGCTGTCCGGCGCGGCCATGGGGTCCGTCAGCCTCGGCACGGCGCGCCGGTACGACAACGTCAGCCTGGTCGCCAGCCTGCCGCCGAACGCGGTCGACCTGCAGGGCGGCAATCTGGGCGTCGAGTTTGCTGTCAGCGCGGGCCTCGAGATCACGCGCCTGGGCGACGCGCCGCCCGATCGCGACGTCGCGAGCGTCACGCTGCCGCCGGCGATCCGCCGGCGTGCCGTGTTGAAGGCCTTCGCCGTGGCCACGCGCGGCGTGCAGCAGGCCTGGCGCGAACCGTTCGACGCGATGCGCGTCGCCGTCAAGGTGGTCGACTTCCCGCTCGCGCAGTCGGCTCAGGTGCTGCGCGTGCGCACCGCGCCCGAGCTGACACTGAAGGCGCGGCTGCAGTCGCAGGTGGCCCTGGCCGGCGCCGCGCTCGGCAAGGCCAGCCCCTTCGTCGCCGGCCATCTGCCGACCACCGCCGACGCGGCGAAGCTGCGCTTCGTCATCCCGGCGCTGTTCGACCGCGTGATGGCCTACCCACATCTGAACGAGCCGCTGTACGACGCGCTCGCGCGTCACGACCCCGAGGCCTTCATGCCCGGCATCGGCAACCTGCCGCCGGACCTGATCATGCTGGTGCAGG
>CAZUBF010000070.1:0-17628 GCA_964618555.1 uncultured Azohydromonas sp.
GTCGCGGTTGCTGGGCGCCTCTTGATGCTTGAGCATCAGTCGATCGCTGGTCCTTGCATTGGCGGCCCAGCCGAAGCGCGCGGCCGTCGTGAGGCCGCCGTCGGTATCGAGCGCGATGAAACCCAGCGCGCCCATCTCGCGCATCAGCGCACGGTCGAGCACGCGCGTGCGGTCGCGTTCCTGGAACCCCGGCGCGACGCGCTCGGCCGCGAAGCGCCGCGCCTGCTCGGCCAGCGCGCGCAAGTCGTCGTCGAGGTACGGGTTCATCGCCTCGGTGGCTCCCGCAGCGCAGTCGCTGCCGGGGGCTGCGTCGACGGGTACACCGCCGCGCCTTCCCCGGCGACCCGAACGAACCACCGCCCATGTCGATGAACCGCGGTCCTTCCGTCCAGACGACCCATCCCGTCCCCCGTCGCGATGCTTGTGCCGCGCCGCCAGCTAAGTCAATATATGGACACAGGATATGACGATGCCCCGACGCCCACAAGAGCCCGTCGGCTGAAAGGAACTCATGAAAACCCTAGACAGTTCCCCCCGCGAGGCACGTCTGGCGCTGGCCAACCGGCTGTTCTTTCGCCTCTATCAATGCGCCAACATGTTGCATAAAACCGGGTCGCGCGCGGTCGAGACCGAGGGGTTGACGACGCAGCAGTGGGCGGTGCTGGGCGCGGTGTCGCGGCCGACGGCGACGCGCGGCATGGGCATCAACGAACTGGCACGTTACCTGATGGTCAGCCGGCAGAACCTGTCCGGGGTCGTCGCGCGCATGGAGCGCGCCGGCCATGTGCAACTCGAGCCGGATCCGCAGGACCGCCGGTCGCGGCTGGTGCAGCTCACGCCCGCCGGACGCGCGCTGTGGCAGACGCAGGCGCTGCCGAAGATCCATGCGTACTACGCCCAGGTGCTCGACGGCTTCTCGTTCAACGACACCGCGCACGCCCTGCACTACCTGCTGAAGATGCTCGAGAACATGAGGGTCATCGACGACCCCGACGCGCAGGTCGCCGAAGCCGCCTCGCCGACAGGCGACGCGCGCCGAGCGCACGGCTGAACGGGCTCTGCTTCGCGCGACGCCGACCGCGGCACGGCGCCCGGGCTTCACTGTGCCCGCAGTCCGGGGCGCCGACGACCCCCTTGCGCCGGGGTCGCCGACGCGTTGCGGCCACGGCACGCCGCACGCTTGTGCCCGGCATGCGGCGCCGCCAGAATGCCCGGGCGGCGGTCACGGCCGCGCCGCACCCCCGCGTCTTGTCCCGTCCGCGCGCCTCGCGCAAACCCGCCGCCGTCGCCGCCCTCACGCTGGGCGCGCTCGGCGTCGTCTACGGCGACATCGGCACCAGCCCGCTGTACGCGCTGAAGGAGGTGTTCCACGCAGGCCACGTGCCGGTGACGCCGGCGCACGTGCTGGGCATCCTGTCGCTGATCTTCTGGACGATGACGGTCATCGTCTCGATCAAGTACGTGCTGCTGATCCTGCGCGCCGACAACCACGGCGAAGGCGGACTGATCGCGATGCTCGCGCTGGCCACCAGCGCCGTGGCCGACCGGCCGCGGCTGCGCCGTGCGCTGCTGGTGGTCGGCATGTTCGGCACCGCGGTGTTCTACGGCGACGGCGTGATCACGCCGGCGATCTCGGTGCTGTCGGCGGTCGAGGGCCTGGAAGTGGCGGCGCCGGCGCTGCACGAGTTCGTCATCCCGGTCACGCTCGCCGTGCTGACGGCGCTGTTCGCGGTGCAGCGCTTCGGCACCGGCGGCATCGGGCGCTTCTTCGGGCCGGTCACGCTGCTGTGGTTCGTCGCGCTGATCGCGCTGGGCGCGCCGCAGGTGGTGGCGAACCCGTCGGTGCTCGCCGCGCTGGACCCGCTGCACGCGCTCGCGTTCATCGCCGAGGAACCGCTGGTGGCCTTCGTCGCGCTCGGCGCGGTGGTGCTGACCGTCACCGGCGGCGAGGCGCTGTACGCCGACCTCGGCCACTTCGGGCGACTGCCGATCCGCCTCGCCTGGTACGGCCTCGTGATGCCGGCGCTGGTGGTCAACTACTTCGGCCAGGGCGCGCTGCTGCTCGCGCAGCCCGAGGCGGTCGACAACCCGTTCTACCGCCTCGCGCCCGGGTGGGCGCGGCTGCCGCTGGTGTTCCTGGCCACCGCGGCCACCGTGATCGCGTCGCAGGCGCTGATCACCGCGGCGTTCTCGGTCACCAAGCAGGCGGTGCAGATGGGGCTGCTGCCGCGCATGCGGCTGCTGCACACCTCGGTGCGCCAGACCGGCCAGATCTACGTCCCGTTCGTCAACTGGGCGCTGTACGTGTTCATCGTGCTCGCCGTGGTGCTGTTCGGCAGTTCGTCGAAGCTGGCCGCGGCGTACGGCATCGCGGTGACGCTGGACATGACGATCACCACGGTGATGACGTTCTTCGTGCTGCGCTACGGCTGGAAGTACCCGCTGGCGCTCACCGCCGCGGCCACCGGCGCGTTCCTCGCCGTCGACGTCACCTTCTTCGCGTCGAACCTGCTCAAGCTGTTCGCCGGCGGCTGGTTCCCGCTGGTCATCGGCGTGGCGATGTTCACGCTGATGCTGACCTGGATGCAGGGCCGTGCGCTGATGGCCGAGCGGCTGCGCGACGACGCCATCGAGCTGGGCGGCTTCCTCGGCGCGGTGTTCGTCGCGCCGCCGGCGCGCGTGGGTGGCACCGCGGTGTTCCTCACCGCCGAGCCGGGGCTGGCGCCGAACGCGCTGATGCACAACCTCAAGCACAACAAGGTGCTGCACGCGTACAACCTGTTCGTCACGGTGCGCCACCACGAGGTGCCGTGGGTGCCCGTCGGCGAGCGGGTGCAGGCCCGGCCGCTGGGCCACGACTGCTGGCAGCTCACGCTGGACTACGGCTTCAAGGACGACCCCGACGTGCCCGCCGCGCTCGAGTTGCTGCGCGCCCACGGCGTGCCTCTCGACCCGATGGACACCAGCTACTTCCTGTCGCGCGACATCGTCGTGCCGAGTGTCGCGCGCGGCATGTCGCTGTGGCGCGAGAAGCTGTTCGTCGCGATGCACCGCAACGCCGCGCGCGCCGCCGACTTCCTGTCGCTGCCGCCGAACCGCGTCGTCGAGCTGGGCGCGACGGTCCAGATCTGATCGGCGGCGCCGGGGCAGGGCGCGGCAGCGCGGGCGCAACGGTGCCACACTGGCGGCCTCGCCCCCCGACCTGCCGCGCCGCCGTGAACCTGCTCTTCGTCGCCGACCCGCTCGAAACCTTCAAGCCCCACAAGGACACCACCTTCGCGATGATGCGCGAGGCGGCGTCGCGCGGGCACACGGTGTGGGCCTGCGAGCCGGCCGACCTGGTGTGGCGCACCGGTTCGCGCGTGGTCGCGCGGCGCGCGCGCGCGATCACGCCCACCGGCGACGCCAAGGCCTGGTTCGACGTCGTGCAGGAACGCGAACTGGCGCTGGCCGACACCGACGCGGTGCTGATGCGCAAGGACCCGCCGTTCGACAGCGAGTACTTCTACGCCACGCACCTGCTCGAGCAGGCCGAGCGCGAGGGTGCGTGCGTGATCAACAAGCCGCGCGCGCTGCGCGACCACCCCGAGAAGCTGGCGATCATGGAGTTCGCCGACTACATCGGCCCGACGCTGGTCACGCGCGACGCGCGCGCCGTCCGCGCCTTCCACGACGAGCACCGCGACATCATCCTCAAGCCGCTCGACGGCATGGGCGGCATGGGCATCTTCCGCGTCGGACCCGACGGGCTGAACCTCGGCGCGATCACCGAGACGCTGAACCGCCACGGCGCCGTCACCGTGATGGCGCAGAAGTACCTCACCGAGATCGTGCACGGCGACAAGCGCGTGATCGTGATCGACGGCGAGCCGGCGCCGTACAGCCTGGCGCGCATCCCGCAGGGCAGCGAGATCCGCGGCAACCTGGCCGTCGGCGGCAAGGGCGTCGCGCAGCCGCTGAGCGAACGCGACCGCGAGATCGCGCTCGGCGTCGGCCGCGTGCTGGCGCAGCGCGGCATCGTGTTCGCCGGGCTCGACGTGATCGGCGACTGGCTCACCGAGATCAACGTCACCAGCCCGACCGGCTTCCAGGAGATCGCGCAGCAGACCGGCTTCGACGCCGCCAAGCCGTTCGTCGACGCGATCGAGCGCGCGGCGGCCGCGCGACGCTGAGTGCCGGCCGGCACCTCGTGCGAACGCGCCGCCGGGCGACCGGGGCGTCGGTGACCGCCCCGCGTCCGTCACCTGGGCTGGTGCTCGACGGCCGAACCGACGATGGTGGGGGGTCGGCCGCGCACGGCGCAGCCCCGCGCGTCAGACGCGGCGCAGTTGCTCGATCTCGTGCCGGATCTCGGGCGGGAAGCCTTGCCTGCCGCCGCGGCGGTCGAGCAGCAGGTCGTCGAGCAGCGCGGCGCGCCGCACCGGGTCGCGCCAGGCCTCGGCCAGCGCGTTGGCCACGCGCGGGAACCGCTCGCACAGCCCGCGCGGGCGCAGCGACGGCGGCAGCGACAGCACCCAGTCGATGGTGTCGCCGCTGAGCGCGCGGTCGGTGGCCTGCGGCTTGCGCCGGCGCCGATCCCAGTAGCCGGGCTCCAGCGTCGGCGCGCGGCCGACGCCCGCGGGCAACTCGTCGAGCGCGGCGCGCGCCGTCGACAGGTCGGTCGGCTCGAAGTCGATGCTGCCCGGGTCGCCGGAGGCCGGGTCTTGGGGGCCGCGGTGCATGACCGTCTGGTGTTGGTGCAGGTCGATGCAGTGTGCGCGCGCACCGACGGCGCGGCAGTGACCGATTTCACGCGCGCCGCCCGCACCCGCCAAGTCGCGGGGGGCCGCGCGCCGCGCCTGCACAATGCGCGCTGCGCCGCACTTGCCGCCGCGCCGCCCGTGCCGCGACCCCCACCCGCCCATGCCCCGCGCCGCCCAACGGTTGCCGATGCCCGCCGCCCCCCGCCTCGCCGAAACCGTCGTCACGCGCCTGCCCAACGGGGTGCGCGTCGTGCACCTGTCCACGCCGCAGCACGCCACCGCCTGCGCCAGCGTGTTCGTGCGCAGCGGCAGCGCGCACGAGCCGCGCACGCTCAACGGCATCGGCCACTTCATCGAGCACATGGCGTTCAAGGGCACGACCACGCGCGACGCCCGGCGCATCAACCTCGACGCCGAGCGCCTCGGCGCCGAGGTGCTGGCGCACACCGACAAGGACCACACCGCGTTCCAGATGCGCGGGCTGGCCGAGCACGCGCTCGACTTCGTGCGCATGCTCGGCGACATCGTTCGCCGCCCGACCTTCCCTGCCGACGAGCTCGAACGCGAGCGCCAGGTGCTGCTGCACGAGTTCGCCGAGGTCGAGGACGACCCGATGGACACCGCGTACCGGCTGTTCGACCACGCCTGCTTCGGCCTGCACCCCGCCGCGCAGCCGGTGATCGGCACGCGCGGCCACATCGAGCGCATCACGCGCGCCGACCTGCTCGGCTACGTGCAGCGCCAGTACAGCGGCGCCAACGTGGTGGTCGGCGTGGCCGCCGACGCCGACCCCGCGGCGGTGCTGCGCGCCGTCGACGCGGCGTTCGGCGACATGGCCGAGGGCACCGCGCACACCGTCGCGGCGACGCCCTACCGCGGCGACGTGCGCACCCGCGCGCTGGCGGGCAGCAACCAGGCGCACCTGCTGGTCGGCGGCGCGCTGCCGCCGCTGGCCGCCGACGACGCCACCGGCACCGTGGCCGCCGCGGTGCTCGGCGAAGGCATGAGCTCGCCGCTGCTGCTGCGCCTGCGCGAGCAGCGCGCGCTAGCCTACCACGCGACCTGCGCCGCCGACGTGCTCGACTTCTGCGGCCAGTTCGTCGTCGAGGCCTCGACCGCACCCGAAGGGCTCGACGACTGCGCGCGCGAGGTCGCCGCGCTGCTGCACGCGCACGCGCGACGTGTCGACCCGGTGGACCTGGAACGCGCGCAACGCCAGTTGCGCGTGCGCCGGCTGCGCGCCGCCGAGAAGCCGCTGCAGCGGCTGGAGGACGCCGCGCTCGACCTGTTCACCTTCGGCCGCGTGCGCACGCTCGACGAACAGCTCGCGCGCCTCGACGCGGTCGGCGCCGACGCGGTGCGCGCGGTGTTCGAGCGGCTGATCGCCGACGGGCTGTCGGCCGCCGCGGTCGGGCAGGTCGGGCGCGCCGCCGGCGAGCGCCTGCGCGGCACGCTGAAGGGATGAACGCCGACGACGCGCACGAGCTGTCGCGGCTGCGCGCGGCGCTGCTGGTCATCGGCGCCGGCGTGTGCGCCGCGCTGCACGTGGGCAAGCTGCCGCCGGCGGTCGCCGCGCTGCAGCAGGCGCTGGGGCTGTCGCTGGTGCAGGCCGGATTCGCGGTGTCGCTGGTGCAGCTGGCCGGCATGGGGCTGGGCGTGGCGTTCGGCGCGCTGGCCGACGGGCTGGGGCTGCGGCGCAGCATGCTGCTCGGGCTGGGGCTGCTCGCCGCAGCCAGCGCGCTCGGCGGCGTCGCGCCCGGCGTGGGCGTGCTGCTGGCCACGCGCGTGCTCGAAGGGCTGGGCTTCCTGCTGGTCGTGCTGCCGGCGCCGGGGCTGGTGCGCCGGCTGGTGCCGCCGCAGCGGGTGAGCCTGGTGCTCGGGCTGTGGGGGGCGTACATGCCGCTGGCCACGACGCTGGCGCTGCTCGCCGGGCCGCCGTGGATCGCCGCGTTCGGCTGGCGCAGCTGGTGGTGGCTGCTCGGCGCGGTCACGGCAGCGGCGGCCTTCTCGCTGGCGCGCGGTGTGCCGGCGTCGGTCGACGCGGTCGGCGCGGTCGGCACGTCGGCCGCGTCGCCCACGCCGTGGACCGCGCGTCTGGCGCGCACGCTGGGCGCGCGCGGGCCGTGGCTGGTGGCGGTGGCGTTCGCGATGTACTCGGGCCAGTGGCTGGCGGTGATCGGCTTCCTGCCGACGATCTACACCGCGGCCGGCGTCTCGGGCGCGGCCACCGGCGCGCTCAGCGCACTGGTCGCCGCGGTGAACATGGCCGGCAACATCGCCGCCGGGCGGCTGCTGCACCGCGGCGTGCGCCAGCCGCGCCTGCTCGCCACCGGCTATGTCGCGATGGCGCTGGCCGCCGCGCTGGCTTTCGCCGGTGGCGACGCCGCCGTGCCGGCCTGGCTGCGCTACGCTGCGCTGCTCGCGTTCTCGATGCTCGGCGGCATGATCCCGGCGACGCTGTTCTCGCTGGCGGTGCGCCTGGCGCCTGGCGAGCACACGCTGTCGACCACCGTCGGCTGGGTGCAGCAGTGGTCGTCGTTCGGCCAGTTCGCCGGCCCGCCGCTGGTGGCCTGGGTCGCCAGCCGCGCCGGCGGCTGGCACTGGACCTGGCTGGCCACGGGCGCGTGCTCGCTCGCCGGGCTGGCGCTGACCGCGGCGATCGCCCGCACGCTGCGCCAGCCTGCGAGCGCGTGACGTCCGCCCGCCACGTTGCCGAATCGCCGACCCTGCGCACCCCCGTGATCACCCCCGTCCTCGCCCCCGGTCGCACCGACCCGTTCGCCACGCTCAACGACGAGCAGCGCGCCGCGGTCGACCACGGCGGTGCCGCGCCGGCGCCGCCGCTGCTGGTGATCGCCGGCGCCGGCACCGGCAAGACGACGACCCTGGCCGCGCGCGTCGCACGGCTGGTGTGCGAAGGCGCCGACCCGCAGCGGCTGCTGCTGCTGACCTTCTCTCGCCGCGCCGCGCAGCAGATGGAGCGCCGCGCCGGCCAGCTGCTGCACGCGGCGCTGGGGCTGCGCTCCACGCAGGCCGCGCCGCGTCTGCCTTGGGCCGGCACTTTCCACAGCGTCGCGGCGCGGCTGCTGCGCGAGCACGCGGCCGCGCTCGGGCTGGGCGAGAGCTTCAGCGTGCTCGACCGTGCCGACGCCGAGGACCTGATGGGCTGGGTGCGCGAGGCGCAGGGGCTGGCGTCCACGCGCACGCGTTTCCCGCTGAAGGGCACCTGCCTGGCGATCTGGTCGCGCGTGGTCAACGCGCGCGCGCCGGTGGCGCAGGTGGTGGCCGAGGCCTTTCCCTGGTGCCTGGGCTGGGAAGACGAGCTCGAGCGACTGCTGCACGCCTACCTGCGCGAGAAGCAGCAGCAGCAGGTGCTCGACTACGACGACTTGCTGCTGTACTGGCACCGGCTGATGGCCGAGCCGGCCGCCGCCGCCGCGGTCGGCGCGCGCTTCGACCACGTGCTGGTCGACGAGTACCAGGACACGAACCGCCTGCAGGCCGAGATCGTGCTTGCGCTCAAGCCCGACGGGCGCGGCCTGACGGTGGTCGGCGACGACGCGCAGGCCATCTACGCGTTCCGCGCCGCGCGCGTGCGCAACATCCTCGAGTTCCCGGCGCAGTTCGAGCCGCCGGCGCGCACCGTGGTGCTCGAGCGCAACTACCGCTCGACGCAGCCGCTGCTCGACGCGTCGAACGCGGTCATCGCATCGGCCACCGAACGCTTCACGAAGCGGCTGCGCAGCGACCGCAGCGGCGAGCGCCCGCAGCTCGTCGCGGTGGCCGACGAGATCGCTCAGGCGCGCTGGGTGGCCGACCGCGTGCTCGAACGCCGCGAGGGCGGGCTGGCGCTGCGCCGCCAGGCGGTGCTGTTCCGCGCCGCGTCGCACAGCGCGGTGCTCGAGCTGGAACTGGCGCGTCGCGACATCCCGTTCGTCAAGTTCGGCGGCCTGCGTTTCCTCGAGGCCGCGCACGTCAAGGACCTGCTCGCGGCGCTGCGCTGGGCGCACAACCCGCGCCACCGGCTCGCGGGCTGGCGCGTCGCGCTGCTGCTGCCCGGCGTCGGGCCGGCCGCCGCGCGGCGGCTGCTCGACGCGATGCAGGACGGCGACGACGCGCTGCAGGCGATGCACGCGTTCGCGCCGCCGCGCGCCGCCGCCGCCGACTGGGCCGACTGGCTGCGCACCGCGCAGGCGCTGCGCGACGCCGGCTGGCCCGACGCCGTCGACACCGCGCTGCGCTGGTACGAGCCGCACCTGCAGCGCCTGCACGACGACGCCGCGGTGCGCCGGCGCGACCTGCTGCAGCTGGCGCAGATCGCCGCCGGCTATGCCAGCCGCGAGCGTTTCCTGGCCGAACTCGCGCTCGACCCACCCGAAGCCACCAGCGACGACGCCGGCGCGCCGCACCTCGACGACGATTACCTCGTGCTGTCGACGATGCACTCGGCCAAGGGCCAGGAGTGGACCGCCGTGTACGTGCTCAACGCGGTCGACGGCTGCATCCCGTCGGACATGGCCACCGGCAGCGCCGCCGAGATCGACGAGGAGCGCCGCCTGCTGTACGTGGCGACGACGCGCGCCAAGCAGCACCTGGCGCTGCTCGTGCCGCAGCGCTTCCACGTCACGCAGCAGTCGCGCGCCGGCGACCGGCACGTCTACGGCGGCCTCACGCGTTTCGTCACGCCCGAGGTGGCGGCGCTGTTCGACGCGGTGCGGGTCGACGCCGACGGGGCCGACGACGCGGCGGGCATCGCGCTGCCGCCGATCGACCTGATGGCCCGCGTGCGCGACGCGTTCTGACGCCGCTCGCCGCGCTCGGAACCGCAGGTTCTGAGCACATGACGAATGCGTATTTCCTGCTTTCGAGCGCGACGCCTACAGTGACCGGCAGGAGTCGCACATGCCCGAAGCTGCCGTCATGGTCACCGTTCACCGCGCCGTCGCCCCGCTCGCGCGCGCCGCCGTCGCGCCGCAAGGCACGCTCGACGACGACGGCTTCTTGCGCGACCCCGACGCGTGGACCCGCGCGCTGGCCGAACGGCTGGCGTCGCAGGCCGGCATCGGTGCGCTCGGCGCCGCGCACTGGCGCGTCATCGACCTGGTGCGCACGCGCTTCTTCGCCGTCGGCGCGCTGCCGGTGATGCGCCTGGTGTGCCGCGCCGCCGGGCTCGACCCGCGGCAGGGGCACGCGCTGTTCGGCAGCTGCGACACGCTGTGGCGCATCGCCGGGCTGCCGCACCCCGGTGACGAGGCGCTGGCCTACATGCACTGACCCCGTTCGCCGCGCGCGACGTTGCGGCGACGAAGCGGCAGGCGCGAGGTCTGGCGGCGTTCGTCCATCGGCGACAAGGCGTGGCCCCGCCGGCACGCCGAGCCCCCGGCGGGTAGAATGTCCAACGTGCTGCGCATCCCGGGCTCGCCCGTCGGCGGCACGACCCGGCCGACGGCGCCCGCGGCGCCACCCACCGCGGCCCAGCGACCTGCATCGAAGGTCTGACTCGCCGGCCCGTCGGGCGGCGAGCGTCGCCAACGGTTCTTCTCCCCGCGGGGCCGGCCGACTGCGCGATCGCGGCAACGCGTCGCACCGCCCCCGTCGGCTCGCCGGCGGGCCCCATCGTCATCCGCCACAACCCGGTTTTGCACTGCCAACGCGCAGCGGGCCCGCCGTGGCCGCGCGCTGATTCATGACCACGATCCACGAAAAGCCCTTCCCGGTAGGCAGGTACCTCGTCACTGCGCTCGCCCGACTCACCGACACCGGCACCTGTGCGCCTTCGGTGTCGATCCGAAGCGGCCGCGGCACGCGCGAAGGCGCGCGCCGCTGCGCCGCCACGCAAGGCATGCACTGGCTGCGCCAGCCCGCCTGAGGCTGCACCGCCTTCCCCGCTTTCCCTCATCCACCCCACAACAGGACACACCCCATGGCCAAGGAAGAACTGATCGAGATGCAAGGCAAGGTCGACGAGGTGCTGCCCGACTCGCGCTACCGCGTCACGCTGGAAAACGGCCACACGCTGGTGGCCTACACGTCGGGGCGCATGCGCAAGCACCACATCCGCATCCTCGCCGGCGACCGCGTCGCGCTCGAACTGTCGCCCTACGACCTGAGCAAGGGCCGCATCACGTTCCGCCACCTCGAAGCGCGCGCCGGCGGCGCGCCGCGCCCCCCGCGGCGCTTCTGATCGACCCCGCGCGGGGTCGAGGCACGCCGGGCGGCCCTGCGTGACCTCGAAACCCGCTGCGTTCGTCCAGTAGCGCACCGGCTCGACGCGGCGCGGGTCGTCGTGCAGCGCCCGGTCGCCCTGCTGCAGGCGCTGCGACACCGGCCCGAACATGCCGCGCGGGCGCGCGCCGTGGGCGGACACCGCGAACACGTTGAAGCCGGGCCCTCCGGTGACGCGGCCTTCGCCGTCGAGCAGCACCACCGACTCGGCGCCGCGGTCGCAGGCCTCGTACCGCCCCCTCGCGAAGTCGAGCCAGTGGCCGTTCCCGATGCGCGGGTCGCGTGACCCGGGCGCGGTGCGGCCGCGCGTGCACGACCCCTCGACGCAAGCCTTGCGCAGCCCGGCGCGGCGCACGCACCCGTGCACGCCGTGCGCATCGTCGCGCGGTCGACGCCGGGATCCAGCCGCGGCGCGGCCAGGCCGGCCTCGAAGCGGTCGAGGAGGTCGTCGAGGCGGAAGAAGCGCCCCTGACAGACGTGCGCGACGCCGTCGGCGGCGTCGGCGTGCAGGAAGCCCCGGTCGAAGATCGAGGTCTTCGCGTCCTCGGGGGCGACGCACCGGCCGTCGACATGGGCGCCACCCTGCATCGGCCCGATGTGACGCGGGCCATGGCACGCGCCGGCGCCGATGGCCCGTCGTGGCACCGGCGCAGTGGCTCTCTTGGCGGATGACCCGCCGCGGCGCGGCGCGCACGATGACGGCCATCGGAAAGACCGCGGGACGCGCCCCCGTCGCCACCCCCGCGGCCCCACCCCGACACCCCGGCCCTGCCGGCGCCGCGGCGCCGCCGGCGAAGCCTTGCCCGAACGCGACCGCACGCCACCCGAGGACCCCCCAATGAACCCCGCTCACACCGCCGACGTGCCCGACACCGAGCCGCACCGCATCGCCGCCGACACCTGGCTGATCCCCAACCTGGCGCCGGCCGGCGACGGCCTGTACCTGCCGGCGAACGCGATGGTCATCCGCGGCCGCGAGCCGGTGATCGTCGACACCGGCGCGCCGGTGCACCGCCCGCAGTGGCTCGACAAGGTGTTCTCCGTCGTCGAGCCCGAGGACGTGCGCTGGATCTTCCTGTCGCACGACGACGGCGACCACACCGGCGGCCTGTTCGACGCGCTCGAGCGCTGCCCCAACGCCACGCTGGTGACCAACTTCTTCAGCGTCGAGCGCCTGGCGCTGGAAAAGCCCGGGCTGCCGCTGCACCGCATGCGCTGGATCGAGCCCGGCGGCAGCTTCGACGCCGGCGACCGCGTGCTGCACCTGTTCCGCCCGCCGATCTTCGACGGCCCGACCACGCGTGGCCTGTTCGACCCGAAGTCGCAGGCGATGTGGATCGTCGACACCTTCGCGTGCCTGACGCCCGGCTCGCTCGACGCCGCCGAGCTGCACGACGACGTGCTGGCGCAGATGCCGGCGATGAACAGCGCCGTGTCGCCATGGCACGCCTGGCTGGACCGCGCCACCTACACGCGCCACGTCGACGCCGTCGAGGCGCTGGGAGCGCGCACCGTGGCGTCGGCGCACGGCCCGGTGCTGCGCGGCCAGCAGCTCGACGATGCGTTCGACCGCGTGCGTGGCCTGGCCGGCGCGCCGATCATCCCGACGCCGGGTCAGGAACTGCTCGACACGCTGATCGCTTCGACGCTGGTCGAGGCCGCGGCGGCCTGAGCGCCGGCCCCCGGCGCACGCGGGCCCGCCCCCCCGGCCGGTCCGCGCGGGCCGACCCCGGCGGCTCAGGCGCGCCGTCGGTGCGCGGCATGCGCCCGTGGCGCCACGCTGAACGGCCGCTGAACGGCCGCTTCACGATGCGTACACCGGGCGCGGCGCACAGTGGCGGCACGGTCGATGTCGACCGGGTTTCGATCGAGTCAGGAGCACATCATGTCGAACCCGAGCCTCACCCTTCGCGCCACGCTGGCCACGCTGGCCCTGACCATCGGCACCGCCGCCGTCGCCAGCGACGACAAGCACCGCTCGCACGAGCGCCGCGCCGCCGACCGCGACGCCGCGGCGATGCAGACGGTGCCCAACGCCGCGGCCCCGGGTGAGCCCGGCCACGGCTGGCAGTACTTCACCGACCGCGAACACCTGCGCGGCGTGGTGATCAGCCCCGACGGCGACTACTACCTCAGCCGCGGCAAGGGGCTGAGGCTGGTGGCGAGCGTGGGCAGCGCCGCGCGCTGATCCCCGCGGCTTCGGGCCGGCCTGCGCAGGCTCGCACGGGGCGAAGGCGGCGGCCACGTTCGGGCAGTGCCGACAAAGTCGGCGCCGCGCCGGTTCGCCGCCTGCGCACCCGCCCCCGGCCGGCCCGCGGCATCATCGGCGCGCATGACGCGCGCCGACGGCCCCCGCAAACGCTCCCGGCCGCCGCGCCACCACCACCACCACGTCTACGTCGTCGAACTCGCCGACCGCGTGTGGAACGAGGCTCGCTTTCGCGACGCCAACCCCGGCTACCGGCTCGGCCGGCCCTTCGTCTACGTCGGCATGACGGGGCTGGACCCCGACCTGCGTTTCGACCGGCACAAGGCCGGCATCCAGGCCAACCGCTTCGTGCTCGAGTACGGGCTGCGGCTGCTGCCGTCGCTGTACGAGGTGTACAACCCGATGCCCTACCACGCCGCGCGCGAGATGGAAGTGGAGCTGGCCATCGCGCTTCGCGAGGCGGGCTTCGGCGTGTGGCAGGCCTGAACCCGGTGCGCCGCGGCAGGCCCGATAAGCTGCGCGCCATGCAACGACGCGACGTCGCCGAACTGCTGCTGCTCAGCGTGCTGTGGGGCGCGGCCTACCTGTTCATGCGTGCGGCGGTGCCGGCGTTCGGTCCGGCGCCGCTGATCGCGCTGCGCATGGGCATCGCGGCGGTGCTGCTGCTGCCGCTGCTGGGCTGGCGCGGCGGCCTGGGGCAGCTGCGGGCGCACCCGTTCGAGCTGCTGGTGCTGGCGGTGCCGTTCACCGCGCTGCCCTTCATGCTGCTGGGCTTCGCGGCGCAGCACCTGACGGCCGGGCTGCTGGCGGTGCTGAACGCCACGGCGCCCCTGTTCGCGGCGCTGCTGGCGCACCACGTCTACCGCGAACGGCTGGGCCGCTGGCGCGGTGCCGGGCTGCTGATCGGCTTCGGCGGCGTGGCGCTGCTGACCGCGGGCAGCGCGACGCTGCGTTCGACGCTGGGGCTGGTGGCGGTGGCCGCGGTGCTGCTGGCCTCGGCGCTGTGGGCGCTGGGTGCCAACTACGCGCGCCGACGGTTGGGCGGCATGGACAACGTGGCGCTCACGGTCGGCAGCCTGGCCGTGGCCGCGCTGGCGCTGGCCCCGCTGGCGGCGGCCACCTGGCCGGCCACGCCGCCGCCGACGCGCGCGTGGGCCGAGGTGGTGTTTCTGGGCGTGGGCAGTTCGGCGCTGGGCTTCCTGCTGTACTACCGGCTGCTGCGCCGCATCGGCCCGGTGCGCGCGATCTCGGTGACGTTCCTGAACCCGGTCGTCGCGCTGGCTGCCGGCGTGGTGTACCTGGGCGAGGCGGTGGGCCTGCAGACCCTCGCCGGCGCGGCAGTGGTGCTGGCGGGCACGGCCCTGTCACTGGGGTTGTGGCCGCGGCGGGCGGGGGAGGCGGCCGTCATCGATGTGGCGCCAGGCGGGTGCGAGGCAGGCCGGGCGCGGGGTCCGCGATAGGCCCCGCGAAGAGAGTCCGAGGTCGACCTGCGAGGTTCACCCGATCTCGGTCAAACCCAGCGAACGCAGGTAGGCATAGGTGCCGTCGTAGAACCCACGGGAGCGCGTCGGGTCGTCGTCCGAGCCCTCGGGCACCACGATCACCATGCCCTGCCGGGCCCGCGTAAGCAGGACACGATACGCGTTCTTCAGGTACAGCTGGCGGTCCGTCTTGCGGATGTGCTGCCAGCGATGGCCAACGAACGAGTGGTGCTCCCAGCGCCCATCGTGAAGTCTCAAGTCGGCGTCCCAGACGACGCCTGTCCAGTCGAGTTCCAGGCCCTGAACGTGAAACTCCGTGGTCGCGTCCTCGAGGTAGTAGGACGAGCGCACATCGTCCTTCCCATTGAGAAACCACTTCACCGGATCGATCGGAACCCTCACATCGATGGCATGCGGTTTCAAGCGCTGCGCCTGCGAAGACACGACGATGCCGTAACGCTCGCTGCCCCTGGCCGCCTTGCGCAGCCATGACCGAGCAACCGCGACAGTTCGGGTCAGCACCACGGGATACCGGCCCGAGAACTGGCGGTACAGCGCCGCTGCGTCAGCGGCTTCGAGATCCAACACCTTCTTCACGAAGGCAGACACGTGCTCGGCCCGGTACGACCGCATCGACACCGACAGGTGAAGGTCCTCGTTGAAGAACACGTTTGCCCGCGCCTGAAGAGCGCGCAGCGCGTCTCCCGCTGCGTACTCCGAGTCAGTCAACGTCGGAGACAGATGCACATCCCAGTGGGCGTACGATCCCTGCAGCGCATCCAGCCATTCCGAGATGCCTGCCTCGCCGGTGTTGATCTCCTGGCCGCCCCCCACAAGGCACACAATCACGGCCCAGTCCTGATGCCGATCCAGGCATGAGATCAGGAAGGCCGGCTCCGACTGCGCGAATCCCGGTCGGTTCTTCTTCTGGCGCATGAACTCGGCCGTCTTCGCCACGTTCCATGCCCGCTGCGCTTCGTCGAAGATCGTCACATGCTCGGGCGGCGCACTCGTGTCGCGCAGGCACTCGTCGCGGAAGTGATGGATGGGCTGGATGAACGACTCCACTGCCTGTCGCGACTGCCTCTTCGTCTGTCTCTGGCCGCGCAGGAGCGCCTGCGTCACACGGTCGCGCACCAGCGCTTCACGCAGGATTGCCACCAGCGGTCCATTTCCTGACAGATAGACGCTGTGCAACTCGCTGGCGGGATCCTGGAACTGGGTCGCGATGTTCAGGCCCACCAGCGTCTTGCCCGCTCCGGGTACGCCCGTGACCAGGCAGATGGACTTCAGGCCGCGGGCGCGCGACTGTCGGATCACCTCTGCGACGGTGTGCGACGTACGAGCGAGGTTCATCGCGCCGGCATCGCTGCGGGAGATCTCCGAGACCGAGTGCCCACGGTACAACGCCGACGCCGCTTCGATGATCGTCGGCGTCGGTCGGTACTTGCCGCGCTGCCAGACGTCGGCTTCCAAGAGTGTCGAACTCGCGGTGGCCTGTGCCTGCTGCAGGAACACACCCAAGCGGTCCGTCGACACGCGCGCGGGTTCGCTGACACCATCACCGTGCCCCTCGGCGCCTTCCACCAACATCCCGTGCACCCCACTGATCACCACCGCCGGCTTGATTCGCGCCCGATGGCTGGTCTCGTGGAAGTTCTTCAGGTCCAACGCATAGTCCCAGGCCTGATCGATGTCCTGGGCTGTGAACACGCGTTCGCCAATCTTGAACTCGAGCACGAATAGCGTGTCCCGCAGGATCACGACCGCGTCGATGCGTCGGCCCAGGCGTGGAACGACGAACTCGAGGAACAGATGACCACGCGGGTCGGCAGAGGCCAGCGCGAACTGCAGGCAGTCAATCTCTGCTCGCCACGCATCGCGCTGCGATAGATCGACGTCGAATTCACTGCGGGCCGTCAGGTGCCCCAGCACGGAGTCGACGTCGCTGTCCCGGAACTCGGCGATCGACGCCGAGTAGTACGACCGCTCGACCAGCGTCGTCGGCTCCGGCAACTCCATCGCCGTCACGGGCCCTTGTGCTTCGATCGGTTCTGAGTCACCGCCGATCGCCCACCCACGTCACACATCGATATTCGCCGCCCTCAGCGCATTCGTCTCGATGAACTCGCGCCGCGGCTCGACCTCGTCGCCCATCAGCATCGTGAACACGCGGTCGGCCTCGATGGCGTCGTCGATCTGCACGCGCAGCAGGCGGCGCACGGCGGGGTCCATCGTGGTCTCCCACAGCTGGCCGGGGTTCATCTCGCCGAGGCCCTTGTAGCGCTGGCGCGCCACGCTGGACTCGGCCTGCTGCATCAGCCAGGCCATCGCGGCGCGGAAGTCGTCGACCTTCTGTTCCTTGCGCCGCTCGCCCTCGCCGCGGCGCACCACGGCGCCGGCGCCCAGCAGGCCCTTGAAGGTGAGGCCGGCCTGGCTCAGCGCCTCGTAGTCGGCGCCGTGCACGAAGTCGGCGGTGATCACGCTGGCCTTCACGTTGCCGTGGTGGCGCCGGCCGATGCGCAGCTGGTGCTTGTCGGTGCGCGCGTCGACCTCGGCGGCGACCTCGGCGTCGTGCAGCGCGGCCTGCAGCGCCGCGGCGCTGGCCTCGGCGTCGGCGGCGGTGTCCAGGTTCAGCGTCAGGCCGTCGGCGATGGCGCGCAGGGCCTCGACGTCCATCCAGTTGGCCAGGCGGCCGATCACGTTGTTGGCCACCACGTAGCGGCGCGCCAGGTCCTCCAGCGCGCTGCCGCCGATCTCGGGGCGGCCGTCGCCGGGGTCCACCGCGGCGCCTTCCAGCGCCACCTTCAGCAGGTAGGCGTCGAGTTCGTGGGCGTCCTTCAGGTACTGCTCGGTCTTGCCGTGCTTGACCTTGTACAGCGGCGGCTGCGCGATGTAGATGTGGCCGCGCTCGACCAGCTCGGGCATCTGGCGGTAGAAGAAGGTCAGCAGCAGGGTGCGGATGTGGGCG
>CAZUBF010000071.1:0-17212 GCA_964618555.1 uncultured Azohydromonas sp.
TCGCGATCGACCTGCACCGCGCCGGCGGCATCCCGCAGGTGATGAAGCTGCTGCTCGACGCCGGCCTGCTGCACGGCCATTGCATGACGATCACCGGCAAGTCGCTGGCCGAGAACCTGGCCGACGTGCCGTCCACCGTGCGCGCCGACCAGGACGTGATCCGGCCGCTGTCGAACCCGCTGTACGCCGAGGGGCACCTGGCCATCCTCAAGGGCAACCTCAGCCCCGAGGGCAGCGTGGCCAAGATCACCGGGCTGAAGAACCCGCGCATCACCGGACCGGCGCGCGTGTTCGACGACGAGCAGTCGGCGCTGGCGGCGATCATGGCCGGGCGCATCCGGGCCGGCGACGTGATGGTGCTGCGCTACCTCGGCCCCAAGGGCGGCCCCGGCATGCCCGAGATGCTCGCGCCCACCGGCGCGCTGATCGGCCAGGGCCTGGGCGAGTCGGTCGGGCTGATCACCGACGGGCGCTTCTCGGGCGGCACCTGGGGCATGGTCGTCGGCCACGTCGCACCCGAGGCCCACGAGGGCGGCACGATCGCGCTGGTGCAAGAGGGCGACACGATCACCATCGACGCGCACCGCCGGCTGCTGCAGCTCGAGGTCGACGACGCCGAGATCGCGCGCCGCCGTGCCGCGTGGCAACCGCCGGCACCGCGCTACCGGCGTGGCGTGCTCGCCAAGTTCGCGCACAACGCGGCCAGCGCCAGCCACGGCGCGGTGCTCGATCGTTACGAATCGTGAACGCCGGCGCCACGCCGGCGCGGCACGCTCACTTGACGCGCCGGCCGTGCTCGTCCATGCCGAGGTGGTCCAGGTGCTTGCGCCGGCGCTCGGCCTTGCGCTGCTCCATCTTGTCGATCTCGCGCTTCTTCGTCAGCCCCGACGAGTCGGCGAACGACCACCACAGCACCGCCAGGGCGAACGGCGCGAGCACCCACCACCACGACAGGTCGGCCACCGGGCCGAGTTCCGCGAGCTTGGCGGCGATCAGCAGCACGCCGAGAACCACGAACGCCATCGTCAACCCCTTTCGCGCCGGCGGGGTCAACCGCCGGGCCTAGAATTCCGTTTCGGTACCTGTACGTTAACGCGCTATTTCGACCCGCCGAGAGGAAACATGAAGACTTTGTTCGCACTGACCGTCGTCGCCGGCCTGTTCGCCGCCTCGCCCGCCTTCGCCGACGCCGAACTGGCGAAGAAGAAGAACTGCATGGCCTGCCACGCGCTCGACAAGAAGCTCGTCGGCCCGTCGTACAAGGACGTGGCCGCGAAGTACGCCGGCAAGGCCGGTGCGGCCGACGAACTGGCGCAGAAGATCGTCAAGGGCGGCAAGGGCGTGTGGGGCCAGGTGCCGATGCCCGCCAACCCGCAGGTCAGCGAGGCCGAGGCCAAGCAGCTCGCGGCCTGGGTGCTCACAGTCAAGTAAGCCGCGCCAGCGCCCTCGCGACAGCCCGCCGCCGCAAGGCCGCGGGCTTTGTCATGTCGGCGCAGGGCGCCAACGCCGCAGCAGCAGTGCGTTGGACACCACGCTGACGCTGCTGAAAGCCATCGCCGCGCCGGCGATCACCGGGTTGAGCAGCCCCACCGCGGCCAGCGGGATCCCGACCACGTTGTAGGCGAAGGCCCAGAACAGGTTCTGGCGGATCTTCGCGTAGGTGCGGCGCGAGATGTCGATCGCCGCCACCACCAGTCGCGGGTCGCCGCGCATCAGCGTGATGCCGGCGGTCTCCATCGCGACGTCGGTGCCGCTGCCCATCGCGATGCCGACGTCGGCCGCCGCCAGTGCCGGCGCGTCGTTGATGCCGTCGCCGACCATCGCCACCGTCGCGCCGTCGGACTTCAGCGCCGCCACGGCCTGCGCCTTGGCCTCGGGCAGCACCTGCGCGCGCACCTCGGTGATGCCCAGCCGGCGTGCCACCGCCTGCGCGCTGCCGGGGTTGTCGCCGGTGAGCATCACCGCCTCGATGCCCAGCGCGCGCAGCCGTGCAACCGCCTCGGCGGCCGAGGACTTGGGCGCGTCGCCGAAGGCCAGCAGGCCGCGCACGCGCGCCGGCGCACCCCCGGTGCCCTCGCCTTCGACCAGCCACGACAGCGTGCGCCCTTCGGCCTCGAGCGCCGCCGCATGCCCGGCCAGCGCGGCGGCGTCGAGCCCGCGTTCGCGCAGCAGCCGCGAACTGCCGATGGCCAGCGCCCGGCCATCGATCACCGCCTCGACGCCACGGCCGGGCAGCGCGCGCACGCCGCCGGCAGCCGCGGCCTCGATGCCATCGGCACGCGCGCGTTCGAGCACCGCGCGCGCCAGCGGGTGTTCGCTGCGCGCCTGCAAGGCCGCGGCGTCGCGCAGCAGCGCCGGCTCGCTGTCGCCCTCGGCGGCGACCACCGCGACCAGGGCCGGCTTGCCTTCGGTCAGCGTGCCGGTCTTGTCGAACGCGACGTGGGTCACGCGGTGCGCCACCTCGAGCGCCTGCGCGTCCTTGATCAGGATGCCGTGGCGCGCCGCGACGCCGGTGCCGGCCATGATCGCGGTCGGCGTCGCCAACCCCAGCGCGCAGGGACAGGCGATGACCAGCACCGACACCGCGTTGATCAGCGCCGTCTGCGCGTCGCCGAGCCACCACCAGCCGCCGAAGAACGCCAACGCCGCGATCACCAGCACCACCGGCACGAACACCGCCGCCACCTGATCGACGAGGCGCTGGATCGGCGCCTTGGCCGCCTGGGCCGACTCGACCAGCCGGATGATGCGCGCCAGCGTCGTCTCGGCGCCGACGCCGGTGGTGCGCAGCACCAGCGCGCCTTCGGCGTTCACCGACCCCCCGGTGACGCGGTCGCCCGCGCCCTTGGCCACCGGCAGGCTCTCGCCGGTGATCAGCGACTCGTCGACGTGGCTGTGCCCTTCGAGCACCTCGCCGTCGACGGGCAGTTTCTCGCCCGGCAGCACGACGACCACGTCGCCGCTGCGCACCTCGGCCAGCGGCACCTCGACCTCCGGGCCACCGTCGCGGCGCACGCGCGCCGTCGCCGGGCGCAGCGCCTGCAGCGCGCGGATCGCGTCGCTGGTCTGGCGCTTGGCGCGCGCCTCCAGCCACTTGCCCAGCAGCACCAGGGTGATCACCGCCGCCGAGGCCTCGAAGTACAGGTGCGGCGTGCCATGGTCGGCGTGCAGCCACAGCAGGACCAGCGACAGCCCGTACGCCGCGCTGGTGCCCAGTGCGACCAGCAGGTCCATGTTGCCGGTGCCGGCGCGCACCGCCTTGAAACCCGCGACGTAGAAACGAGCGCCGAAGACGAACTGCACCGGCGTGGCGAGCAGCCACTGCAGCCAGCCGGGCAGCATCGCGTCGATGCCCAGCGGCATCGCCAGCATCGGCACGACCAGCGGCAGCGTCAGCAGCGCCGACAGCGCCACCGGCAGCCAGGACGGCGCGCGCCGCGTGCCGTCCGCGTCGTCGACGCCTGCAGCGCGAGGCAGCTGCACCTCGTAGCCGGCGCGACGCACCGCGGCGACCAGCGTGTCGACCGGCACCGTCGCCAGCGCGGTGACACGCGCCGACTCGGTGGCGAGGTTGACGCTGGCCGACGAGACGCCGCTCACGCGCAACAGCGCCTTCTCGACGCGTGCCACGCATGAGGCGCAGGTCATGCCGTCGATGCGCAGCGTGTGCTCGGCGTCGGGCACCTCGTAGCCGGCCTTGCGCACCGCGGCGACGAGCCGCTGCGCCGACACCGCCGGCGACGCCTGCACCGTGGCTGTTTCGGTGGCGAGGTTGACGCTGGCCGCCTGCACGCCGTCGACGCCGAGCAGCGCCTTCTCGACGCGGCGCACGCACGAAGCGCAGGTCATGCCGCCGACCGGCAGGCGCAGCTCGCAAGCCGCACCGGGCGTCGGGGCGTCCGACGCGAGGGCCGGGGTCGCCGTGGTGGTGGTGTTCATCGTTCGTCCGTGCGGTCGCACCGCGCGGCGCAGGTGCCGGGATGGCCGCAAGGCGCATTGTCCGCCCCGCCGCCGCCACGGGCCGTGACCGAGGTTATGCTCGCCGAGCCGCCCGAGGACTTCGCCGATGGACCACGACCTGACCCTGTACACGCACCCGCGGTCGCGCGGGCGCACGGTGCGCTGGATGCTCGAGGAGATCGGCGTGCCGTACCGCGTCGAGCCGCTGGCGTTCGGCACGACGATGAAGTCGCCCGACTACTTGGCGGTCAACCCGATGGGCAAGGTGCCTGCGCTGCGCCACGGCAGCGTCGTCGTCACCGAGTGCGCGGCGATCTGCGCCTACCTGGCCGACGCGTTCCCGCAGGCGCAGCTGGCGCCGCCGCCGACCGAGCGCGGTGCCTACTACCGCTGGCTGTTCTTCGCCGCCGGCCCGCTCGAGGCGGCGATCACGGACCGGGCGCTCGGCGTCGAGCCGACCGACCGGCAGCGCGGCTTCGTCGGCTACGGTTCGTTCGACGCCGTCGTCGAGGTGCTCGACCGCGCGCTGGCGGGGTGCGAGTACATCGCCGGCGACCGCATCAGCGCCGCCGACGTTTACGTCGGGTCCAGCGTCGCATTCGCGCTGCAGTTCGGCAGCCTGCCGCGGCGTGACAGTCTGGTCGCCTACGCGGACCGGCTGGCGCAGCGTCCGGCGCGCCAGCGGGCAATGCGCCTGGACGACGAACTGCTCGACGCGATGCCCTGAGATGAGGTCGCGGCCGGCGCGCGTGCCCCTGTCGTGGCAGTGCATCGGCACGACGACCGTCCTCGGCAGCGCCCACGGGGTCTGCCGACCGAAGGTGGCGCGGCCCTTCGGCGCCCGGACCCCGGCGCCGTCGTCGGGAGCCGACGGTCGACGTGCAAGGCGGCGCGCGTCGGGCCGCGATCGTCGCCAGCCGGACCGCAGCCGCATCGGGGCTACTCGTCGGACCCGCACCGACCGCGTTACCCTCGCGCCTGCACAGCAACCTCCGGGACCCCTGCCATGACCCGATCCCGCTGGACCTCGGCCCTGCCCGCCGCCCTGCTCGCCGCGACCTTGCTGGCCGCCTGCGGCACGCCGGTCGTCAACCCGGTCACCGGACGCACCGAACGTTCGGTGATGGACGAGGCGACCGAGGTCGCCGAGGGCCGCAAGGCGCACCAGCAGATCCTGGCCGAGTACGGCGCCTACCCCGACCAGCGGTTGCAGGCCTACGTCAACCAGGTCGGCCAGAAGCTGGCGCGGCAGTCGCACCGCAGCAACCTGCAGTGGACCTTCACCGTGCTCGACAGCCCCGAGGTCAACGCCTTCGCGCTGCCGGGCGGCTACGTCTACATCACGCGCGGCATCATGGCCCACCTCGACAGCGAGGCCGAGCTGGCGGGCGTGCTCGGCCACGAGATCGGCCACGTCACCGCGCGCCACGGGGCGCAGCGCGCGACGCGGCAGCAGAATGCCGGCCTCGGCGTGCTGGCCGCCACCGTGCTCGGCGCCGTGCTCGAGGGCGCGGGCGTCGGCGGCGCCACCGAACTGGCGAGCCAGGTCTCGCAGGGCGTGGCCGCCGGCCACCTGGCCTCGTACAGCCGCGAGCAGGAGCTGCAGGCCGACGAGCTGGGCGCCGAGTACCTCGCGCGCAATCGCTACGACCCGAAGAACATGGTGCACGTCATCGGCGTGCTGAAGAACCAGGAGCGCTTCGCCGCCGACCAGGCGCGCGCCGAGGGCCGTGCCGCGCCGTCAGGGGTGAACTGGCTGTCGACGCACCCGAGCAGCGACCAGCGCCTGGCCGACATCAACCGCATCGCCGCGCGCTACGCCGGCGCCTACGGCGACGACGGCCGCGCGCGCTACCTGCAGGCGCTCGACGGCATGAGCTACGGCGAGAGCCGCGCCCAGGGCGTGACGCGCGGGCGCCACTTCTACCATGAGGAGCTGGGCATCGCGCTCACCGCGCCGCAGGGCTGGCGGGTGCAGAACGCGGCCGACTCGATCACGATCGTCAACGGCACGCGCGACGCCGGACTCGTCGTGCGCCTGGTGCCGCCGCAGGCCGGCAGCTCGCACGACGAGATCATCCGCAACGTCGTCAAGCCCACCGACGGCCGCGTCGAGCGGCTGACGATCAACGGTCTGGCGGCGACGCAGTTCGCCGGCACGCGGCGCAACGAGCAGGGGCAGGCGCAGTCGGTGCGGCTGCTGCTGGTGGCCGGTCCGGCCAACCGCAACTACCTGCTGACGCGCGCGGCCAAGGACGCGGCGACGCTGCAGCGCGCCGCCGGCGGCCTGGCCGAGGCCGAGGGGTCGCTGCGCCCGCTGTCGAACGCCGAACGCGCGGCGGCGCGACCGTGGACGCTGCAGACCGTGCCCTTCCCGCGCGGCGGCTTCGCCGAGCTGGCGCGCAACTCGCCGCTGCCGCCGCCGGCCGAGGCGCAGTTGCGGCTGATCAACGGCGTCTACGGCGGCGGCGAGCCGCGTCCGGGGGACCTGGTGAAGGTGGTGCGCTGACGGCGCCCTCCGGCGCCGTCGCGACGCGGGCCGTCCGCCCGCATGCGATACCGCGGGCGAATGCCGCGATGGCGGAGGCGGCGACGCCGACTCCGGAACCACGCATCCAACCCCCGGCACCGCCACGACCGCCGCCGTGCCGTCGAACGGATCGAGGAGGACACACCCCGGTTCTTCGATCCGGTGCGTGGCGACGGTGGCACGGGGAATGTCAGGATCCGGCACGCCGATCCGGGACGCGCGGGTCGGCCTGACGCGGCCCTGCCGGCGCGGTTGGCGTCCCGGCAGGCGGTTCACCGCGTCAGACACGCTGACCCAGGACGACCTCGGGGCGCACGATCAGCGCCTGCGCGAAGTCCGGCGTCGATTCGCCGGCCGGCGTTGCGCTGCGCCCGCTGCAACGCCGCGGTCGGCCGCGCCCATCGCGTGAGGATCCTCGACCGCGCATGCAACCCGGCGCCTGGCGCGGCGTGGACGGCTCCAGACGGTGAGCCTGCCGGGCATCGACGCCGACGCGTCGACCCCGATGCGGCACGACGCCGTGAACCGGGGGGCGCTCGGACTCGAGGTGCGGGTCGGCACGGCCCTCGCGCCGGGGCACTTCGGCGCCGTACCCTCACCGGCGATAGAGGCCGGGCACGCCGCGCCCCCGCCGCCGCGGGCAGGCACATCGTCGTCGCCGTGCGGCCGCGCATCGAGCGCCTGCCGCAGCGACCCGGCCCCGCAGCGGCGGCGCTAGTCCTGCAGGATGAAGGTCACCTTCAGGATCACCTTGTAGCCGGTGACCTTGCCCTTGTCGATCGTCACCTCCTGATCCTTGACCCAGGCGCCCTTGACGTTCTTCAGCGTCTTGTGCGCTCGCTCGACACCCTGCTGAATGGCATCCTGGAAGCTGACTTTGCTGACGCTGCTGATCTCGGTGATGCGTGCGACGGTCATGTTCTTGCCCTTTCAAGGTCGGGGCCCGGGCTCGCGGGCGGGAAGAGACAGCCTGAGCCCCTGAAGGGCCCGGTCCGTGCGCTGGTCGACAGGCGCGGCCTGGCGGAACTTACGCCACCCGACTCGGCACTGCAAGCACGCACCGGCCCCGAGCTGCCACCGGCGAACCCGGCCAGAGGCTCGAGCGGACGACAGGTCGACCGTCACCCTCTCGCCGCATCGCGACGCGGCGGGTTCGACGCCTGCCCGACGTCTCCCCCGCCCGACGGCTCAGCCGGGCCCGGCCGTCGCCGGCCGCCCGACGGGGCCGCCCTCGCCCAGCGCGGCCGGACGGCGCTCGCGCACCAGGTAGCTGTAGAGCACCGGCACGACGACCAGCGTCAGCAGCGTCGACGTGATCAGCCCGCCGATGATCGCGCGACCCATCGGCGCCTGGATCTCGCCGCCGTCGTTGAGCGCCAGTGCCAGCGGCAGCATGCCGAAGATCATCGCCGCCGTGGTCATGATGATCGGGCGCATGCGGATCAGTCCGGCCTGCAGCAGCGCGTCGGGCACGCTGGCGCCGGCGCGGCGCGCGTGGTTGGCGAAGTCGACCAGCAGGATCGCGTTCTTCACCACCAGCCCCATCAGCATCACCAGCCCGATCATCGAGAACACGTTGAGCGTGCTGCGCCACAGCAGCAGCGCGAGCATCACGCCGATCAGCGCCAGCGGCAGGCTGGCCATGATCGCGACCGGCTGCAAGAAGCTGCCGAACTGGCTTGCCAGCACGATGTAGATGAAGATCACCGCCAGCGCCATCGCGCCGAGCATCGCGGCGAACGCCTCCTGCTGGTCGCGCGTGGCACCGCCGACGTCGAAGCGGTAGCCCGGCGGCAGCTGTGTGCTCTTGACGAGCTTCTGCACGTCGGCGCCGACGTCGCCCGCCGGGCGCCCCTCGACGCCGGCGAAGATCGCCTCGCGGCGCTGCAGGTCCTGGCGGCGGATCACCTCGGGGTTGGCCACCGGCACGATGTCGGCGACGCGGTCGAGCGCGATCGCGGTGCCGTCGCGCGCGAAGGCCACCGGCAGCGCGCGCAGTTGCTCGACGCGCTCGCGCTGCACCTGCGGCAGGCGCAGCAGCACCTCGACCTGCTCGCCGTCGGGCGTGGTCCAGTAGGTCGCCACCTCGCCACTGACGTAGGCGCGCAGGCTCGACGCCAGCTGCGGCGGCGTGAGCCCGAGCTCGCGCACCGCGGCGGGCTTGAGCCGCACCGCGTAGGTCGGCAGGCCCGGCTTGGCCGACAGTTCGAGGTCGACGACGCCGGGGATGCGCTTGACCTGCTCGGCGAAGTCCTGCGCGACCTTGACCAGCCCGTCGGCGTCGTGGCCGAGGATCGCGACGTAGATCGGCCGGTTGAAGCCGATCGAGACCTCGATGCCCGGGATCTTCGCGATGCGCTCGCGGATCGCGTCCTCCACCTGCTTCTGCGTGCGGCTGCGCCGGTCGCGATCGACCAGCCCGATGTTGAGCACCGCCTGGTTGCGCCCCACCGCCAGCCCCTGGCCCTCGCCGCCGACGTTGGTCGAGACGGTCCGGACCTCGGGGAAGCCGGCCAGGATCTCCTCGATCTGGCGGATCTTCGCGTCGCTGCGCGTCAGGCTCGAGCCCACCGGCATGCGCACGCTCAACTGCGTGAAGCTCTGGTCGGTCTCGGGGACGAACTCGCTGCCGACCACCGGCGCCAGCGCCAGCGCGACGACGAAGCTCGCCGTGCCGGCGGCGACGATCACGCCTCGCGGCGTCAGCGTCGCGCGCCGCCAGCGCCGCGGCTGCGCCTTGTCGCGCCGCGCCTGCGCGTCGAACGGGCGGCCGTAAGCGGGCCACGGCAGCGCGAAGCGCCGCTCGCTGAACGCCCAGCGGATCAGCCGCTCGTACAGCGTGTGCAGCCCGTCGAGGCCGCGGTCGGTGGCGCGGATCAGGCTGCCGAGCACCGGCAGGCGCCGCATGCGTTCGCCGGGCGGGTCCTTCCACACCGACGACAGCATCGGGTCGAGCGTGAAGCTGACGAACAGGCTCACCAGCACCGCCACCGCCACCGTGATGCCGAACGGGTAGAAGAACTTGCCGACGATGCCGCCCATGAACGCCACCGGCACGAACACCGCGCAGATCGCGAACGTGGTGGCCATCACCGCCAGCCCGATCTCCTCGGTGCCCTCGCGCGCGGCGCGGTGGTGGTCCTTGCCGAGCGCGAGGTGGCGCACGATGTTCTCGCGCACGACGATGGCGTCGTCGATCAGCAGCCCGATGCACAGCGACAGCGCCATCATGGTCATGAAGTTCAGCGTGAAGCCAAACGCCTGCACCGCGATGAAGCTGGAGATCACCGCGATCGGCAGCGTCAACCCGGTGATCACCGTGCTGCGCCACGAGTGCAGGAACAGGAACACGATGGCCACCGTCAGCGCCGCACCCTCGATGAGCGTGCGCTGCAGCCCGCGCAGGCTGTCCTGCACCCAGTCGCTGTTCGCGTAGACCAGCGGCAGGTCGACGTCGGCGGGCAGCGTCTTGCGCAGCTCGACGAGCGCGGCCTTGACCGCCTCGCCGGTGGCGACGATGTTCGCGTCCTGCTGCTTGAAGACGTTGAAGTTGACCGCCGGCTGGCCGTTGATGCGCGCCACCGACTCGGCCTCGCGCTCGCGCTCGACCACGGTGCCCAGGTCGCCCAGCCGCAGCGGCAGCCCCTGGCGGTGCGCGACCACCAGGTCGGCGAACTCGCGCGGGTCGCGCACGCGGCCCTCGACGCGCAGCAGCGCATCGGCCAGCGGCTCGCTGAGCAGCCCCACCGGCTGGTCGGTGTTGACCTGCGCCAGCGCCTGCGCCACCTCGGCCGGCGTCACCGCATACGCCGCCAGCCGTGCCGCGTCGAGGTCGACGCGCACCTCGCGCGTGGCCAGCCCGTTGACCTCGACGCGCGCGACACCCTCGACACGCTGCAGCCGGCGCGCCACCGTCTGCTCGGCCAGCAGCGACAGCTCGCGCGGGCTGCGCGTGGCCGAGCGCAGCGCGGCAACGACCACCGGCTGGCTGTTCTCGCTGTCGTAGCGCGCCACGGTGGGCGCCTTCGCGTCGCGCGGGAACGCCGCCTGCACCGCGGCGACGCGGTCGCGCACGTCCTGCATCGCGCGGCCCATGTCGGCGTTCAGGCTGAACTCGACGCTGGTCTGGCTGCGCCCCTCGAAGCTGCGCGAGGTGATTCGCTTGACCCCGGCGATGCCGTTGAGTGCCTCCTCGATCGGCTTGGTCAGCTCGCGCTCGACCGCCTCCGGGCTCGCGCCCGGGTAGCGCACGTCGACGTAGGCCACCGGCGGCGCGACGTCGGGCATCTGCTCGACGCCCAGGCGCGCGTAGCTGAACAGGCCGAGCACCGTCAGCGCGACCATCATCATCGTCGCGAACACCGGGTGCGCGATCGACACGCGGGTGATCCACATCGCCGCGCCCTCAGTTGACCGCCGGCGCCGCCGGGTTCGACGCCACGGGTGCCGTCGGCGCTCCCGCGGCGACCACCGCCTTCGCGCCCTCGCGCAGCTGGTCGAAGCGCGCGCCGAGCACCGTGTCGCCCGGCGACAGTCCGCCGAGCACCTCGACACGCCCGCCGGCGTCGTCGCGACGCCCCAGCGTGACGCTGCGGCGCGCCAGCGCGCCGTCGGCGATGACCCACACCGCGTGCTGGCCGGCCGCGCCGACGACCGCGCCGGCCGGCAGCGTCAGCCGCTCGACGCCGTCGTCGAGCGTCACGCGCGCCATCGCGTACTGCCCGGCGCGCAGCCGCTCGTCGGGGTTGACCAGCGAGACGACGACGCCGATCGCACGCGTGCCCGGCTCGGCGGCCGGCGCGATGCGCGCCAGCGTGGCCTGGAGTGCCGCGTCGACGCCCTCGACCTGCACCTGCACGGGCACGCCCGGCGCCAGCCGCGAGACCTCGTGCGTGCCGACGCTGCCGGCCAGCTCGAGCGTGCGCAGGTCGACCAGGGTCAGCACCGGCTGCTCCGCGGCGAGCTTCTCGCCCGGCACGGCGTGGCGCTTGGCCACCAGCCCGGAGATCGGCGCCACCAGCGCGGCGTCGCGGCGCGTCACGCGCAGCGTGTCCACCTGCGCCTGCGCCGCGCGCAGCAGGGCCTGCGCCGCGTCCAGCGCGGTCTGCGACGCCTGCAGCGCGTTCGGCGAGATGAAGTTCTGGTCGGCCAGCGCGCGGTTGGCCGCGTGGTCGCGCTCGGCGCGTGCCAGCTGCGCGCGCGCCGACTCGAGCATTGCGTGGCGCTCGCCCAGGCGCGCGTCGAGTTCGGCGAGGTCGAGCGTGGCCAGCACCTGGCCGGCGCGCACGCGGCTGCCTTCGGCCACCGCCAGCGCGAGCAGCGTGCCCGGCGACTTGGTGCGCACCACCGCGCTGTTCGGCGCCACCAGCGGCCCCGAAAACGACAACACCAGCGGCATCGTCATCGCCCGCGGCCGCACCACCTCGGCGGCGGCGAACTCGAGCGTGACCTCGGGCTTGTCCTTCTTCTTGCCGAATCCCAGCCAGCCCCTGCCGCCGCCGACCGTCGCCGCGGCGGCCAGCGCCGCTGCCATCAGCAGCGCGCCCACCCCCCAGGCCATGCGCCTCTTGTTCATCGCACCGTCCTTTGTCATGTCCTGTCGCGACGGCGCGTGACCGCCGCGAACGCGTCGCTCTCGTGAAGCGCGCGCAGTCTATGCCTGCGCCGGCGACGCGCCCAGGGGGGTGCGACGGGCTGCGCTGCGCCGGCGACGAAACGCCCGCGCGGGCGACGGACCGTCGCCGGCCGCGGCCTCGCACGGCTCGGCTGCTTCGCGCCGCCGCGGCCTGCGAGGGCGGGTCCGCGGCCGCGGCGCTCAGCCGCCGACGCGAACCACGATGCGCCCGCGCACCCGGCCGTCCATCAGCCGCCGCGCGGCGTCGGCCGCGTCGGCCAGCGGCACCTCGGTGGTCATCGCCTCGAGCCGCGCCGGGTCGAGGTCGCGCGCCAGCCGCTGCCAGGCCTCGCGCCGGCGCGGCATCGGCGCCATCACGCTGTCGACGCCGGCCAGCGTCACGCCGCGCAGGATGAACGGCGCCACGGTGCCGGGCAGGTCCATGCCCTGCGCCAGCCCGCACGCGGCGACGACGCCGCCGTAGCGCGTCTGCGCCAGCACGTTGACCAGCGTGTGCGACCCCACCGCGTCGATCGCCGCGGCCCAGCGCTCCTTCTGCAGCGGCTTGCCGGGCGCCGCGAGTTCGGCGCGGTCGACCACCGAGGCGGCGCCGAGCGAGGTCAGGTAGTCGGCCTCGGAGGTCTTGCCGGTCGCCGCGGCGACGCGCCAGCCCAGCCGCGCCAGCAGCGCGACCGCGACGCTGCCGACGCCGCCGGTGGCCCCGGTGACCAGCACGTCGCCGTCGCCAGGCCGCACGCCGTGGCGCTCGAGCGCCATCACGCACAGCATCGCGGTGTAGCCGGCGGTGCCGACGGCCATCGCCTGCCGCGGCGTGAACGCGGCCGGCAGCGGCACCAGCCAGTCGCCCTTGAGCCGCGCGCGCTCGGCCAGGCAGCCCCAGTGCGTTTCGCCGACCCCCCAGCCGTTGAGCACGGCGCGGTCGCCCGGCTTCCAGTCGGGGTGCGTGCTCTCCAGCACCGTGCCGGCGCCGTCGATGCCGGGCACCATCGGCCAGTGGCGCACCACCGGGCCGCGGTTCGTGATCGCCAGGCCGTCCTTGTAGTTCAGCGTCGAGTACTCGACGGCGAGCAGCACGTCGCCGGCGGGCAGGCGCGCCTCGTCGATGTCGGCGAGCGCGACGTCGACGCCGCTTTCGGTCTTGTCCAGCAGCCAACCTTTGAACATGGCCTCTCCCGGCGCCTCGGCGCCACGTGGTGAATCGCGCGTAAGTCGTTGACTCGTCACGACATTCCGCCTTGACGACGGGTCTGCGGCTGATATTCTGCCGCGATGGGGCCGCTCCCGATCGCGACCATCGCCGCCGTGCTCGTGCTGGCCGGTTGCGCGAGCGCGCCGATGCCGCGCTCCGGCGAGCCGCGCGTGCCACCGCTGCCCGAGGCCGGCGCGACACGCGGTGCGGCGTCCGACATCGTGCTCGCCGCGCTGAACTTCCTCGACCGTCCTTACGCGCGCGGCGGCAGCCACCCGGCCGAGGGCGGGTTCGACTGCAGCGGCTTCACGCGCCACGTCTTCGCGATCGCCGGCTGGACGCTGCCGCGCACCGCACACGAGCAGGCGCATGCGCCGGGCCTGGTCGGCGTCGGGCGCGACGCGCTGCAACCGGGCGACCTGGTGTTCTTCAATACGCTGCGCCGCAGCTTCTCGCACGTCGGCGTGTACCTCGGCGGCGGGCGTTTCGTCCACGCGCCGCGCGCCGGCGCGCAGGTGCGCGTCGAGAGCCTGCAGGTCGACTACTGGGCGCGCCGCTTCGACGGCGCGCGCCGTGCCCCTTCGGCCGACGACCGCCTGGTGCGTGCGGCGCCGCCTGCCGGCCCTGCCGACGACGCGCCTTGAGGCGGCGCGCCGCCGTCGGCATGGCGGGCGGCGGCACAATCGCCGCATGGCCGAACGCACGATCCCGATCACCGACCAGCGCTACCGCGCGTCGGTGCCTGCGGTGCCTGCGGTGCTGCAGCCGCCCAGCGGGCTGCTGTCGGACCGGCTCGGGCGGCCGCTGCGCGACCTGCGCATTTCGGTGACCGACCGCTGCAACTTCCGCTGCAGCTATTGCATGCCCAAGGAGATCTTCGACGGCACGTACCGCTTCCTGCCGCACGCGTCGCTGCTGAGCTTCGAGGAGATCACGCGGCTGGCGCGTGTGTTCGTCGCGCACGGCGTGCACAAGATCCGCCTGACCGGCGGCGAACCGCTGCTGCGCAAGCACCTCGAGCAGTTGATCGCGATGCTCTCCGCGCTGCGCGACGTCGACGACCGGCCGCTGGACCTGACGCTGACCACCAACGCGACGCTGCTCGCGCGCAAGGCCGCCGCACTGAAGGCCGCCGGGCTGCAGCGCGTGACCGTCAGCCTCGACGCGCTCGACGACCGCGTGTTTCGCGCGATGAACGACGTCGACTTCCCGGTGGCCGGTGTGCTCGAGGGCATCGACGAGGCGATGCGCGTCGGGCTCGGGCCGCTGAAGGTCAACATGGTCGTCAAACGCGGCACCAACGACCACGAGATCGTGCCGATGGCGCGCTTCTTCCGCGAGCGCTACGAGGGCCGCGTGATCCTGCGCTTCATCGAGTTCATGGACGTCGGCACGACCAACGGCTGGCGCATGGACCACGTGCTGCCTTCCGCACAGGTGCTCGAGCGGCTGCACGCGGTGTTCCCGCTCGAGCCGGTCGAGCCGAACTGCAGCGGCGAGACCGCCGAACGCTGGCGCTACCGCGACGGCGGTGGCGAGATCGGGCTGATCAGCAGCGTCACGCAGGCCTTCTGCCGTGACTGCAACCGCGCCCGCCTGTCCACCGAGGGCAAGCTGTACCTGTGCCTGTTCGCCACCCGCGGCCACGACCTGCGCGCGCTGCTGCGTGGCGGTGCCAGCGACGCGCAGCTCGCCGGCGCCATCGGCCAGGTCTGGGCCGGCCGCGACGACCGCTACTCGGAACTGCGCAGCGCCGGGCAGGCGCCGACCGACGGCGAGCGGCGCGTCGAGATGCACTACATCGGCGGCTGAACATCGGCGCGCCGCGACGACGATGACCGACACCCCCGCCAGCCTCGAGCAGATCGCCTCGTGCGTCGCCGGCTACGACCCGACCGCGCTGCCGGTGGCGCAGGCGCAGGAGTTCATCGCGCGGCTCGTGCCGCGCGTCGACGCGGTCGAGAGCGTCGCGATCCGCAGCGCGCTGGGCCGCGTGCTGGCGCGCGACGTCGTCTCGACCATCGACGTGCCGGCGCACGACAACTCGGCGATGGACGGCTACGCGCTGCGCGCGGCCGACCTGCGCGCCGATGCGCCGACGACGCTGCCGGTGGCAGGCACCGGATTCGCCGGCGCGCAGTTCGACGCCGACGTGCCACCGGGCCACGGTGTGCGCATCATGACCGGCGCGGTGATGCCCGCGGGGCTCGACACCGTCGTGCCGCAGGAGTTCACCCGCGCCGACGGCGACCGCGTCACGATCCCGCCGGGCGTCGTGAGCGCGGGCGACAACCGACGCCTGAAGGGCGAGGACCTCGCCTGCGGCGAGGCGGCGCTCGCCGCCGGCCGGCGCCTGACCCCCGCCGACCTGGGGCTGCTCGCGTCGCTCGGCCGCGCCGAGGTCCCGGTGTGGCGGCGGCTGCGCGTGGCGTTCTTCTCCACCGGCGACGAACTGCGCTCGATCGGCGAGCCGCTCGACGCCGGCTGCGTCTACGACAGCAACCGCTACACGATCTGGGGCATGCTGCAGCGCCTGGGCGTCGAACTGATCGACATGGGCGTGGTGCGCGACGAGCCGGCGGCGCTCGAGACGGCGTTCCGCGCCGCGGCGGCGAGCGCCGACGCGGTGATCACCTCGGGCGGCGTCAGCGTCGGCGAGGCCGACCACACCAAGCAGGTCATGAAGCGGCTCGGCGACGTGCTGTTCTGGCGCATCGCGATGCGCCCGGGCCGGCCGATGGCGATCGGCCGCATCGCCGTTGACGGCGGGCGCGGCGCGATCCTGTTCGGCCTGCCGGGCAACCCCGTGGCGGTGATGGTCACCTTCTACGCCTTCGTGCGCGACGCGCTGCTGCAGATGATGGGCGCCGCGCCGCAACCGCTGCCGCTGCTGCGCGCCGCCAGCACGGTGGCGCTGCGCAAGAAGCCCGGGCGCACCGAGTACCAGCGCGGCACCGTCACGCGCGCGGCCGACGGCGGCTGGCAGGTGGCGATCACCGGCAGCCAGGGCAGCGGCATCCTACGCAGCATGAGCCAGGCCAACGGGCTGGTCGTGCTGCACCACGGCCAGGGCGACGTCGCCGCCGGCGACCCCGTCGACGTGATCCCGTTCGACGGGCTGGTCTGACGCGCGGCGGTGCGACTCAGGGCTTGGCCGGCGCCGCATCGTGCGGCGCCGCGACCTCGGGCGTGGTGATCTCGCCCGGCACGCCGCGGCGCGCGAACCAGGTGTAGACGGTGGGCACGACGAACACCGTCAGCAGCGTGCCCAGCGACATCCCGCCGACGATCACCCAGCCGATCTGCTGGCGGCTCTCGGCACCGGCGCCGGAGGCCAGCGCCAGCGGCACCGCGCCGAGCACCATCGCGCCGGTGGTCATCAGGATCGGGCGCAGCCGCATGCTCGACGCCTCGAGCACCGCGTCGGTCACGCTGCGCCCCTGCTGGCGCAGCTGGTTGCTGAACTCGACGATCAGGATGCCGTGCTTGCTGATCAGCCCGACCAGCGTGATCAGGCCGATCTGCGAGTACACGTTCAGCGTGCCGCCGGTGAAACGCAGCGCCAGCAACGCGCCGACCATCGTCAGCGGCACCGCGATCAGGATCACGAACGGATCCACGAAGCTCTCGAACTGCGCCGCCAGCACGAGGAAGATGAACAGCAGCGCGAGCACGAACACCAGTCCCAGCGCGCCCGACGACGCACGGAACTCGCGGCTGACGCCGTTGAGCTCGGTCACGTAGCCGGACGGCAGCACGCGCGCGGCGGTGTCGTCCATGAAGCGCAGCGCCTCGCCCAGCGAGTAGCCGGGCGCCAGGTTGGCGGTGATGGTCACCGAGCGGCGCTGGTTGAAGTGGTTCAGCTCGCGCGGGCTCACCGCCTCGCGCACCTTGACCA
>CAZUBF010000072.1:0-17204 GCA_964618555.1 uncultured Azohydromonas sp.
CGTCGAGGGCATGCAGTTCGACCGCGGCTACCTGTCGCCGTACTTCATCAACAACGCCGAGAAGCAGGTCGCGGTCCTCGAGAGCCCGTACATCCTGCTGCACGACAAGAAGGTCAGCAACATCCGCGACCTGCTGCCGACGCTCGAGCAGGTGGCCAAGAGCGGCAAGCCGCTGCTGATCGTCGCCGAGGAAGTCGAGGGCGAGGCGCTGGCCACGCTGGTGGTCAACACGATCCGCGGCATCCTCAAGGTCTGTGCCGTCAAGGCGCCGGGCTTCGGCGACCGCCGCAAGGCGATGCTCGAGGACATGGCCATCCTCACCGGCGGCAAGGTCATCAGCGACGAAGTCGGCCTGACGCTGGAGAAGGTGCAACTCGCCGACCTCGGCCAGGCCAAGCGCGTCGAGATCGCCAAGGAGAACACCACGATCATCGACGGCGCCGGCAAGGCCGCCGACATCGAGGCGCGCGTCAAGCAGATCCGCGTCCAGATCGAGGAAGCCACCAGCGACTACGACCGCGAGAAGCTCCAGGAGCGCGTGGCCAAGCTGGCCGGCGGCGTGGCCGTCATCAAGGTCGGTGCCGCCACCGAGGTCGAGATGAAGGAGAAGAAGGCGCGCGTCGAGGACGCCCTGCACGCCACGCGTGCCGCGGTCGAGGAAGGCATCGTCGCGGGCGGCGGCGTGGCGCTGCTGCGCGCACGCCAGGCGATCGCCGACAAGGTCAAGGGCTCCAACCACGACCAGGACGCCGGCATCAAGATCGTGCTGCGCGCCGTCGAGCAGCCGCTGCGCGAGATCGTGGCCAACGCCGGCGACGAGCCGAGCGTGGTCATCAACCAGGTGCTCGGTGGCAAGGGCAACTACGGCTACAACGCCGCCACCGGCGAGTACGGCGACATGATCGAGATGGGCATCCTGGATCCGACCAAGGTCACCCGCACCGCGCTGCAGAACGCTGCGTCGGTCGCCGGCCTGATGCTCACGACCGAGGCGATGGTCGCCGAGGCGCCGAAGGAGGAGACTCCGATGCCCGCCGGTGGCATGGGCGGCATGGGCGGCATGGGCATGGACATGTGATGTCCTGAGCCCGTCGCGAGACAGGCAAGACCCGGCCCGCGGCGCAAGCCGCGGGCTTTTTCGTTCTATGGCGCCGGCGCGTCGGCGTCGAGCAGCGCGGCGATCGTGCGCACGACCAGTTCGGGCTGCTCGTGCACGATCCAGTGCGTGGCGCGCGGCACGCGTATGACCTGGAGGTCGGGCACGTAGGCGCCGAGGCCGTCGAGCAGCGACGGCGGCAGCGCGGTGTCGGCTTCGGCCCACAGCACGGTCGTCGGCACGTGCACGGTGACGGCATCGGGCGCGAACTGCAGTGCGCGCCGCGGCGCGTCGGGCGTGGCCGGCGGGCGCAGCGGCGACGCGCGGTACCAGTTCAGCGCACCGGTCAGCCCGTGCCGCCAGACGCCGCGGTAACGCTCGCGCACCGCCTCGGTCAGCCAGCCCCCGCCCGGGTGCGCCGGGTCGGCCGCGCCCATCGCGGTGAAGAACGACCACAGGCGCGCGAAGTCGTTGTCGGCGAGCAGGCGCTCGGCGTCGGGACGCACGAGAAAGTTCATGTACGCGCTCGCCCGCTGCTGCGCCGGGTTCGACTCCAGCTCACGCAGGAAGGTCGCCGGGTGCGGCGCGTTGACGATCAGCAGCCGCGACAGCATGGCCGGGTGCTGCGCCGCGAAGTTCCAGGCCAGCGCACCTCCCCAGTCGTGCGCGACCAGCAGGTCGACGCGCCCGCCGAGCCGGTCGACGAGCGCCGCGACGTCGCCGACCAGATGCCTCGCGCGGTACGCCTGCACGTCGGCCGGTGCCGAAGAACGCTCGTAGCCGCGCAGGTTGGGGGCAACGCAGCGCGCGCGATCGGCCAGCCGCGTCATCACCTCGTCCCACACGAACGCCGCCTCGGGGAAACCGTGCAGCAGCAGCACCCGAGGCGCGCCGTCGGGCCCGGTAGCCCGGCACGACAACGTGATGCCGTGCGCGAGCCCGACGTCGAAGGTCTCGATCACGGCAGCGTCGGCGCGACGCGGGTCCAGCCGTGCAGCGTCGCGGCGACGTCTTCGACGCCGGTCTTGGCCAGCGCCGAGAACAACGCCACGCCGATGTCGGCGTGCTCGCTGGCGATCTCGCCGAGCGCCTCGGTGGCCGCGCGCAGCACCGCGTCGGCCTCGCGGCGCGACAGCTTGTCGGCCTTGGTCATCAGCACCAGCAGCTTCACCTGCCCGGTGCGCACGCGCGGCGCGATGAACGCGAGCAGCCGGCGGTCGAGGTCGGTCAGCCCCAGGCGTGCGTCGACCAGCAGCACGACCCCCGACAGGCTGCGGCGCAGCTCGAGGTAGTCGGCCATCACCTGCTGCCAGCGCAACTTCGCGGCACGTTCGACGGCGGCGTAGCCGTAGCCCGGCAGATCCGCGAACAGGGCGTCGGGCGCGTCCTTCGGGCCGAGCGCGAACAGGTTGATGTGCTGCGTGCGCCCAGGCGTCTTCGACGCGAAGGCCAGGCGGCGCTGCTGCGCCAGCGTGTTGATGGCGGTCGACTTGCCGGCGTTGCTGCGCCCGACGAAGGCGATCTCCGGCAGTTCGGTCGCCGGCAGCTGGTCGAGGCGGCTGGCCGTGGTCAGGAAACGCGCGCTGTGCGTCCAGGCCAAAGCGTCGCGTGCGGTGCGAGCGGGGACGAGGGAGGCAGACATGGGACATTGTAAAATCTGCGGGTTTGCCTCCAACCGACTCCACGCGATGAAGCCCATCTCCGCCCTGCTGGCCTCGCTGCCCGCCATCACCGCGCTGGCCGGCGCCCTGCTCGTGCCGTCGACGACGCTGGCCGCCGGAGCCCAGGCGGCACCCAAGGCCGACCCGGCCAAGGGACAGACGGTGGCCGCGCAGGTCTGCGTGGCCTGCCACTCGTTCGACGGCACGCGCGGCGCCCCTGCGAACCCGATCCTCGCCGGCCAGCACCCGGAGTACCTGGCCAAGCAACTGCGTGAGTTCAAGGAGGGCAAGCGCGTCAACGCGATCATGCAGGGCTTCGCCGCCGGCCTGAGCGACGACGACATGCGCAACGTGGCTGCGTTCTACGCCGGCAAGGCCGCGCCGCAGGGCGCCGCGCGCAAGGCCGACCTGGTGCTGCTCGGCGAGCGCATCTGGCGCGGCGGCATCGCGGGCAAGAACGTGCCGGCCTGCGCCGGTTGCCACAGCCCGAACGGCGCCGGCATCCCGGCCGAGTACCCGCGCCTGGCGGGCCAGCACGCCGAGTACACCGACGCGCAGCTGAAGGCGTTCCGTGCCGGCGAGCGCGCGAATAATGCGCAGATGACCGCGATCTCGGCCAACCTCAGCGACCGCGAGATCGCCGCGCTCGCCGACTACGTCGCCGGGCTGCGCTGAGCCCACCGCCGCGTTGCGCCGCCCGCCCGGCCGGCGCAACGCGGCGCGCTGGTGGAAGCCCGCGCCGCTGCGGGCGCTGGGCGTGGTACCGTGCTTCGAGCCGCTGGTGTTCCGCCGGGGTTCGCAGGGCGGCGACGACGGGATGGCGTGCTTCGGCGTGTCGGCGCTGATCGTGTAGCTGAACGACGCCGCCTGGCTGCACATGCGGCTGACCAAGGGGCTGCGCGGCACCGTCGCCGCGTGGTGGGCGCGGGTCGGACCGGCGGTGACGACGTTCGCGTTCCTCGGCGTCGACAAGGTCCTGTCGGGGCTGCACCCGTGCGGCCAGTTGTAACCGGCGCAACCTCGCGGGCGAACTTGCATCGGCCGGCACGATCGGAGCATCGATGAAGCTGCTGAAGGACCGGGGGTCGACCCATCCGAGAAGCTCGGAGATCACGCCGCGCCGCGTGTTCGAGCAGCGCCGCGCGCTGCTGCAGGCCCTCGCCGCCGGTGGGGCCGGCAGTGCGCTGGCGCTGTGGGCGGCGCGCGACGCCCGCGCGGCGTCGGCCGCCGCGCCCGGCAGGCTGGCGGCGCTGCCCGGCGCGCGCAGCGCGGTCGACGGCGCGATGACGATGGACAAGCTCACCGCCTACGCCGACGTCACCGGGTACAACAACTTCTACGAGTTCGGCACCGACAAGACCGACCCGGCGCGCCACGCCGGGTCGCTGAAGACGCGGCCGTGGACCGTCGCCGTCGAAGGCGAGGTCGCGAAGCCGAAGCTGTTCTCGATCGACGAGCTGCTGCGGCTCGCGCCGATGGAGGAACGCGTCTACCGCCTGCGCTGCGTCGAGGGATGGTCGATGGTCGTGCCCTGGATCGGTTGGTCGCTGTCGGAACTGGTCCGGCGCGTCGAGCCGACCGGCAACGCGAAGTTCGTCGAGTTCGTGACGCTGGCCGACGCGAAGCAGATGCCGGGTCTGCGCTCGTCGGTGCTCGACTGGCCCTACGTCGAGGGTCTGCGCATCGACGAGGCGATGCACCCGCTGACGATGCTGGCGTTCGGCCTGTACGGCGAGGTGCTGCCGAACCAGAACGGCGCTCCGCTGCGCCTGGTCGTGCCGTGGAAGTACGGCTTCAAGAGCGGCAAGAGCCTGGTGAAGATCCGATTCGTCGAGCAGCGGCCGAAGACCAGCTGGGAGCAGGCCGCGCCGCAGGAGTACGGCTTCTACTCCAACGTCAACCCGAAGGTCGACCACCCGCGCTGGAGCCAGGCCACCGAGCGGCGCATCGGCGAGGACGGCCTGCTGCAGCGCAAACGCCCGACGCTGATGTTCAACGGCTACGAGGCCCAGGTCGGGCAGCTGTATGCCGGCATGGACCTGCGCAAGTTCTACTGAGCGCGCGCGCGGCGGCGCCGCCGCACGCCTCGACGCGGCGCTGCGCCACCCGGTGGTCAAGCCGCTGGTGTTCGTGCTCGCGCTGGCGCCGTTTGTTTCGCTGCTGGCCGGCGCCGTCGCGAACTCGCTGGGCGCGAACCCTGCCGAGGCGCTGATCCGCGGCCTCGGGGAATGGACGCTGCGCCTGCTGTGCCTGACCCTGGCGGTGACGCCGCTGCGCCAGGCGCTGCGGCTGCCGTCGCTCGCGCGGCTGCGGCGCATGCTGGGGCTGTTCGCGTTCTTCTATGCCGCACTGCACCTGCTCGCCTACGCCTGGCTCGACATGGGCTTCGTCGTCGCCGACCTGGTGCGCGACATCGCCAAGCGGCCCTTCGTGCTCGCCGGCGCCACGGCGCTGCTGCTGATGCTGCCGCTGGCGGCCACCTCGTTCGACCGCGCGATCCGCGCGCTCGGCGCGCGGCGCTGGCAGGCGCTGCACCGCGCCGTGTACGCCGTCGCCGTGCTGGCGCTGCTGCACTTCTTCTGGATGCGCGCGGGCAAGAACGACTTCGCCGAAGTCGCCGTGTACGCCGCCGTCGTCACCGCGCTGCTCGGCTGGCGCCTGGCACGCCGGCTGCGCGCGCCTCAGCGCATGAACCCGGGCAGCCACAGCGCGAGGGCGTCGACCTCGAGCACGACGAACAGCGCCACGACCAGCGCGGCGACGAACATCCACACGCCGCGGTAGATCTGCGCCAGCGACACCTCGGGCAGCAGCGAGTTCAGCACGAACAGGTTCATGCCCACCGGCGGGCTGATCAGCCCGATCTGGATCACCAGCACGATCAGCACGCCGAACCACACCGGGTCGAACCCCAGCCCGACGACGATCGGGAAGAACACCGGCAGCGTCAGCAGCACCATCGCCAGCTCTTCCATGATCGAGCCGAGCACGACGTAGATGACCATCATCGCGCCGACCACCGCCAGCGGCGGCAGGCCCAGCGCGAGGATCCAGTCCTTCAGGTCGTACGGCATGCTCGTCATGTTCACGAAGTTCGCGAACATGTGCGCGGCGATCAGGATCGTGAACAGCATCGCCGTCGTGCGCGCGCTGTCGACCAGCACCTCGAACAGCACGCGCCAGGTCAGCGTGCGCCGCAGCCAGGCGAACAGGAAGGCACCGAACGCGCCGATGCCCGCGCCCTCGGTGGCGGTGAACACGCCGCCGTAGATGCCGCCGAGCACCAGCAGCGCCAGCAGCGCGACACCCCACACGCCCCGCGAGGCGTCGATGCGTTCGCGCCAGCTCGCGCGCCGTCCCGCCGGGCCGGCCGCCGGGTCGCGCCAGGTGACGAAAGCGATGGCGAGCATCATCAGCGCCGCGCACAGCAACCCGGGCAGCACGCCGGCGGCGAACAGCTTGCCGATGTGGGTTTCGGTGACGATGCCGTAGATCACCAGGATCGTCGACGGCGGGATCATGATGCCCAGCGTGCCGCCGGCGCAGATCACGCCGGCGCTGAGGTGGTCGGCGTAGCCGAGCTTCTTCATCGACGGGTAGGCCACCTTGCTCATCGTCGCCGCGGTGGCGATCGACGAGCCGCAGATCGCGCCGAAGCCGGCGCAGGCGATCACGGTGGCGTGCGCCAGCCCGCCGCGAAAGTGGCCGATGAACGCGTACGCCGCGCGGTACAGCTCGTGCGCCAGCCCGGCGCGCGCGACGAAGTTGCCCATCAGGATGAACAGCGGCACCACGCTGAGGATGTAGGCGAACCCCGACTCGTAGACCACCTGCGACGCGCTGGCCAGCGACGCCGGCCAGCTGCGCATCAGCGCCAGCCCGACCACGCCGACCAGACCCATCGCGAAGGCCAGCGGCACGCGCAGCAGCGCCAGCGCGAACACCGCCGCGAAGCCCAGCAGCGCCTCGGTCAACCGCGCCCCCGGCGGCGGATCACGGGTCGACGCCGGCGTGGTGGTGCGCCACCGGCCGCGCCACCGACAACAGGTGCACCAGCGCCGTGGTCGCGCACAGCACGCTCATCGCGTAGACGAACGGCGCCAGCGGGATCTTCAGCCTCGCGGTGGTGTCTCCGTAGCCGGCCAGGCTGCCGGCCTTGGCCCACATCAGCCAGGCGACGAAGGCCAGCATCGATGCGCAGGCCAGGTCGACCAGCGCCTGCTGCACGCGACGCACGCGCGGCGGCAGCAGCGCGTCGAGCGAGTCGAAGGTGACGTGCTCGCCGCGCAGCGACACCAGCGGCAGCGCGCCGAAGATCACCGCGACCATCAGGATCTCGGTCAGCTCGAGCGCGCCGGGCAGCGACGTGCTGAAGAACTTGCGTCCGCCGACGTCGGCGAAGGTCAACAGCATGATCGCGAACAGCGCGAGCGCCGCGACCAGCCCGCACAGCGTGTGCAGCAGCGCTCTCACGGCGATCGCGCCGACGGCGACGCCGGCCGGCCGGGCCGGCGCCGGGGCAGCCGGCTCACTGCAGCTTCTTGATCTCGGCGCGCAGATCGGCAAGCGCCTGTTTCGGGTCCTTCATACCCTTGGCCTCGGCAGCCTTGGCCCAGCTGTCGACCAGCGGCGCGGTGCGCTGTCGCACCGCCTCGACGAAGGCCGCGTCGGCCTTCACGAACTGCACGCCGGCGGCCTGCATCGCGGCCATGCCGCGGCGGTCGACCTGGTCCCAGCCGCGGCCGATCATGCGCGCCGCCGGCTCGCCCGACATCTCGTCGACGGCCTTCTTCACGTCGGGCGGCAGTGCGTTGTATGCCGCCTCGTTCATCATGAACACGAAGCTGGTGTTGTACAGGCCGCCGGGGAAGGTGGTGCCGTGGCGCACCACCTTGTCGATCTTGAACGCCTCGACCGACTCGGGCGGGAACAGCGTGCCGTCCATGACGCCGGTGGACAGCAGCTCGTAGCTCTCGGTCGACGGCTTCAACGTGGCGTTGATGCCCATCGCCTTGCTGATCTCGTTGACGATGCCGCCGCCGACGCGGAACTTCAGGCCGGACAGGTCGTCGACGTTGGCGATCGCGCGCTTGGTGTTGAACACGCCGCCCGGGCCGTGCGTGAACACCGCGATCACCTTCACGCCCTTGTGCTCCTCCTGCATCGCCGGCGTGCGCTCGTACAGGCGCTGGAACGCCACCGACGTCGCCTCGGCCGAGTCGCCGAGGAACGGCATCTCGGCCACCTGCGTCGTCACGAAACGCCCGGGGGTGTAGCCGTGCACGGTGAACGACACGTCGGCGAGCCCGTTGCGCACCGCGTCGAAGCTGCCCGGCGGCGCCGCCACCGCGCGCGGCAGCAGGTTGCAGCGCACCTTGCCGGCCGCCTTCTGCGCGACCTCTTCGCACCAGGCCTTCTGCACCTCGGTGAGGATGTGCGTGGGTGGCACCCACGACGAGATCGTGAGCGTGACCTGGGCGGCGGCGTGGCCGGCTGCGGCGGTCAGACCGGCCAGCACCATCGAGCGCAGGAAGGGGATACGCATGGGGTTGTCTCCTGGTTGTGGGGATCGTGGCGGGACGGCCGGACCGAAAATTGTCCCGGTCGCATGCTACCCACCGGCCTGTGGTTTTCCTTGATGCGGTACAGGCCCCGGCCCCTCCCCCCGCGACGGCGGGCCTCCCCCTCAGCCGCGGGAAGACAGCTGCCGCAGCGCTGCCTAGCATCGGCGCGGCCATGACGCCAGACCACCGCCCCGCCCCTGCACCCCCCCGGCCGTTCGGCACGCACGCGATGGCAGCGCTCGAACACGCGCTGCGCGCGCTCGACGCCGCCGAGACGCGGCAACGCCCGCCCGAGATGGTGCAGGCGCTGACGCGGGCCGCGCGCGCGTACCGCGGGCTCGCCGAACCCGCCGCCGCCGAAGCCTGCCTGCAGCGCGCGCTCGGCTGGGCCGGCCTGCTCGGCAGCGTGGACGCCAGCGTCGACCTGCTGTGCGAACTGGCCGAAGCCGCCGTCGCGCAGGCGCCGACGCACACCGACGCGGCGCGCGAACGCGCCGCGCGCGAACGCGCCCGCGACCACGGCTTCGACGCCGCCGAACGGGTGCGCCGCTGCGCCGATCCGCAGTGGGAGCTGAGCGTGCTGCTGCGCGTCAGCGACGTGCTCGACCGCTGCGGCGACCACGACGACGCGATCGCGCTGATCGCGCGGGCCGAGTCGCCGCCCCTGCGGGTGCCGACGCCGGCGGCGACCATGTAGCCGGCCGGCCGTGCGTCGGCCACGGGGTATCCTGTGGCCGATGGAGCCCCGCATCGCACTGCGCCCGACCGACCTGCGCGGGGTCGCGCGGCTGGCCACCGACGCCACGGCCGGCCTGACGGACCTCGTCGAGGCGATGCACGCGCGCATCACGCGCGTGCCCCTGGTCGGCCGCGCGGCGCCCGGCGGCCGCACCGGCGGCATCACCGGGCTGGTCTACAGGAGCGTGCGCGGCGTCACGCGGCTGGTCGGCGGCAGCATCGATGCGCTGCTGGGGCTGGTCGCCCAGGCCCTGCCCGCGAGCGCCACCACCCCCGAGCGCGAGGCCATCGTCGCCGCGCTCAACGGCGTGCTCGGCGACCACCTCGAGGCCACCGGCAACCCGCTGGCGATCACCATGGCGCTGCGCCACGCCGGGCGCACGCTGCCGCTCGAGCGCGGCGCGCTGGCCGAGCGTCTGCCCGACGCCGCGCCGAAGCTGGTCGTGCTGCTGCACGGCCTGTGCATGAACGACCTGCAGTGGAAGCGCGCCGGCCACGACCACGGCGCGGCGCTGCAGCGCGACCTCGGTTACACGCCGGTGTACCTGCACTACAACAGCGGGCTGCACGTCTCGACCAACGGGCGCGCGCTGGCGCTGCTGATGCAGCACCTGGTCGAGCAGTGGCCGCAGCCGCTGCAGCGGCTGGTGCTCGTGGGTCACAGCATGGGCGGGCTGGTGGCGCGCAGCGCGCTGCACGTGGCGCGCGAGACCGGCCTGCGCTGGCCCGCGCTGGTCGACGACGTGGTTTTCCTGGGCACGCCGCACCACGGCGCGCCGCTGGAACGCGCCGGGAACTGGGTCGACGTCCTGCTCGGCGCGGCGCCGTATGCCGCGCCCCTCGCACGGCTGGGCAAGGTGCGCAGCGCCGGCATCACCGACCTGCGCCACGGCAACCTGCTCGACGAGGACTGGGACGGGCACGACCGCTTCGCGCGCCGCGGCGACCGTCGTCGGCCACTGCCGCTGCCCGAAGGCGTGCGCTGCCACGCGGTGGCGGCCACGACCGGGACACGCCCCGGCGACGTCAAGGACCGCCTGCTCGGCGACGGGCTGGTGCCGCTGGCCAGCGCGCTCGGCCGCCACGCGCAGCCGGCCCACACGCTGGCGTTCGCCCCCGATCGGCAATGGACCGGTCACGGCATGAACCACCTCGACCTGCTGAGCCACCCCGAGGTCTATGCGCAGCTGCATCGCTGGCTGGCCTGATCGCCGCCGTCGGAGCACTTCGACAGGCGCCTGAAGGACTTCGGCCCGACTCTCGACGGGTCCTCACCCCTGTCCAGGATCGCGGCGCCGCCCTCGCCACGATCCTGCGGTGCCCCCGGGCCCGTGGGTGCCGAGCCGCCCCCAGGAGGCGCCCCTTTAGGCGCTCGCGCCGTCGCCGTCCTCGCGCGCCAGCCCCAGCCGCCCGGCCTGCTCGTCGGTCAGCAGCGCTCCGCGGCCCGCGAGCACGGCCACCGCCTGCGCGCCCAGCGCCGCCGTGGCGATGGCCTCGGCCCGTGCGCGCGTGCGCGCCTCGTTCGGCTCCGGGCGCTCGCCGCGCTGGCCGAAGATGCGGTCGGCATAGCCCAGCAGCGCCGCGGCCGCGCGCGGCCGGCCTTCCAGCGCCGCCAGCAGCGCCAGCGCCAGCCCCCAGTAGGGCTGCAGCATCCAGCTGGCGGCGCCGGGCCAGGCCTCGGCCGCGACGGCGCGTACCGCCGCCGCGTCGCCGGTGGCCAGCAGTGCATGGGCCAGGCTCAGCCGCGCCGAGGCGAGCGATCGCGCGTTGCGCGTGCCCAGCCAGCGCGCCACCAGCTCGCGCCCCAGGCGCACCGCTACTGCGGGCCGGCCGGCGGCCAGTTCCAGGTCGGCCAGGTTGGCGCGTGCCGCATCGGCATGGGTCGTCGTGCCGGCCGCCTCGGCCAGCCGCAGCTGGCGCTGCGTCGCGTCGCGGCAGCGCGCCATGTCGCCGCGGTGGTAGGCGCGGATCGACTCGGCGCCGGCCAGGTGGTGGCGCAGATAGGCCGGCCAGTCGTCGCGTTCCAGCGCCAGCGCCTCGGCCAGCGCCGCGTCCTGCAGCGGCGCCGCCGCCGGGTCTCGGCTGCACGCGAAGACGCGCTATGTGGCGACGCTTCGAACCGACGCGAGCGTCCACGTGGAGGAGCATCGGCCGCGACTCGGCCCGAAACGGACCAGACCACCTGAGTCTGCCCTGGCGCGCGCGCCAAGGTGTGCCGGCATGGCACCGTCGGGACGTCAAGGGTGAAGCAGCGCTTCCAGCATCACGCGTCGCGGGCTGCGCGCGTGCTGAGTCGTCATCAGATCGCGCGCCTGTTCGGCAAGCCGCTGTGCGACAGCACGCTGGCCCGCGATGACATGCAGGCGCGCGCGGCGCATGCGCGACTCGGTCCGGTGCAACGCGGACGGCGGTTCCAGGCCTCGCGCCGCGGTGGCGATGTTGTCCAGCCCCGACAGCGCTTGCGCGGCACCAGCCTGCTCGGCGGCCACCAGTGACGACCATTCGACGGCGACCACGTAATCCCAGGTCCGTGTCGCGGCACGCTGTTGCAGGTCGCGCACGATCGACGCTGCCGCCTCCAGCGCATCGGCGCCGCGATCGGCTGCCTGCAACGCCTCGACCCGCACGAGCCTGAGCGCGACCGATGGCGCCAGCGACCGTTGTGGCGGCGTCAGCGTCGCCAGGCCCGCGTCCACCCGTTCGATCGCGGCCGGCGCGTCGCCCGACAGCAGCACTGCCCGCGCCTCGGCAGCCAGCAGACGAAGCCGATCGAGACTGCGCGTCGCCGCCAGCAGGGCATCGGGCCTGGGCGCAACGGCCGCCCGGGCGCGCTCGATGTCACCGAACAGCAAGTCGTTCTCGACGCCGCGTGCTCGCAGCAGCACGAGGACACGGCCTTGATCCGCGCTGCTCATCGCCGCAACGGCCTCGATCTCGCGCTGCAATGCGGCCCGCGCATGGTCATGCTTGCCCTGCATCGCCTGCACCGCGATCCAGTGCCCGAAGTAGCCCACTGTGTCGCGGTCGGCGCGGCCATAGGTCTCCACGGCGAGCGCATGCGCCTTCGCAAACAGGTCCTCGGCCTCGGCAAGCCGTCCGTTCAACGCCAGCGCCGCCGCGACGCCGGCCTGGCTGAACAGCGTCGCATCCCGGTTCGCGGTGCCGGACGCCAGCAGGGTCTCATGCGCCAACTGCGCGTAGCGCAAGGCCGCGGCATCGTCGGCGCCAGCGCTCAGGCGCGCCAGGCGCAGCAGGTTGTCGGCCCGCTCGCGGCTGCTCGGAAAGGCCTCCTTCGCACGCGCCTCGACACCCTGCAACAGGCGGGCGGCTTCGGCGAACTCGCCCCTGGAGAGCAGGTCCCCGCCAAGCTCGGAGGCGATGTTCAGCCGCGTCCGCTGCGTGGCCGCGGCCGGGTCGTCGGGCGCCCATGCCAGGCCAGCACGCAACAGGGCAATGGCCTCGTCCGAACGACCGACGACGTCGAGGCTGCGGGCGACCGCCGCGTGGGCATCGATCACCTCGTGAGCCGGCGCGCCGTGCTCCTTCAAGTGCGCCAGATACTGCTGGCCGACCTCCAGGGCGCCGTCAAAGTCGCCGGTGAAACTCAGTTGCAGCATGACCGCCTGCAGCAACGCTTCGCGCTCGTGGGCGCGATCGCTGTAGCGGCCGAGCATGCCCTTCATCGTCTCCCACAGGACGTGGGAGACGGCGTGCGGTCGCGCCAGTTCCGCCGGGCTCGCCGACGCCGTCGCCGCGAGGGTGTTCATGGCTTCGACGTACAGCTCGCGCACGGCCGCCTGCTGGTTGACCGCCGCTGTCGCCCGGCGCGCCTGCGCGCGCGCATCGACGGCCTGCGACACCGAAACTGCAGCCGCGAGTGCGATCGTCACGATCACGGCAGTCCCCGCTGCCACCGCCACCATGTGGCGTCGGACGAACTTGCGCACCCGGTAGGCGGTGCGGTCGGGTTGCGCATTCACCGGCGACCCGCGCAGCCAGTTCTGCCAGTCTTCTCGGAACGCCACGATCGTGGTGTAGCGCTCGGCGGCGTGCTTCTTCAATGCCTTGTTCAGGATCGCATCAACGTCGCCCGCGATTGCCTTCTTCGCCTGCGGGTCGGTAGCCAAGTCGCTGGCCTTCGGGGGATCGGCGCTGGCAATGGCCTCCTCCAGTTCCGCCGCGGTGCCGCGCTTGAGCCGATACGGCAGCGCGCCGGCCAACAGTTCGTAGGCCACGACGCCCAGGCTGTAGACGTCGCTCGCGGTGGCCAGCGGATCGCCTCGGATCTGCTCCGGGCTCGCGTAGCCCGGCGTCAGGGCCCGGCCCGTGAGCTCGGTCAGTGCCGTCGCCGCCGCCGCGCCCTCGGCTTGGGCCAGCTTGGCGATGCCGAAGTCCAGCAGCATCACCCTGCCCGCGTCGGTGACGAGGATGTTCGAGGGCTTCAGGTCGCGGTGGATCACGAGCCGGGCGTGCGCATAGGCCACCGCCTCGCACACCTGCAGCAGCATCTCGACACGCTGGCGCACCGACAACCCCTGCTCGCGCGCGAAGACGTCGATCGGCCGGCCCTGCACGTACTCGAGCGCCATCCACGGCCGCCCCAGCGCATCGACGCCGGCGTCGTACAGCCGCGCGATGTTCGGGTGTTCGAGCGTCGCCAGGATGTCGCGCTCGCGCGCCATGCGCTCGGCCAGCCCTCGCGCCCAGGCCAGGCGCGGCAGCTTCAGCGCCACCGGGCGCTTGAGCTGGCCGTCGGCACGTTCGGCGAGCCACACGCTGCCCATGCCGCCCTCGCCCAGCTCGCGCACCAGGCGCCAGGGGCCGACGATGTCGCCCGGCTGCGGCGCGCCGGCATCCGCGCCCGTCGCGGGCGGCGGGTCGAGCTTGGGCAGCGTACCGAGGAAGTCGCCGGTCTCGATGCTGGCGCGCACCTCCAGCAGCCGCGCCAGCGCCTCCTTCAGCGGCGTGTGCTCGGCAGGCAGCGCCTCCAGCCAGGCGCCGCGCCGTTCGGCCGGCAGGGCCAAGGCTTCGTCCAGCAGCTCGTTGAGGTGCGGCCACTGGTGCGCGAGCTCGCCTAGAGGATCCACGTGCGATGACTCTCCTGCAAGACGATCGTAGCCGGCGCACGTGACGCCTGCAGCGCGCCGACCCTACCGATCGCGAGGGACGCGCCGAGCGCGAGGGCCAGGTCGGCTGCGATCCCGCGCTCGGCCACGAACGCGCCAACCAGCGCTGCGAACGCGCCGCGACCGACGAGGTCCGCGGGGTAGACGTGCAGGAAGCAGATCGCGTCGGCCGCGTTGCCGTGGCGATGTAGCACCCACGCCACCGCGGTCGCCAGCAGCGGCGGCGAGGTCAGCACCCCGGTCCAGAACGCGTCGAGGGCGGGCGCCGCCAGCGCCACCGCCGCGCTGACGATACCGGCCACCAGGCCCGCCGTCTTGGCCGCGCGCGGCCCGCGCGCCGCCGCATCGGCGAAAGCGGCCGTCGGTGCACCGAGCCCGCGCGGCAGCAGCGTCGGGAGCTCCGCCGCGGCGTTCAACGGACGCTGCTGGCCGGCGCCGTCGGCCAAGCGGTCAGGCGGCGCCACAGGCGCGGGCCGAACACACCCGCCGCGCCAGCCGCGAGTCCCAGCATGGTGGCCACCGCCGCGCCCAGCGACGGCGCGAGCAGCGCGAACACGAACAGGAACAACGCCTTCGCGAGCAGCCCGGGGGCGTAACCGGCGACGAAGCGCGTGACGTCACCCGGCGTGCCCGCCCGCCGCAGGTGGACGAGCGCGCAGGCGCTGATGATCGGCAGCGTGGCCAGGAGGCCCGACCAGTAGGGCCCGAGACGCAGCGCGAGCAGTGAGATTCCGGCGGCGATACCGCCCGCCGCGGCGGCACTGAGCCAGGGCTCGCCGCGCAGCGGCCGCACCCAGCCGCCGTGCGCTGCATCGCGCCTTGCCACCCGCGCCGTCACGACGCCGGCGGCGACCGCCGCTGCGAGCGCGGCCAGCGGATGGCCGTCGAGCGGCCGCAGCGCGAGGGCCGCCAGCGCCAGCACGGCCAGGCCGACACCCAGCGCGCTCAGCGCGCCGCGCCGCCTCGATACGCGCTCGAAGGCGAGCGCGAACAGGGCCGCCGCGCTGCAGGCCGCCAGGCTTCCGACCGCGCTCGCGGCGGCGAAGGCCGCGCCCTGCTCGTGCGCGAGCCACAGCAGCGCGGGCGTCGTGATCACCGGCAGCCCGGCCAGCCAGCCGGCGGCTTCCCGACCTGCCAGCCGCGCGGCCATCATCACCGCCGCCACCACCGCAGCGGTGAGCATCGCCTTGTAGAGCCAGTCCATCCGTCGCCCCCTTGGGTCTGGCGTCCGCGATCGCGCGAAGCGCCCTGACAAGGGTTACGACGTGGTCTGCCGAGACCGGACATGCCCCCCCCTAGTAGAGGGGGGGAGCCGCCTGCCGGCGATGCGTCCGGCAGTCGGCGACGTCAGCGCCGGAGGGCTGCGGCCAGCAGCAGCCGCGCCTTTTCCCAGTCGCGGCGCACGGTACGGTCGGTGACGCCGAGTGCCTGCGCGATCTCGGCCTCCTTCATGCCCGCGAAGTAGCGCATCTCGACGACACGCGCCAGCCGCGGCTCCAGGCTCGCCAGCTCGGCCAGTGCCGCATCGACGTCGAGGATCTCGTCCTCGGCCGCCGCCACGCGCTCGCCGATCTCGGTGGCCAGCGTCACGTGCAGCGCGTCGCCGCCGCGGCGCTCGCGCCGCGCGGCACGCACCGTGTCGACGATCACCGAACGCATGGCCTGCGCCGCGTAGGCGAGAAAGTGCGCTCGATCGACCGGGGTCAGCCGCTCGGCGGCGAGCAGCTTCAGGTAGCACTCGTGCACCAGCACGGTGGTCTGCATCACGGTGTCGCGCACATGCCCGGCCAGCCGAGCCTGCGCGATGCGGCGCAGCTCGGGGTAAAGCGTCTCGAAGATCGCGTCGAGCGCGTCGCGCTCGCCCTGGCGTGCGCGCTCCAGCAGTTGCGTGATGTCGCCCATGGATCCATCGCCGGGAAGGGCGTGCCGGCGCGGACCGGATGCTAGTGAGGCCCGGCGGCGGTTTCAAGCCGCGGGGTCGATGCGGCGCCCCACATGCGGGGACGCCGATGCGGTCGCCATGCTGCGGCGCCGGGGGGGTCAGCACGGCTGGCGGCCGCGGCCCTCGTCCACGCGTCGCGCGACGCCGCCCCGGCTGCGCTCTGGCGTCGCAGCCTGGGGCGAGGTGTTTGTGACGGCCGGCGCGGCTCAGGTGACGAAGTCTTGTCCTGCCTCGCGCGCTCGGCCCCCGGGCGGCGGCTGCGGATCCAGCCCCAGGTGGGTGAGGATCTTCTCGATGACCGGCCGCTCGAGGATGGCCGCGATGATCTTCAGTTCCCCGGCGCCGCAGTTCGGACAGTGCTGCATGTCGATGTCGAACACGCGCTTCAACAGCTGCGCCCAGCTGATGCGGTGCGCCCGGGCCTGAACCGTCTGGGCCTCGCATTCGCTGGCAACTGCGACATCGGTGGCCTGCTTTTCCACCTCGGGTCCCTGCGGCACCACCAGCGGGCGCAGCTTGGCGTTGGGCGCCACCACGCCGTGGAACCTGATCAGGCGCAGCCGCGGCCGCGGCACCAGCGCCGCCAGCCGCTGCATGAACTCCAGCGGACTCATGACCAGGTGGGTCGTTCCGTCGCGCCACGGTGACTTGAGCTTCAGCTCCACCTGCCCGGCAGCGTTGAGCTGCACGGTTTGCCTTGGCGCGCGCTTCAGAAAGGCGATGCTGCGCCGATAGGACCTCATGGCTTGTCGCGGACTTGTCCAGCCCCCAGCTCCCGGAGGCCTCGATTGCCTTTCGACGGATGCGACATGGAGATGACGTGAAGTTCGCTCGCCGCATGGCCGGTGCACGCTGGCCATCCTGTTCGCCGGAACGCACACGGTGCTTTCACTATCGATCGCGTACCTGACAGTCACCGGCACACTGGTTCCCGGTGAGGACATGTACATCGACGTTCTTACGCCGACGATCGCCGGCACGTTGATGGCCGCCGCAATCGGGGCTGCATTGACCCCAGGCCTCCGAAGTTCGACACTTCCGGGTCGTTTTGAGCCCGTTTGAGGGGTCGAGACCTAT
>CAZUBF010000073.1:0-17133 GCA_964618555.1 uncultured Azohydromonas sp.
CGACGTCGGCTTCGGCAAGACCGAGGTCGCGCTGCGCGCGGCCTTCGTCGCGGTGGCGGGCGGCAAGCAGGTGGCCATCCTCGCGCCGACGACGCTGCTGGCCGAGCAGCACTTCCAGACGATCAGCGACCGCTTCGGCAAGTGGCCGGTCAAGGTGGCCGAGCTGTCGCGCTTTCGCAGCCAGAAGGAGGTCAAGACGGCGCTCGACGGCCTGGCCGACGGCAGCGTCGACATCGTGGTCGGCACGCACCGGCTGCTCAGCCCCGACATCCGGTTCGCGCGCCTGGGCCTGCTCGTCATCGACGAGGAGCACCGCTTCGGCGTGCGCCACAAGGAGGCGATCAAGGCCTTCCGCGCCGAGGTCGACGTGCTGACGCTCACCGCCACGCCGATCCCGCGCACGCTGGGCATGGCGCTCGAGGGCCTGCGCGACCTGAGCGTGATCGCGACCGCGCCGCAGCGGCGCCTCGCGATCAAGACCTTCGTGCGCAACGAACACCACGGCGTGATCCGCGAGGCGGTGCTGCGCGAACTGAAGCGCGGCGGGCAGGTGTACTTCCTGCACAACGAGGTCGAGACCATCGTCAACCGCCGCGACAAGCTCGCCGAGCTGCTGCCCGAGGCGCGCATCGGCGTCGCGCACGGCCAGATGCCCGAGCGCGAACTCGAACGCGTGATGCGCGACTTCGTCGCCCAGCGCCACAACGTGCTGCTGTGCTCGACGATCATCGAGACCGGCATCGACGTGCCGACGGCGAACACGATCGTCATCAGCCGCGCCGACAAGTTCGGCCTGGCGCAGCTGCACCAGCTGCGCGGGCGCGTCGGGCGCAGCCACCACCAGGCCTACGCGTACCTGCTCGTGCCCGACCTGGAAGGCCTGTCGAAGCTCGCGGCTCAGCGGCTCGACGCGATCCAGCAGATGGAGGAGCTCGGCAGCGGGTTCTACCTGGCGATGCACGACCTCGAGATCCGCGGCGCCGGCGAGGTGCTGGGCGAGCACCAGAGCGGCAACATGCAGGAGGTCGGCTTCCAGCTGTTCAACGAGATGCTCGCCGAAGCGGTGCGATCGCTGAAGGCCGGGCGCGAGCCCGACCTGCTGAACCCGCTGTCGGGCGTGTTCGGCAGCACCGAGATCAACCTGCACGCCCCCGCGCTGCTGCCCGACAGCTACTGCGGCGACGTGCACGTGCGGCTGAGCCTGTACAAGCGGCTGGCCACCGTCGACAAGCCCGAGGCGATCGACGCGATGCTCGAGGAGGTCACCGACCGCTTCGGCAAGCTCCCCGTCCAGGGCCAGACGCTGTTCGACACGCACCGCCTGCGCGTGCTGGCCCGACCCTACGGGGTGGTCAAGGTCGACGCGGGGCCGCAGGTCATCGTGGTCACGTTCCGCCCGAACCCGCCGGTCGACGCGCTGAAGATCATCGAGCTGGTGCAGAAGAACCGCGCCGTCAAGCTGGCCGGCAACGACAAGCTGCGCATCGAGCGCCCGCTGCCCGACCCCGCATCGCGGGCGCAGATGGTGCGCGACGTGCTGCGCGCGCTCGGCACGCCGCGCGCCGAGACCGTCGCGGCCTGAACGCCGCCGCCCGACCTTGGCGTGAGCGCGGTTTGCGCTGGCGCAAACCGCTTTACACGCCCGCAACGTTGTGTTGACGAGCCGCACATGCGCCGCGCGCATCGTCGGGGGATCCACACCACGAGGTCGTCGATCGTGAGACTGCAACGCGAATGGGTCACGCCGCTGGCGATGGGGGCGTTCCTGCTGTCGGCCGTCACCGGCGTGCTGATGTTCTTCCACGCCGACAGCGGGCTGAACAAGGCCGTGCACGAGTGGCTGGGCTGGGTGCTGCTCGGCGGCGTCGCGCTGCACGCCACGGTCAACCTGGCCGGCGTCAAGCGCCACCTGGCCGGGCGCACCGGCCGGTTCGTCGTCGCGGGCTTCGCGTTGCTGCTGGCCGCGAGCTTCGTGCCCGTCGGGGGCGGCGACGAACCGCCGTTCGTCGCGCCGGCGCGCGCGCTGGCCGCCGCACCGCTGCCGGTGCTGGCCCAGGTGGCCGGCACCACGCCCGGCGAGTTGCAGCAGCGCCTGGCGAAGGCCGGCTACCCGGCCGCCGACACGAACGCCAGCATCGCGCAGCGCGTGGGCGGCGACACGCGCAGGCAGATCCGGGTGCTCGCCGCCGTGCTGCAGCCGGCGGGCTGAGGCCTTCGGCGAGCCCCTCGGCGGCGTCGGTCCACCGTCAGGGCCGGGCGTCGACGCTGCGGCGCGCCGCGTCGATCAGCGCCGGCAGCGCTTCGCTGTCGAGCGCGCGCAGGAACGCCGCGAGCGCGCGCCGGTCGTCGCCGGACAGCCCGAGCGGCACCAGCAACGCGGTCTTGTCGGGCAGGTCGCCGCCCCCGCGGTCGTAGAAAGCGACCACGTCCTCGATCGTCGCCATCGACCCGTCGTGCATGTACGGCGCGGTGCGCGCGACGTTGCGCAGCGACGGCGTGCGAAACGCATGCCGGTCGGCCGGGTCGAGCGTGACCTCGAAGCGGCCCAGGTCCGGCGCCCGGGCATCGGCGAAGGGGGCCAGCGCGGCGGCGTCGAGCACGGTCTGCACGCCGGGTGCCAGCGGCACGACGAAACGTGCCGGACGGGGCGTGAAACCGACGCCGGTGGCGTGGAAGCGCTGGTCGGTGAACAGCGCGTCGCGGTCGCCGACGGTGTGGCAGACGCCGCAGCGCGCCGCACCGGTGAACAGTTCGAAGCCGCGACGTTCGCGCGGCGACAGCGCGGCGGCATCGCCGCCGAAACGCCAGCGGTCGAAGCGCGAGCCCGCGGCGACCAGCGTGCGCTGGTACGCGGCCAGCGCCGCGCCGATGGTGTCGAGCGACGCGGCGCGCCCGTCGAAGGCGCGCTCGAATCGCCCGGCGTACTCGGGCAGCGACCGCACGCGCTCGACGACGTGACCCGCCGACGGGTTCGCCATCTCGTGCGGGTGCAGCAACGGCGACCAGGCCTGCGCGTCGAGCGAAGGCTCGCGCCCGTCGTGGAACAGCGCGCGCTGCCACGCGACGTTGAGCACCGTCGGCGCGTTGCGCCGCAGGCTGCGCCCCTCGATGCCCACCGCCAGCTGCGACGCGTTCGACGCAAACCCCTCCTCGGGCACGTGGCACATGCCGCACGACATCGTGCCGTTGAACGACAGGCGCCGGTCGAAGAACAGCTGCCGACCGAGCTCGGCACGCGCCGCCGGCCCGGCCGCCGTCGCCGGCGGCGGCAGCCCCAACGCGGCGCCGGCGGCGTCGTGCTGCGATCCCGCCGCCCCGCCTGCGTCCTCGCGCCCGCCGTCGCAGCCGGCGAGCAGCATCGCCGCCAGCGCGGCGGCACGCACGAAGGCCCGCAGCGGCTGCGCGGTCACCGCGGCGCGCTCTCGAGCGCCAGCGTGCGCAGGTCGTTGAGCATCACCGCCGGCTGCAGGAACGCGGCGCTGTAGATCTCGCGCACGCGGCCGCGCTCGTCGATCAGGAACACCTTCAGCAGGTGCGCCAGGGTGCGCGTCGGCTGGCCGTCGGCGTCGAGTTCGACCTCGACGTCCTGGCCGAACCCGTCGAGGATCGGCTTGAGGAACCGCACCGAGTACGTCGTCAGGAAGGACCATGGCACGTCGCGGTCGCGCGTCGGGCCGCCGCCGTACAGCAGCATCTGCGCCGGCGTGTCGTTGGTCGGATCGAACGACAGCGACACCAGCCGCACCCGCCCCTTGAGCAGCGGGTCGGCGCGGATGCCTTCGCGCAGGTCGACGAAGGTCTCGTACGCGAGCGGGCAGCCGGCCGGGTCGGTGCAGTAGGTGTAGACGAAGCTCAGCAGCGTCAGCGCACCGTGCGTGTAGCGCGACAGGCGCCGCGGCACCCAGCTGCCGTCGAGCACCCAGCCGTCGGCCGCGGGCTGGATCGGCGGCAGCCGATAGGTGCCTGCCGCCGGCGCGACGAAGTCCTGCCGCGGCCGGCCAGCCAGCGCCTTGCCCGGCTCGACCTGCGCGGCCGGCGCCGCGCAGGCCGCCAGCGCCAGCAGCACCGCGGGCGCACGCCAGGCCATCAGCGCGCAGCGGCCAGCCGGGTCGAGCCGGGCAGCGCCGCGGTCGCCGACGCCGACTTGGCCGAGAACTTCATGTGGTGCGCGCGGCCGAGCTTGAGCGCGTAGAAGTCGACCTCGAACTGCGGCGTGAGCTCCTTGCCATCCCAGGCGTAGGCGCGCAGGAACTGCTCGTCGTCGGCGCCCTTCTTGTCCCAGTTGGCGAGCAGCGACGAAGTGATGTACACGCGCCTGCCGTCCCAGCTCTGCGAGACCATGTTGACCTGCTTGCCGGTGACCTTCTCGTAGGTCTGCCTGGGCTGCTCGGGGTTGGTCAGGTCGAAGTAGCGCGTCTTGCCGTCCATGAAGGTGTTGACCCACAGCCCCTTGCCGTCGGCGGTGATCGAGATGTCCACCGGCAGCGGGATCTTCGCCGGGTCGCCGATCGTCGCGACGTCCTTGGCTTGCCATTGACCGCCGGCGTCCTGCCTGATCAGCCAGATCTTCGACGTCAGCGCGGTCGCGGTGACGGCCCAGTTGTCGCCCGGGTTCAGCGACCAGCGGATCTCCAGCGGGGAGCCCGGCACCTCGAGCACTTTCTGCGGCTGCATCGACTTCAGGTCCCACACCGCCATCGTGTTGCCGAAGCGCTTCATCGCCTCGGCGTCGGCCACCAGCTTGCCCATGTCCATCATGTAGTTGGTCCAGCCGGTGAAGCTCGAGGTCAGCAGCACGTTCTTCTGCGGGTTGATGCCGATGTCGTAGCCGTAGCCGTCGCCCTTGCCGTACGACCCGTCGCCGCGCGGCATGTCGTGCTTGGCGACGAACTGCCCCTTGTTGTTGTACACCGCCATGCCGGTGACGCCGCTGTGGTCCTTCGTGTTCGACAGGCCCTGGATCAGCATGCGGCCCGGCAGCGCGTAGAAGGTGTGCGGGCCGACGAAGCCGGTCTTCTGCGCGAAGTCGGCGATCGTGCGCACGAGCTTCGGCTTGGCCGGGTCGGCGCCGACGTCGAAGACGAAGATCTTGTTGTCGTCGAGCCGACCGGCCCACAGGTGCCGCCGGTCGTCGGTGAAGCCCATGTGGTGCGCCTCGCCGCGCCCGCCGACCGACAACTGGTGCACGACCTGCCCGTAAGTCTTGCTGCCGGGACGCACGTCGATCGTCACGAGCTTGTCGGAACCGTCGCCGACGCCCTGCACGCCGAGCGTCCACACGTGCAGGTACTCCTCCTGGCCCTTGATCAGCTTGCTCGTGTAGGGCGAGTTGCAGGTTTCGTCGGCACGTGCCACGCCCAACGTCATCGCCACCGCGATTGCGACGGCCGTCCACCCTGCCTTCACTGAGTTGTGCATCGTCGTCTCCTGTGGGACCGGGCCACCGACGTTGCGCCGTACCCCGGGCGGTCGGCAGCGGGTAAACCCTGAAGACCGTGCCCACCCACCTCGAACGTAGCCGTCTTCGCTTGATGCACATCAAGTCAGAGAGGGCTCCCCCCTTGCGGCGACAATCTCCGCCGTGAACGACGAACGCGAATTCAGCCCCGGCCTGTTCATCCGTGGCGTCGCGCCGCCGCTGCGGCTCGCCGACTACCGCCTGATCGCGTTCGACATGGACTCGACGCTGATCAACATCGAGTGCGTCGACGAGATCGCCGACGCGGTGGGCCGCAAGGCGGAGGTGGCGGCGATCACCGAGGCTGCGATGCGCGGCGAGATCGGCGACTACAAGGACAGCCTGCGCCAGCGCGTCGCGCTGCTTGCCGGCGCGCCGGCCGAGGTGCTCGAGCAGGTCTACCGCAACCGGTTGCAGATCAACCCCGGCGCCGACGAGCTGGTCGCGGCGTGCCGCGAGGCCGGCCTGGACACGCTGCTCGTGTCGGGAGGGTTCACCTTCTTCACCGACCGCGTGCGCCGCCGTCTGAACCTGGGCTGGTCGCGCGGCAACGTGCTCGAGATCGCCGAGGGCAGGCTCACCGGACGCCTCGTCGACCAGTACTGGGGCGACATCGTCGATGGAGCGATGAAGCGCGCGACGGTGTTCGAGATCTGCTTTCGCAACGGCTACGAGCCGTCGCAGGTGATCGCCGTCGGTGACGGCGCCAACGACCTCGAGATGATGGCTGCGGTGGGCCTGGGCGTGGCCTACCGCGCCAAGCCGAAGGTGCGCGAGCAGGCCCACGTGGCCATCGACATGGGCGGGCTCGACCGGTTGCTCGAGGTGTTCGCGCCCGGTTGACGCGAGCCCGCCTGCGGTCGTGACAGACCGTGGCCGCGGTGACCGCCTGCGGCCGGCGCGCGGGCCGGGGTCGGCGGACTCGCGCGGGGCGAGCGTCTCACGCCGGCTCGGGCACGCTCGGCAGCCCGGCCAGCGCCATCGCCAGTTCCTTCTCGTCGTACGACTCGTCGGTCAGCTCGCCGGTGAAGTACTTCTGGTACGCGGCCATGTCGAAGTGGCCGTGACCGCACAGGTTGAACAGGATCGTGTCGGCGCGGCCCTCGCGCTTGCAGCGCAGCGCCTCCTCGATCGCGCCCTTGACGGCGTGGTTGGCTTCCGGTGCGGGCACGATGCCTTCGGCACGCGCGAAGGCCACGCCGGCGGCGAAGCACTCGACCTGCGTGTACGCGGTGGCCTCGATCAGCCCGAGCTCCCTCAGGTGCGACACCAGCGGCGCCATGCCGTGGTAGCGCAAGCCGCCGGCGTGGAACGGCGGCGGCGTGAAGGTGCTGCCCAGCGTGTGCATCTTCGTCAGCGGCGTCATGTGCGCGGTGTCGCCGAAGTCGTAGGCGTACTTGCCGCGCGTCAGCGACGGACACGCCGCCGGCTCGACGGCGACGATGCGCGGCTTCGCGCCGCCGCGCAGCCCGTGGCCGATGAACGGGAACGCGATGCCGGCGAAGTTGCTGCCGCCGCCGGTGCAGCCGACGACGACGTCGGGCCAGGCGTCGGCCATGCGCATCTGCTCCATCGCCTCGAGGCCGATGACGGTCTGGTGCATCAGCACGTGGTTGAGCACCGAGCCGAGCGCGTACTTGGTGTCGTCGCGCTGCGCGGCGATCTCCACCGCCTCGCTGATCGCGATGCCCAGGCTGCCCGGGTGGTCGGGGCGCTGCGCCAGCACCGCGCGGCCGTATTCGGTCTCGGTCGACGGCGACGGCAGGCAGCGCGCGCCGTAGGTCTCCATCACGGCGCGGCGGTACGGCTTCTGGTCGTAGCTGACGCGCACCTGGAACACCGTCACGTCCATGCCGAACAGCGACCCGGCGAACGCCAGCGACGTGCCCCACTGTCCGGCGCCGGTCTCGGTGGTCAGCTTCCTGACGCCGGCCTCCTTGTTGTAGAACGCCTGAGGCACCGCGGTGTTCGGCTTGTGGCTGCCGGCGGGGCTGACGCCCTCGTACTTGTAGAAGATGCGCGCCGGCGTGCCCAGCGCCTTCTCGAGGCGGTGCGCGCGATACAGCGGGCTCGGGCGCCACAGGCGGAACACCTCGCGCACCGGCTCGGGGATCTCGATCTCGCGCTCGGTCGACACCTCCTGCCCGATCAATGCCATCGGGAACAGCGGCGCCAGGTCGTCGGGGCCGATCGGCTTGAGCGTGCCCGGGTGCAGGACCGGCGGCAGCGGCTTGGGCAGGTCGGCCTGGATGTTGTACCAGTACTTCGGCATCTGGTGCTCTTCGAGCAGGAACTTGGTCTGCATGCTCATGGCACGGCTCTCCTCGGTGCGTGGGGGTTGCAGAAGCGGCGGCCCGCGTGGCGGACGCGAAGACGCAGTGTCCGGGCACCGTGGCGCGCGCGGCACCGGGAACACCCGCAGCGGCGCGCCGCCGCGCGGCACCGGCGTTGCGCCACGTCAACGCGCCTGCAGATTCGGCGCCGCCACGTGCGCGCGGCCGGTCGCCACGGGCCGGCCACGGACAATGTGCCGATGCAGCAGCGACTGGTGTTCCTGGTGCCCGGCTTCTTCGGCTTCACGTCGGTCGGCGCGGTGAGCTACTTCGAACGCGTCGAGCAGACGCTGCGCGCGGCGCTGCGCCGGCGCGGCGTCGAGGCCCGCGTCGTGCGCTGCCGCACGCAGCCCACCGCGTCGATCCCTCGCCGCGCCGACGCGCTGCGCCGCCAGGTGCAGCGCGCAGGCGGCTTGCGGGCAGACGAGCTGCACTTCGTCGGCCACTCGACCGGCGGGCTCGACGTGCGCATGCTGCTTGCCCCCGGCGCCCGCCTCGGCGACGCTGCGGCGACGGCACGGGTCGCCGAGCGCGCGCGCACCGCCGTGTCGGTGGCCTCGCCGCACCACGGCACCCCGCTGGCGAACCATTTCGCCAGCGTGCAGGGGCAGACGCTGCTGCTGCTGCTCAGCGGGCTGGCGACGTCGAGCCAGGGCCGCGGCACGGTGGTCGCCGCGGCGCGCGCACTGTCGGCGGTCGCACGCCTGGACGACTGGTTCGGCCGCCCCGAAGGCCCGCTCGACCGCGTCGCCGAGCAGTTGCTGCGCCACGTGCGCTTCGACCGCAGCGACCCGCTGTGGCGCTACCTCGGCCAGATCGAACGCGACCAGGGCGCGGTGCTGCAGCTCACGCCCGAAGGCGGCGAACTGTTCGATGCCGCGGTGGCCGACCGGCCCGGCGTGGACTACGGCTGCCTCGTCGCCGGCGTGCCCCGCCCGCGGGAGCGCCTGGCCAGCAAGGACCTGCTCGACCCCGAGTACGTCGCGCTGCGGGCGCTGTTCCGGCTGCTGCACGCGCTGACCGGCCGGCCGCACCCGCGCTACCCGTGTCCGGCCCCATCGGCCGAGACGCGGCGCCGGCTCGACCGAACGCTGGGCTTCAAGGTCACGGCGTCGACCAACGACGGCGTCGTGCCGACGCTGAGCCAGCTGCACGGCCGCGTGCTGCACGTCGCGCGCGCCGACCACCTCGACGTCGTCGGCCACTACACGCTGGCCGGCGGACGCACCGCCGACTGGCTGCCCTCCGGCGCCGGGTTCACGCCCGAGGGCTTCGACGCCGCGTGGGACGCGGTGGCCGCGGCGATCGCGCGGACCGCCTGACCGGCACGCCGACCCGGCCTACGGCATGACTGCGTCGGCAACCCGCCGGCGCGCCGGCGTCGCGTCGGTCGCCGCCGCCGGCGGCCGGCCGCCGCGCAGATGGGCGACGACCCGCGCCACGGCGACGCGATGGGCCTGGGCGTCGGGGCGCCGGGCTGCGTCGGCGGCAGCGGCCGCACCGACGATGGGCTCGAGCGCGCGCTCGAGGGCGCGGGCGTCGGTTGAACCATGGCGCGACATGATGGCGTGGGGGATGGACATGTTCGACTCCGTTGGCGAGGGATGGACTTGCCGGCCGCCGCGCGCACATGCCGGCGAGGCGACCCGAGGCGTACGATCGGCGCACCGCGTGTTTGGAGCGTGTGCGGGGAGTGGATCGCGCACGGGGTGCCCGTGGCAGGGCTTCCCACCCGCCTCACGGAGGACGCGATGCAGGGATTGCGCGTGCTGCTGCTCGGGCCCGGCCGCATCGAGTACGACGGCCAGGCGCTGACGCGCGTGCTCGCGCCCAAGCAGCAGGCGCTGGTGTTCCTGCTCGCCGAGGCCGGCCGGCCGTTGCCACGCACGCGGCTGGCGAACCTGCTGTGGGGCGGGCTCGACGACGCCGCGGCGCGCGGCAACCTGCGCGGCGCGTTGTACCGGCTGCGGCGTTGGCTGCCCGGCGTGCTGACCGCCGACGGCGCCGACGTCGGCTTCGCGCCGGGACTGCCGCTGAACGTCGACCTGCACGACCTGGCGGCGGCAGTGACGGACGCGTCAGCGCACGATCGACGCCTCGCGGCCGCATCGGCGTGGCGCGGCCCACTGCTCGACGGGTTCGAAGTCGGCGACGCCGACGGGTTCGAGGCCTGGCTGGCGACGGCGCGCCAGCGCGCACTGACCGCCGCGCAGGCGCTGCGCCGCTCGCTGCTCGACGCCGCCGATGCGGCCGGCCGCCGCGACGAGGCGCTGGACCACGCCCACGCTCTGCTCGAACTCGACGACGCCGACGAACCGGCGCACATGGCGCTGATGCGCCTGCTCGCCGCGAACGGGCGCCGCACCGCGGCGCTGGCGCAGTACGAAGCCTGCCGCGCCGCGCTGCGCGAGCGCCTCGGCGCGCGACCGTCGGCCGAGTGTTACGCGCTGTACACGCGCATCCACGCCGGCGGTGCGGCGCCGGCCGCCGCCGCGACCGGCGCGCACGACACGTCCCCCGGCACGCCCGAGTCGACCGCCACCGTCTCGTCGCAGGAGGCCCTGGACGCGCCGCCGCTGATCGGCCGCGACGAAGAACTCGCCCTGCTGCTCGAGCGGCTCGACGAGCCCGCGTGCCGCTGGCTGACGATCGTCGGGCTGGGCGGCGTCGGCAAGACGCGGCTGGCGCTGGCCGCCGCCGCGGCGCGCGGCGCGCGGCACCGCCACGGCGTGCTGCACCTGAACGCACGCAACGACGCCGGCGGCGCGCTGCTCGACGCCGCGGCGCTGTTGCAGCACCTGAACGAGCGCACCGGCGCCGACCGCGACCGATCGGGCGCGCTGCTGCTGGTGCTCGACGAGCTCGAGGCGCAGCCCGCGGCACGCGAGCTGGCGTCGGCGCTGCGCGAGCGCGCGCCCGGCGTGCAGGTGCTCGCGACGTCGCGCACGCGCATCGGCGGCGCGCACGAGTGGCTGCTGCCGCTCGACGGACTCGCGACGCAACCGCGTCGCAGCGACGACCCGTGTTCGTCGGACGCGGCGGCGCTGTTCGTCGCTGCGGTGCGGCGGCTGCAGCCGCGCTTCGACGCCTCGACGCAGGGCGCGGCGATCGCGCGGCTGTGCCAACAGCTCGGCGGCCTGCCGCTGGCGCTGGAGCTGGCGGCGCGCCAGGCCGGCGACGCCGGCGTCGATGCGGTGCTCGCGCAGCTCGACCGGGGCCGGCTGCCGGCCGATGCCGACGCCGACGACGCCCGCCACCGCAGCGTCGAACAGGTGCTCGGCGATTCGTGGGCGCGGCTGGGGGATGCGGCGCGCGACGCAGCGCTGCGGCTGGCCTGCGTGCCGGCGGGTGTCGACGCCGCACTCGCCGAGGCGGTGGGCGTCGACGCGCAGGCGCTGGCGACGCTGCGCGCGCACGGCTGGCTGACCGTCGACCCGTCTCAGGCCCTTCCTGGTGCTCAGGACGGAGCGGACCGGTCGGGGCTGCGCAACGACGCCCCGATCGAGGCCGTCCCCGCCTCGCCGCGGCTGGCGCCGCACCCGCTGCAGCGACGGTTCCTGCGCGCCCGGCCGCCCTGCGCCGCGCTCGAGCCCGAGGTGCTCGACGCGCTCGTGCGCCGGCTCGACGAGACGTTGCCGGCGGTGCCGGCCTTCGGCGCGCTGGCCGATGTCGACGACGCGACACGCTCGCGGGCCGCGGACGTCGTCGCCGGCAGCCTCGGCGCCGCCTCGACACTCGCCGAGGCGGCCAGACAGGCCTGCGAACGGCTGCCGCTGCCGCGGTTCGCGCCGTGGATCGACCGCGTCGCGCTGGCGCTGGCCGCCACCGACCGCCAGGCCGAAGCCGCCGCGCTGTTCGCGCGCGCACTGACGCGCGCCGACCTGCCGCCGTGGCTGGCCGTCGGCTGGTCGCTGCGGCGCGCCGAGTGCCTGGTCGGCGCCGGCGACTCGCGCACCGCGCTGCGCCACTACCGGCAGGCCTATGCGACGCTGGGGCTGGGTCCCGAGCACCTTGAGAGCGCGCCTTGGGCCGGGTTGGCCGCCGCCGCGCTGCGGGTGGCGACGCTTCGCGACTGGCCGGCGCCGGGGTCGGCGCGCGACGCGTTCGCCGCACTGTTGCTGCGCAGCGGTAGCGGCTTCGGCGAAATGCTCGCGTTCTTTCCCGACCCGCAGCCGTGGACACGGCACTGGCTGGTCAACGCCTGGCTGTTGCGACGCCTCGGCATGGGCGCGACGCTGCGCCGCCTGTGGACGGCGATGGCGCTGGGCGGCGCCGGCCGGCTCGGGGCGATGCGCCGGGTGCACCGCCGCGCGCAGCGCCTGGCGCGACCGACCGGTGCGCTCGAGCACGCGATGGCCGAGTACACGCACGGCATGATCCTGATGCAACTCGGCGACTGGCACGGGCTCGTCGCGCGCCTCGACGCCGTCGCCGACCAGTACGGCCGCTGGCACGCCTGGCGTCAGGCCCTGGGGCTGCGTGCACTCGCCGGCAAGCTGCTGTTCTTCCAGGGCCGGCTCGGCGAGGCGCAGTCCCGCTTCGCGCAGCTCTGCGACGTCGCGCTGGCCCGACCCGGCGACGCGTGGCGCGCCTGGGGCCCGGTCGGGCTCGTCGAGGTCGGGTTGTGCCTCGGCGTCGACGACGCGACGCTGCAACCGCAGTACCGACGCGCCGCCGATGCGATGACCGAGATCGAGAATCTCGACGCCGCCTACACGCTGCGCCGCCTCGGCCTGGCCGCGCGGCTGGCGTGGCGGCGCGGCGACGTCGATGCGGCCTGGGCCGCGGTGCGCACCGGCGTCGCGTCGGCGGCGCGCATGCGTTGCGGCTGGTGGGGCCACGAAGGTTACGCCGCCCTCGGCGACACGCTGCTCGCGCTGCAGCACCACGCGATGCAGCGCGGCACGCGCAGCGACGCCGCCGATGCCACCTGGGCCGAGTTCGGGCCGGCGCTTCAACGGCAGGTGCGGCTGTTCGCGCCGGCGGCGATCCTGCACGCGCGGCTGCACGGCCACCGCGCCTGCCTGCAGCAGCGTCACGCCGACGGCGTCGCACTGCTGCAGCGCGCCTATTCGCTCGCCGAGGCGCAGGGCATGGGCCTGGAGCAGGCGCGTGCCGCCGACGCGCTGGCGCAGGCCGCCGCCGGTGCGTGGCCCGAACGCGCAGGCCGGTTGTGGGCCCGGCTGCGCGCCGCGCCGCCGTGAGCGAGGTTCAGTCCTTCCCGGTCGACCCGAACCCGCCCTCGCCACGATGCGACGCGTCGAAGGCGTCGACACGGCGGAAACGCGCCTGCACCACCGGCACGATCACCAGCTGCGCGATGCGCTCGAGCGGCTCGACGACGAACGGCGCGTGGCCGCGGTTCCAGCAGCTGACCATCAGCGGCCCCTGGTAGTCGCTGTCGATCAGCCCGACCAGGTTGCCGAGCACGATGCCGTGTTTGTGGCCCAGCCCCGAGCGCGGCAGGATCATCGCCGCGAGGTGCGGGTCGCCGATGTGGATCGCGATGCCGGTGGGGATCAGCGCGGTCTGGCCGGGGTCGAGCTTGAGCGGCGCGTCGATGCACGCGCGCAGGTCCAGCCCGGCGCTGCCCGGCGTCGCGTAGGCCGGCAGCGCGTCGGCCACGCGCTCGTCGAGCACCTTCAGCTCGATGGTCGTCACCGCGCCGCCCCCACCGCCGGCAGCCGCCGCGCGATCTCGGCCACCAGCCGGCGCGCCAGCGCCAGCTTGTGACCGTGGCCGATCTGGTGTTCGCCGTCGGCGTCGACGAGCAGCAGCGCGTTGTGGTCGCGGCCGAAGGTGTCGGGGCCGACGTTGCCGACGATCAGCGGCACGCCCTTGCGCAGCCGCTTCTCGCGCGCGTGCCGCGCCAGGTCGTGGCTCTCGGCGGCGAAACCGACGCAGTACGGCGCCCCGGGCAACCGCGCCACGCTGGCCAGGATGTCCGGGTTCTCGGCCATCGCGATCGACGGCGCGACGTGACCGTCGGCCTTCTTCAGCTTGTGTCCGGCCGCCTGCGCCGGGCGCCAGTCCGCCACCGCCGCGGTGGCGACGAACACGTCGTGGCGCGGCGCCAGCGGCAGCACCGCGTCGTGCATCTGCTGCGCGCTGCGCACGTCGATGCGGCACACGCCGCGCGGCGTGTCCAGCGCCACCGGACCGGCGACCAGCGTGACCTCGGCGCCGGCGTCGGCCGCGGCGCGCGCCAGCGCGAAGCCCATCTTGCCGCTGCTGAGGTTGGTGATGCCGCGCACCGGGTCGATCGCCTCGTAGGTCGGCCCGGCGGTGACGAGCACCCTGCGCCCGGCGAACAGCTTGGGCTGGAAGTGTGCGACCAGCGCGTCGCGCAGTTCCTGCGGCTCGAGCATGCGCCCGTCGCCGACCTCGCCGCAGGCCTGGTCGCCGGCCGCGGGGCCGAGCAGCACCGCACCGTCGGCGGCGACCTGCGCGGCGTTGCGCTGCGTCGCCGGGTGCGCCCACATCTCGCGGTTCATCGCCGGCGCCAGCAGCAGCGCGCAGCGCTCGACCGGCCGCGCCAGGCAGGCCAGGCTGAGCAGGTCGTCGGCACGGCCCTGCGCGAGCTTGGCGATGAGGTCGGCGCTGGCCGGCGCGGCGAGCAGCGCGTCGGCCTCGCGCGTCAGGTTGATGTGCGCCATGTTGTTCGGCGCGCGCGCGTCCCACTGGCTGATGTAGACGGTGCGGTTGGACAACGCCTGCATCGTCACCGCGGTGATGAACTGCTCGGCCGCCTCGGTCATCACCACCTGGACCGTGGCGCCGGCCTTCACCAGAACGCGCACCAGTTCGGCCGACTTGAAGCAGGCGATGCCGCCGCTGAGGCCGAGCACGACGTGGCGACCGGCCAGTTCGGCGTCGTCGGCGGGTGGGGTCGTCGCGTGCGCGCTCATCGTGGCGCGCACTCTAGCAGCCCGCACCGCGGGTCAGCCCGCGCCGGCGCCGCAGCACTTCTTGTACTTGCGGCCGCTGCCGCAGGGGCACGGATCGTTGCGCCCGGGCCTGGGCGCGACACGGATCGGCGCGTGCGTGGGGGCGTGGTCCAGCCAGTACAGGCGCAGGTCCTGCACGCAGAAGCAGGCCTCGTCGATGAGGTCGTCGCGCGACAGGGCCTGGTCGGGGTGACGCTCGGCGACGTAGGCGGCGAGGTCGGCTTCGTCCAGCGTCAGCGCGATCACGCCCATCAGGCAGTCGTCGTGGAACCGGCCCTCGTCGGTGTCCAGGTCGGGCCCGGGCCAGTCGCCCGGGAAGGCCTTGACCGCGTCGATGAACCCCTCGGCCCACACCGCACCGTTGGGCGGCAGCCGCGCGAGGTCGTCCACGCCCAGGCGGCCCTCGGCGACGAGCTCGCTGCGCACCTCGTCGTCGTAGTCGACGACCAGCGGCGACAGCCGCAGCACCTCGGGGTCGTCGAGCAGCGCCTCGGGGTCGAGCTGGCGCGCGATCACGTTCCAGCGGCCGACGAACGCGGCCATCGCCTGCCGCAGGTCCTCGGGGTCGGCGAAGGCGCGGTCGAACGCGTCGTCGAACATGGCCGGCAACCACTCGCTGGGCGGTACCGTGCGCGGGCCGGCGAGCAGCGCGGTCATGAAGCCGTCGACCCACTCGAGCGACACGTCGTGCTTGAACCCGGCCAGCCGCCGGCACAGCGTGTTCAGGTGCTCGATCTCGGCGTCGCTGCTGTGGGGCGGGGGGGGCGTCGCCATGGCGCAAAGTGTCGCACGCACCGTCAGCGCGGCGACGGCTGCGGCGGGTCCGGGTGCAGGCGCGCCATCGCGTGCGCGTCGACGTACTCGCCGTCGCGCAGCGCGTAGGCGCGGTGCGTGCCCTCGTGCTGGAAGCCGAACTTGCGGTACAGCGCGATCGCCGGCGCGTTGTCGGCGTACACCGTCAACTCGAGCCGCAGCACGCCGAGCCAGCGGTCGGCGTAGGCGCACAGCGCACCCATCAGCGCCGAGCCGACGCCGCGGCGCTGCCACTCGGGCACCACGCTGATGCCGAGCATCATCGCGTGGCGGCGCCGCACCGCCGGGCCGACCGGGTGCAGCCCCGCGCTGCCGGCCAGCTCGCCGCCGACCTCGGCGACGAGGTGCAGCTCGGCCACCGCCGGCCCGCCCGGCTCGACGAGCCGGGCGCGCCAGAAGTCCGCCGTCGCGTACGGCAGTTGCATCAGCCCGGCGTGCACCTCGGGGCGGTTCATCATGCGCTCGAACGCCTCGGCATCGGTCGGGCGCGCGCGGCGAAGCGTGATGTCCATCGGGTCGCTCCTCGTGGCGGTCGAGCTATGCTGTCACGATGTCAGGCCCGATGTCCATCCGCGGCGCCGCGCGCCTTCGCGCCGCGGCGGCGCTGCTGGTCGGGCTCGGCGCCGGCATGGCCGGCGCCGACGTGCTGATCTTCGGCGAGCTGCACGACCAGCCCGACCAGCAGCGCCAGTTCGCCGACGAAGTGCGCCGCCGGGCCGAAGCCGGCACGCTGGCGGCGGTGGTGCTCGAGATGGCCGAGCGCGGGCGCGACACGCGCGCCCTGCCCGCCGACGCCGACGACGCGCGCGTGCGCGAGGCGTTGGGCTGGCGCGGCTGGCCGTGGGAACCCTACGCTGCCGTCGTGATGCATGCGGTGCGCGCCGGCGTGCCGGTGTTCGGCGGCAACCTGCCGCGCGAAGCGATGCGCGAAGCAATGCGCGACGACACGCTCGAGCGGCGCGTCGCGCCGCCGGTGCGCGAGAAGCTCGTGCAGGCGGTGCGCGACGGGCACTGCGGCCTGCTGCCGCCGCAGCAGGAAGCGGGCATGGTGCGCATCCAGATCGCGCGCGACCTCGCGCTCGCCGACGCAGCCGTCGAAGCCCACGCACGCGCGGCGCCGGGGCACGACGTGCTGCTGCTGGCCGGCGCGCAGCACGCATCGCGCGACCGCGGCGTGCCGTTGCACCTGCCGGCCCACGTGCCGGTGCAGGTGGTGCTGTTCGGCGAGCCGGCGGTCGGGCTGCGGGGCGACGACTGGCGCGCCTACGCCCCCACCCCGCAGCCCGACCCCTGCGACGCGCTGCGCGAGCAGCTGCGCCGCCGCCCCAGCACCCCCTGAGGGCGCAACGGCGCAGGATCGGCTCCCCGGGTCACGCCGGGCCCCTCGGAGGGACATTCTCGACCTCGCGGAGGACGGCGGGCCGCGTCGACCCCGCCCCGGGCTCCTTCAGACCCGCTCGCCGACCCAGCCCGCGACGGAAGCCAGCGCACGCGGCAGCGCCGCGGCGTCGGTGCCGCCGGCCATCGCCATGTCGGGCTTGCCGCCGCCCTTGCCGCCGACCTGCTGTGCGACGTAGTTCAC